>JBHENL010000026.1:0-21074 GCA_046262075.1 Gemmatimonadota bacterium
CGAACGATCGCGCCGCCTGTTCCTCGGGTGGCAGAGCGAACTGCGCGTCCTCTCCGGTGGCAGAAGTACTGCCTCCCCAGGGGACGCAAATCGAAAGCAGCGGAGAACTTCCCCAGGGAGGGAATCATGAGACCATCGCGACGCGTGGCGGCACCGGGCATTCTCCCCGCCGTGGCCGCACTGGTCACTCTCGTTTGCGTGGCAGCCCCGGAGCTCCAGGGCCAGGTCCGCTTCGCCGTGACCGAGATCAGGATCGAGGTCAACGCCACCGATGGAGACGCGGGCATTCAGGTCGATCTGGACGGAGAAGCCTGGCGGGAGGTCACGATCTTCAGTCCCGACGGGCGCAGGCTCCTCGTGGTCGGAGCCGAAGGAAACCTCGAGAAGCTCGGTCTCACCGAGCTCTTCTTCGAGAGCGAGGAGCCGTCGTTCGACGAGCTTCCCCTGAGGGACCTCCTGAGGATGTTCCCCGAGGGAGAGTACCGCTTCGTCGGCAGGACGGTCGAGGGGGAACGGATCGTCGGCGTGGCGACGCTCACGCACGACATTCCGGCCGGGCCGGTCATCCTTTCCCCTCGAGAGGGCCAGCGGGTGGACCCCGACCACACCGTCATCGTGTGGGTGCCCGTGACCCGCCCGCAGGGAATCGAAATCGTGCGTTATCAGGTGATCGTCGAGCGCGAGGAGCCGACTCCACTCCAGTTCAGCGTCGATCTGCCGGCGTCCGTCACGAGCGTGACGGTCCCGCCGGAGTTCCTCCAGCCGGGCACCGAGTACGACTTCGAGGTCCTGGCGATCGAGGCCGGCGGAAATCAGACGATCACGGAGAGCTCCTTCGAGACGGCACGTGGTGATTAGGCCGGGGGGCCCTGAGTAGGCGCGCAGCGGCCACTCCATAAAGCAGGTTCATGGCGCGACCGGCACCCACTCGTGGACCCAGAGGCCTGAGTTGAAGTCCGCCGAGTAGATCAACCCCTCGTGCGTCATCGCCCCCCAGTTGAAGGTCGCATTCGGCACCTTCACGCGCTCGTCGTCCTCGGTCAAGAAGAAGTCGATCTGCCGCCCCTGCCGGAACAGGTCACCCCGCAGGTCGCCCGAGACGTCCACCGCCCGCAGGCCGGCCTGGTAGTAGCCGATGTAGAGCACGCTCTCGTGGTCGTTGATCCACACGTTGTGCGCCCCCGCTTCCGGGACCTCGTACTTCGCCACCTCGATCGGGTGCTCGAGGTCCGAGACGTCGATGACGTGGATGAAGCCGCGCGCGGCGACGGGCTTCTCCGGATCCCAGTCCTGCGGGAAGATCTCGTCGCCCACGAAGACGTAGTCCTTCCAGCGCCAGGCCACGTGCGTGTTGCCCTGGGGGTAGGCGATCCGCGAGACGAACACCGGCTCGGTCGGCGTGCCCCCCTTGCCGGCGCCGCCCAAGTCCAGGATCACCAGGCCGTCGTCCCAGTAGGAGAGATAGGCGATCCCGTCCTTGATGAAGACGTCGTGCAGGACGCGGTTGGGGTTCTCGATCCCCCAGCGCCCCACCTCCCGCGGCCGCGCGCGATCGGAGACATCGATGATGTGCATGTCGCGCGTGCCGTTGTGCACCGCGTAGACGAGGTCTCCGACGATGAACGTGTTGTGGACGCCGCCGGAGACGGTCTCTGTGTACTCGCTCAGGATCGTGGGGTGGTGCGGGTCGTCGATGCCGAGCACGACGATGCCGTTCCGGCGGTCGGAGGCGCCCTCACGGGTCATGATCGCGAACCCACCCTCGGGGTTCACCTTCACGTCGTTCACCCGGCGCGCGTCCACCACGATCGAGTCCGTCGCCACGGGATTCGTGGGGTCCGAGACGTCGAACACGCGGAGCGAGTTGTCGCCGAAGTTGCCCAGGTAGGCTGCGTCGTCGAAGACCCAAAGGTCGCCCGTGTGCGCGTACGACACGGCTCCCCGGCCCACGAGCGCGAGCTCGCGCTCGAAGCTGCGCGGCAGCACCCGCAGCCCTGCGGTGGCTTCGTCGCCGGCGTAGCGGGCGACGACCACGTAGTCACCCGGCTCCTCGGCCACGAAGGCGCCGTCGGGATGGACGCGCCCGTCGGGCCCCGTGACGGTGAAGCGCGGAAACGCACCCGCGGGAAGCGGCGCGCCGCCGAGCGTCGGCGCCAGCGAGAAGACCTCCCCCGTGCGCAGCGGCGCTTCCGGGGCGCGCACGCCGAGCTCACCACGGGGAGCGGCCGTCACCGTGATCTCGCGCGTCCCGACCGCATCGCCTGCGCGCGCGGTCAGCCTGGCGCTCCCGGGCCGGCGCGCCTCGAGCCAGCCGCCGACGACCGCCGCGACCCTCGGGTCCTGCGAGGTCCACTCGAAGCGCGCGTCCCAGACCCGGTTGCCCAGGCGGTCGAACGCCAGCCCCTCGAGCGGGACCCACGAGCTCGAGGTCAAGGGCCCCCCCGGGAGCCGTAGCTCGAGTCGGGACGGCGCGAGGGGCGCGACCACGACGGGAATCGATGCGATCGCCGAATCGCCCGCCATGGCGAGAATGGCTTCCTCGCCCGCACCGGTCGCCACGAACGTGCCCGTCGAGTCCACCGCCCCGACCTCGTAGGATGTGAGCCAGCGGATGGGCGCCGAGACCTCGCGTCCAGCCGCGTCGTACGCCGTGGCCTGCAGCCGCACGGTGTCGCCGACGGAGGTCTCGACCCGTTCGCGGTCGATCACGACGCGAGCCGCGGCGGACTCGCCAGCGGGCGGGGCCTGGGCCATGGCCGAGGAGGGGATCGTCGGGAGCAGGAGCGCGGCGACCGCGCTGAAACGGAGAGCGCGTGCTCGGATCGCGCGCTCGATGCTCTTCGTCATGTGGCCTCCTTACGGCTCGGACAGTTCCGACGTGCGTGATACCTGCTCGGCGCGGGAGGATCCTCTCAGCGCGCGAATCGCGCGTCCCACGTGAACGGCTCGCACTCGCTTGCGCTTGCCGGCCCCACCTTCGTCCCCCGGCCCCTCGTGTCAGCCGGTTCCACTCTCGGCCCTCAGCGAATCCTCCAGCCGTTCACCGGCCCGCCATGGAAGAACTCACCGGGCGTCATCACCCCGTCTTGCTTGAAGACGAGGCCATCCTTCATCACGAACTGCACGTCGCGCAACGCGTCGATGTCCGTCAGCGGATCTCCCGGCACTGCGATCAGATCGGCGGCGAGGCCGGGCTCGATGGGTCCACGCGTGCTTTCGGTCTCGCTGACCCGGTAGCCGTTGATCGTCATCGCCCGCAGGATGTCGGCTGGAGGTATTCCGGCGGCCTTCCAGGTCTCGATGAAGTCGATCGCCACTTCACCGCGCGTCTTGCCCGGCACGTAGTAGTCGGCGTCGGTCGAGAAGGTGAGCGGCACGCCGTTCTCGTAGGCGTTCTTCAGCCCGGCGACCGTCTCGCGGTAGCCCTCTTCGGACGTGTGCCCGAAGGTGGGCGGCGTCTCCGTGCCAGCGCGCCAGATGCCCTTCTCGGCCATGAGCTCGTGCATCTCGTCGTTCAAGCCGCTGTCGTGCGCGATCGACCAGATGCCGGCGTCGATGGCGCGGCGCGCGCCGTCCAGGGTCTGGACGTGACCCTCCACCTTCAGCCCCGCCTTCGCAGCCTCGCGGATGACGAGTCGAATCTCGTCGGTGGTGTAGCCCCACGGCTTGCAGTCGACGCAGATCTTGATGACCCTGGCCCCGAAGAGGGCGTTCTGCCGGACCGCCTTGACGATCTCGTCGGCCGTGTCCGCGTCGAGGTACTCGGGGTAGACGATGTCCTTGCCGACGGCCATCTCCGGTGTCGGCCAGAACTGCCCGCCCATGCCGCCGATGATGATCCCCGAGTTGATGATGGTGGGGCCGGGGAGCCATCCCTGCTCGATCGCCACCCGCAGCGCCGTGTCGGCGTAGTTGCCGGCGTTCCCCATGTCGCGCACGATCGTGAACCCCGAGGCGAGCATCTGCATTCCGTTCGAGGCCGCCTGGATCGCGCGCAGCGGAGTGCTCTCCATCACGTAGGTCATGTAGTAGACGTTGCTCTCCGGCTCCTCCTTGTAGGTCAGCGCCAGGTGGTTGTGCGCGTCGACGAGCCCCGGCAGCACCGTCAGGTTCGACAGGTCGATCACCTCGGCGTCCTCGGGCAAGACGACGTCCGGGCCGATGGCGGTGAACTTCCCGTCCTGGACCAGGATCACCTGGTTCGTGGCGACCGTTCCGGCCTCGGGGTCGACGAGCCGCCCGGCGCGGATGGCCGTCACCTGGGCCGCGGCAGGAGAGGCGAGGAGAGCCAGGAGGCCGACCGTGAGCGCTGGAATGCGTGCAATCGACATCTGCATCACACCGTCCTTGCGGTGGGAGTGAGAGCCAGTCGCGCATCGTCCGTCATCACGAAGCGCGCAGCGACCAGAACTCGCCGACCAGGCCGAGCGAGAGGAACAGGTCCTCGACCTCCTCCAGGGTTCGACGGCGCCAGTCGGGCGCGCGGCGATCCGGGCCGTACCAGGCGCTGGCCAGAGCGCCGGCCTGATCGAGCGTGAGGAGACCGCCGCGCGCCATCCGCCAGCTCCGGCACCAGCGATCGACGTGCTCTTCCGACCGGAAGAGGAGCATCGTCTTTCAGGTGAAGACGATGTCCTCCCACCACCCCAGCGCGGGGACGGCGAAATGCACGGTCCCAGACGCGCTGCGCACGGCTCCCGAGTCGACGTCGAGCTCAATCGCCTCGCCGCAGCAACCGCAGGCCGTACGGACCCGCGCGGGCTGGCGCAGCATGGCGGAGATGCCCAGCGCGTCCCAGATGCAATTGCCGAAGGCGGAGTAGGCCGGCGTCTCCACGACGAAGGGTGTAGGGATCGCCGAGAACGGATTGGCCATGAGGATCTCCCCGGCCCCGGGCTGGAGAACGAGCACGCGGGTCGCGGCGAGCCGCCGCAGGCTCGCTCGAATCTCCTCGATCGGGAGCTGCAGCCGGGCGGCGAGGTCGTTCGTGGCGGGTGGCCGCCCGTTCGTGAGGGTCTGATCGTAGACCTCCCGCCGGACCCGGAAGTCCGGGTCCTCGATCGACGTGGACGTCATGGCGGCTCCTCGGTGAATCGGAGCTGAGAAGGTACGGCGCGACTCGAGGCGGCAGCGTTCCCTCATCCAGCGGCAGCGCCGGCCGTCGAAGCGGACGAGAGAGTAGGTGCTCTCGACTGGGCGTCGCGTGTTCATCGGTCGCACAGCCGAGCAGCAGATGCGTGACGGCCAGGACCCGCGGCGAGATCCACCGCGGGCAGCGGGGTCGGTGGCTCGGCGAGACCATGCCCGATCATAGCGCGTGGACCGCGTCTCATCGAGACTCTCGTGGAGCTTGACACCACGCTACACGGCTTTGAAAGCTCTTCGGCCGACCCGCCCTTCATCGCCGATCGAGGCGTGTGACCATCCAGGGAAGAACCAGAGCCGGGCTCGCCGGGCCGATGACGCTGGTCGTAGCGGGACTCGTCTCCGCCTGCACGCACCCCGCCACGTCAGGCACTCCCGAGCCGGTGTACGATCTGCTGATCGCGGGTGGCAGGATCGTCGACGGCACGGGCTCGCCTCCGGCGGCGGGCGACGTGGCGATCACCGGCGAGCGCATCGCGGCCCTCGGGCGGCTGAGGGAGATCGGCGATCCCGGCCCCTCCGCTCGCGACACGATCGACGCCACCGGCCTCGTCGTCGCACCCGGCTTCATCGACATGCTCGGGCACTCGGAGTTTCGCCTGCTGGCGGACGGAGGAGCGCTCTCGAAGATCACGCAGGGAGTCACGAGCGAGATCACCGGGGAGGTGACGAGCGTCGTGCCGGCGAGCGAGCGCCCTCGCGCCGAGCGGCGGCGCGAGATCGAGCCGTGGGGAGTGGAGTACGGTTGGCAGGACCTGGACGGCTACTTCGCCGCCCTCGAGGAGAGCGGAACGGCGATCAACGTGGGCACGTGGATCGGCCTCTCCTCGCTCTGGCTGCACGGCGTGGGGCCCGAGGACCGGCGTCCGGCAGCAGCCGAGATGGAGGCGATGGAGGAGGCGCTCGAGGTCGCCATGCAGCAGGGCGCCTTCGGCCTCTCCAGCGGGCTGGCCTACGCGCCCGGCCGCTACGCGACGACAGACGAGATCGCCCGGCTGGCCACCGTCGCCGCGCGCGGCGGAGGGATCTACGCCAGCCACATCCGCAGCGAGGGCGACCGGCTCGTGGAAGCCATCGCGGAGGCGATCTCGATCGGCGAGCGATCCGGCGCGCCGGTGCTCATCCACCATCTGAAGGCGAGCGGGCGGGCGAACTGGGGCAGGATGGACGCGGCGGTGGCCGCGATTCGTGCCGCGCGCGAGCGCGGAGTGGACGTGATGGCGAGCGTCTATCCCTACACCGCATCCAGCACCGGCCTCGACGCGATCCTTCCGGCGTGGGCGGAGGGCGCGACACCGGAGGAGACGCTGGCCCGGCTGCGGGACCCCGCGCTCCGCGACAGTCTCGAGACGCTCCTGTCCGGCACGACCGCGAGCGGCCAGCCGGAGCTGGCGACGAGCGCGGGCGGAGCCGCCGGCGTGCAGATCTCCGACGTCGTCGCCGACTCGCTCGCCGGCTACGAGGGAATGCGCCTCGACGCGATCGCACGGGCGCGCGGGCAGCGGCCGGCGGCGGCGCTGATCGACCTGCTCGTGGCCGACGACCTGCAGTCCTCGGCCATCTATTTCTCTATGGACGAGGCCGACCTCGTCACCGCGCTGAGCCAGCCATGGACGATGATCGGAGGCGACGCGGGTGTGCGCGCGCTCCAGGGCCCGCTTTCCACCGACACGCCCCATCCGCGCGCGTTCGGGACCTTCCCGCGCCTCCTCTGCCGCTACGTCCGGGAGCAGGGCGTACTCACGCTCGAGGACGCGGTGCGGAAGATGACCTCGCTGCCGGCCGCGCGTGCGGGACTCACGGAGCGCGGGACCCTGAAGACGGGACTCTACGCCGACGTGGTGGTGTTCGACCCCGAGACGGTTTGCGACCGGGCGACCTTCGAGGACCCGCGTCGACTCGCCGTCGGGATCGAGCACGTGCTCGTGAATGGGGTGGCCGTCCTGAGGAACGCAGAGCCGACGGGCGAGCGGCCGGGTCGCGGACTCAGGCTCCGGCGCGGGGCGCGCTGACGCGCAGCCGTTTCTGCCCCAGCCTCGGCGAGCGGCGGACCACCGCTTCCGCGCTTGACAGGGGGTGCCTTCGGTTTAGCGTTGGTCCATGACCGCTTCCCCGCGCACGGCGCACTGCGTGTTCCCCTTCGCGTTCGTGTTCCTCCCGGCAGGGAGGCGCGCGCGGTAGCGTGGGATCGACGCATGCGACCGGCCCCGCCTCCCCCGAGACGGGGCCTTTTTCATGGAGCTCGTTCCTGGTGCGCGTCGCGATCCAGGGAGAGGCGGGCAGCTTCAGCGATGCCGCCGCGCGGCGGATGCTGCCGGAGTCGGAGCTCGTCTGCTGCGACACGTTCGAGCACGCGGCTGCCCGTGTCGCCGCCGGCGACGCCGCGTACGCGGTGCTGCCGGTGGAGAACGCGCTCGCCGGTGAGGTCCTCGACGTGTCCGCGCTGATGGCACGACACGGTCTGCACGCCGTGGCCGAGCTCGTCGTGCCGATCCGGCAGTCGCTGATCGCCGCCGACGGGACGGCTCTCGACGCGGTGCGCGAGGTTCGCTCGCATCCCGTGGCATTGGCGCAGTGCCGGCGCTTCTTCGAGGAACGCCCGCGGATCCGCGCCGTCGAGACCGCCGACACGGCGGGTGCCGTGCGCGAGGTCTGCTCGGTGGGCGGCGGCGACCTGGCGGCGATCGGTCCCGCGGCCGCTGCGGAGCTCCACGGCGGGCGGGTGCTCGTCGAGGACGTGTCGGACCGCACCGACAACCGGACGCGCTTCGTGCTGATCGAGCCGAGGAGGAGTTGAGCGATGATCCTTTCGATGCTGCCGGGAGCCGGGGAGGACCAGATCCAGCACGTGGTCGCGCGCGTCGAAGCCCTGGGCTTCCGCGCGCACCTGATCCGCGGCCGGGAGCGCGTGGTGATCGCCGTGCTGGGCGACGCGCGCAAGCCCGAGATGGGCTCGCTGGCGACCGCGCCGGGCGTGGACCGGGCATTGCCGATCCTCGAGCCGTACAAGCTGGTGAGCCGGTTCACCCGTCCCGAGGGCACCGTGGTCACCCTAGCCGACGGCCTGCACGTGGGCGGAGAGGCGCTCTTCGTGGCTGCGGGACCGTGCTCGGTGGAGAGCCGGGAGCAGATCGGCGCGGCCGCGCGCGCGGTGAAGGCCGCCGGCGCCTCCGCACTCCGGGGCGGCGCCTTCAAGCCCCGCTCCTCGCCGTACAGCTTCCAGGGGCTGGGGCTGCCGGGCCTGGAGATGCTCGCCGAGGCCGCGCGCGAGAACGGCCTGGCGCTCGTGACCGAGGTGATGTCGGAGGAGCAGATCGCCCCCGTGGCCGCGCTCGCCGACGTGCTGCAGGTCGGCGCGCGCAACATGCAGAACTACGAGCTGCTGAAGGCGCTGGGCCGCTCGGGCAAGCCCGTGCTGCTCAAGCGTGGCCTGAGTGCCACGGTCACGGAGCTCCTGCTCTCGGCCGAGTACATCGTGCAGGCCGGCAACCCGCGTGTGGTGTTGTGCGAGCGCGGGATCCGCACGTTCGAGACGACGACGCGCAACACCCTGGACCTGAACGCCGTCGCCGCCCTCAAGGAGAAGACGCACCTGCCGGTGCTCGTCGACCCGAGCCATGCGACGGGAGTGCGCTCGCTCGTGCCCGCGGCGGCGAAGGCCGCCCTCGCCGCGGGAGCCGACGGCCTGCTCGTCGAGGTGCACCCCGACCCGGAGGCGGCGCTCTCGGACGGAGCCCAGTCACTGGCCCCCGAGGAGTTCGCCGCGCTGATGCTCGATCTGGAAGGTTACGCCGCGCTCGAGGGACGCAGGCTCGGCACGCGTGGCCGCACGGCCCCGTCGCGAGGGTCCCCGGCTGGCTCCCCTCGCGCCGCCGACGCAGGAGGAAACGGCTGCGCGACGGTCGCCGTCGCTGACGAGGAGAAGCCTCCCCGCCGGAAGGATCCGGGTGCGATGTCCCAGCTGCGCCGGCGGATCGAGCAGCTGGACGAGGAGATCGTGCGCCTCGCGGCCGAGCGCGCCCGCGTCGCTCGCGTGATCGGCCGCCGCAAGGCCAGCGCCGGGCAGCCGGTCCAGGACGCACGGCAGGAAGAGCTGGTGCGCGCGGCCGCCCGCGAGCACGGCCGGGCGGCGGGGTTCTCTCCGGAGGTGTCCGAGCGGCTGATCGCGATCCTCATCGAGGAGGCCCGGGCCCTCCAGCTGGAGAAGCAGCACCCCGCCCCCGAGGCGGGCTGAGGCTCCGCTCAGGCTCTCGTCTCGCGAGCCGTCTTGCGAACTCGCGCCGCCACTCCTCCGACAGCGCCGGCAGGGCCGCGGCGCGGCCGATCGCTTCGCGATCTTCGACCTTGGCGAACATGAGCCGCAGCACCTCGGCGATCGAGATCCTCGCCGGGTCCTCGCATACCCGCTGGATCACGTCGCCGGCGCCGATCTCCCCTTCCTGCAGCACTCGCAGATAGAAGCCCACGCGGCCGCTGCGCAGGAACGCCTTGGGGAAGGCGCTCGACCCCATCCGTAGGCCGAGGTTCGAGCATGGCACACGCGGCTGCGTCACCTGCACCCGGGCGCCGCCGCCGACGCGATACACGTCGCCCACGTGCACGTCATCCTCCAGCATCCCGAGCACCGTGAGGTTCTCGCCGAACTGGCCGTAGGCGAGGTCGTCGCGGCCGAGCTCCCGTGTCCAGGCCGGGTAGTGCTCGCCTGGATAGGCATAGACGGCCTTGTCCACCCCGCCGTGCACGCGCAGGTCGCCCTGCCCGTCGCCCTCGACATTCAGCGTGCGCAGCGCCACCCGACCGGTCACCGGCGCCTTGAAGATCCCCGTCCGTATGGTCCGGGCGCCGCGCGGCACGCGCCGGGGGAGCCCCACGTTGACGGACAGGAGCCGCACGTCAGCGGCGGGCACGCGGCGCGGGTCCACTCGGCCGCGATCCGTGAACGCACGTCACGGATTCCATCATCCGTTTCTCCTTCACGCAAGCGGCCGCTTTGGCGCGGAATCTAACGGCCTCTGGCGGCCGCCGCGGCCGCCCGGCAGCTTCGGGCGCACCCTACCCTCGAGGAGGCACGGTGGCCGAGGCGGCGAAGCTATATCTCGGAAGGACCCTGGGCGCATCTGGCGAGCGCGGGATCGAAGTGCACCTGGATCCGGCCGACCTCACGACGCACGCCTTCGTCGTGGGAATGACCGGCAGCGGCAAGACCGGGCTCGGCATCGACCTGCTGGAGGAGGCGGCGCTGGCCGGCATTCCCGCTCTGGCCGTGGATCCGAAGGGAGAGCTCGGCAACCTCGCCCTCACCTTCCCGGACCTGCGGTCGGAGGACTTCCTGCCCTGGCTCCCGCCGGGTGAGGCCGAGCGTCAGGGCCTCTCCCCCGAGGCGCACGCCAGGGCCGTGGCCGACAGGTGGCGCGAGGGGCTTGCCGAGTGGGGCATCGGCGCCGAGCGGATCCGCGCCTTCCGCGAGAGCGCCGAGGTGACCGTCTACACGCCCGGGAGCCGCGCCGGCACGTCCGTGGACGTGCTCTCGTCGCTCGCCGCGCCCGCGCTCTCCTGGGAAGCCGAGGAGGAGGCGCTGCTCGAGTCCATCCGCGTCTCGGTCAGCGCACTGCTGGCGCTGCTCGGAGTCGAAGCCGACCCGCTGAAGAGCCGCGAGCACATCTTCCTCTCGCACCTGGTGGAGCGGGCCTGGCGCGCCGGGGCCGCCTGCGACGTCGCCGCGTTGATCGGGGGCCTCCAGCAGCCTCCGTTCGAGAAGCTCGGCGTCTTCGACGTCGAGAGCTTCTTCCCCACGAAGGAGCGGATGAAGCTCGCCGTGGCGCTGAACGGGATCCTCGCGGCACCGGGGTTCGCCGCCTGGACGGAGGGGGAGGCCCTCGACGTCGGAACGCTCCTGCGCACCGCCGAAGGCCGGCCGCGGATCGCCGTCTTCCACCTGGGCCACCTCGCCGAGGGCGAGAAGCTCTTCTTCACGACTCTCCTGCTCTCGGCGGTGAACGTCTGGATGCGCCGCCAGGGCGGCACGACGGACCTGCGGGCGCTGGTCTACGTGGACGAGGTGGTCGGCATGATCCCGCCCCATCCCGCGAACCCACCCACGAAGGAGATCCTGCTGCTGCTGATGAAACAGGCGCGCGCCTTCGGTCTGGGCCTGGTGCTCGCGACGCAGAACCCCGTGGATGTGGACTACAAGGTCCTCACGAACGCCGGCACCTGGTGCGTGGGGCGCCTGCAGACGCAGAACGACAAGGACCGGGTCCTGGAGGGCCTGGTCGGGCAAGTCCGCGACGGGGCGAGTCGCCCGGAGCTCGACCGCGCGATCGGCGCGCTCCCCAAGCGCGCTTTCCTGCTGCACTCGACGCGTGGCACCGAGCCGCTGACGTTCCAGACGCGCTGGGCGATGTCCTATCTGCGGGGTCCGCTCACCAGGGAGGAGATCGCGCGGCTGCGGCCCGCGCAGCTGGCCGGAGCCGCAGCCGCCGCGGCCCCGCCGAAGCCTGCTCCCGCCGCGTCTCCCGCCACGGTCGCCGCATCGTCCGGTGCGGCGGCGACGGGGGCCGGACAGCCTCCCCCCGCCCCGAGCGGGGCCGCGCACCTGTTTCTCACACCGGAGGGGCTCCACGGCCTCGGCTCCGTCGAGCCGGTCCCCGAGTTCGTTGCCGAGCCGATCCGGTGGATCCCCGGCCTCTACTCCGCCGCGGCTCTGCGCTACGACGAAGCGCGTGCCGGCCTCGACCTGCGCGAGCTTGCCGAGCGGCTGATCTTCCCGCTCCCGGACGCCGTCCCCGTGTGGGAGCGGAGCCGCACCGTGGCGCTCGGCGCGGAGGGGACCTCGAGCGCGCCACCGGGCATCGGGAGCTTCGACTCGCTCCCGGCGTGGCTCCTGCAGAAGGGCAGGGCCGCCGCGCTTCGGCGCGCCTTCGCGGAGCACCTGCTCGCGACCTCCACGCTCGAGCTCCATCTCGCGCCGGCGCTGCGACTCTACTCGCGCCACGACGAGACGCGAGCGGACTTCGAGGGCCGAGTGTCGCGCGAGCGCGCCGCCCGCCGGGACGCCGAGGTCGCCAAGCTGCGCGAGCGGTACGCGACACGGCTGGCCACGCTCCAGCGCAAGCTCGAGAAGGAGCGAGCCGATGCCGCCGCGGCCGACGCGGCGCACTCCGGCCGCAAGCGCGAGGAGGTGGTCTCGGGCGCGGAGTCGGTCTTCGGGTTCCTGCTCGGGCGCAAGGGTACGCGCGCCATCTCGCAAGCCAGCCGGCAGCGGCGGATGACCGAGAACGCGCGCCTGAGGGCCGAGCGCGAGCGGGACGAGCTAGAGTACGCCGAGAGCGCTCTGGCAGCCCTCGGCGCTGAGCTCGAGGCCGAGGTGCGCGAGATCGAGGAGCGCCACCTGGACGAGGCCGTCGCGGTCGAGTCGCGGCCTGTGCCACTGGAGCGTGACGACGTGCGCGTGGAGGTCTTCGCGATCCTGTGGGTGCCGGTGCGCGGCTGAGCGTCGCAGGCGGCTACAGCGGGGCCGTCGCCGGCGCGCCGCCCGCGGCGTTGATGCCGACGGTCGCCAGGGCGGGGCCACCGTTTCCCCTCGCGTCGATGCCCGTGTTCCGCGTGTGCGCCAGCAGCCCCCCGTCCCGCAGGATCTGGCGCTCGCGGTCGGTGAGCGAGACCTGCAGGCGCAGCGGCGTGCCGCGCGTGAGGTTCATTCCGGCGATCCGGCCGCTCGTGAGACCCTCGAGGGTCCCGCTGACGGCGACCTCGTCCCCCTGCTCCAGGCGATCGTAGTCGCTCGGATCGGCGAAGGTCAGCGGCAGCAGCCCGAAGTTGATCAGGTTCGCCTTGTGGATGCGGGCGAACGACTTGGCGATGACGCCGCGGATCCCGAGGTACATGGGCGCCATGGCCGCGTGCTCGCGGCTCGAGCCCTGCCCGTAGTTCTCCCCGCCCACGATCCAGCCGCTGCCCGCCGCCTGGGCGCGGAGGTGGAACGTGGGGTCGATGCGCTGGAAGACGAAGGTCGAGACGACGGGGATGTTCGCCCAGTTCGAGAGCATCTCGGTGCCGGCGGGGATGATGTCGTCGGTCGTAACGTCGTCGCCGGTCTTGAGGATCACCGTTCCGCTCGCGCCGTCCTCGAGCGCCTCTTGAACCGGCACGGGCGAGACGTGCTCGCCCTTGTAGACCTGTACCCCGGCGGGGTCCGCCGCCGGCGGCAGCAACCCGGCGTCGGAGCCGGTGTAGCGCTCGGGCAGGTCGATATCGGGCGCGGCTCCCAGCGTCCGCGGATCGGTGATGCGCCCGCGCAGCGCCGTGGCGGCCGCGACCGCGGGGCTCGCCAGGTAGACCGCGTCGTTCCGCAGACCGCTGCGCGCAGGGAAGTTGCGGTTGAAGGTCCGCAGGCTCTTCGAGCCGGGCGCGGGCACGTGGCCGAAGCCGATGCAGGCGCCGCACGTCGCCTCCGAGAGGTTGGCGCCGGAGGCGAGCAGGTCGGCGACGAGGCCGTCGCGGGCGAGCTGCTCGATCGCGGACTTGGACGCCGGCGCGATGACCATGTTCACGCGCGGGTCCACGCGCTTCCCCTGCAGCACCTTCGCGATCATGAGCAGGTCGGTGTAGGACCCGTTCGTGCAGCTCCCCACCATCACCTGCTGGATCTCGACGTCTCCCGCCTCGCGCACGGGCACGACCTTGTCGGGCATCGACGGCAGGGCGACGAGCGGCTCGATCTGCGATAGGTCGACCTCGATCTCGCCGTCGTACTCGGCGTCCAAGTCGGGGGCGAGCTCGCGCCACTGGTGCTCCCGGTCGTGGCGGCGCAGGTAGTCACGCGTCTTCTGGTCGCTCGCGAACACCGAGGTCGTCGCGCCGAGCTCGGTGCCCATGTTCGCGATCGTGCAGCGCTCCGGCGCGTTCAGCGATACCGCGCCCGGCCCCACGTATTCGTAGACGACGTCCACCCCACCCTTCACCGTCTCTCGCCGCAGCATCTCGAGGATCACGTCCTTGGCACTCACCCACGGCTGCAACTCGCCGGTGAGGAGCACCCGGACGACGCGCGGCATCTTGAAGAAGTAGGGGCCGCCCCCCAGCGCCACCGCCACGTCCAGGCCGCCAGCGCCCATCGCCAGCATCCCCAGCCCCCCCGCCGTCGGCGTGTGGCTGTCGCTGCCCAGCAGCGTCTCCCCCGGCACCGCGAAGCGCTCCCGATGGACCTGGTGGCAGATGCCGTTGCCGGGCTGCGAGTACCAGGCGCCGTATTTGTGGGCCACGTCGCGCAGATAGAGGTGGTCGGCCGTGTTCTTCTCGTCGAACTGATAGACCACGTGGTCGGCGTAGGCGACGGCGGTCTTCACCCGCACTCGCGGCAACTGCATGGACTCGAACTGCAGGTACGCCAGGACGCCGGTCGCGTCCGGTGTCAGCACCTGGTCGATCGAGATGCCGATCTCCTCGCCCACGGCCATCTCGCCGTGGCGCAGGTGCTCGGAGAGGATCTTGCGGGTGAGGTTCGAGCCCATCGTCAGGTTCCTGGTCGTGGAGAGGAAAGCCGAGCTCCTAGAAGCTGCGATCCGGGGGAGAGATGGGGCAAGGGGCCCCAGCGCGGATCACGCGGCCTAGGGCCCCTCCGACCCCGCTGCGTACTCCAGCAGCGGCGCCTTGTCCTCGGACCAGGCCCGGTGGATGGGGTCCACGATGCGCCATGCCGCCTCGGCCTCGTCGCCGCGGACGAACAGCGCGGGATCCCCGCGCAGCACGTCGAGCAGGAGCTGCGCGTAGGCCGGCAGCTCGGGTGGGGCGAGGGCGACGTCCAGCTGGACGCGCTCGAGGTCGAAGATCTCCCCCGCGGCGTTCACGTTGAGGCCGAGGCTCATCCCGTCGGGCTCCATGCTCAACCGCAGCACGTTGGGCTCCGACTCCTCGCCGGCGAAGGTGGCGTGGGGCGAGCGGCGGAAGCGCAGCACGATCTCGTGACGATCCTCCCCCAGCGCCTTGCCGGTCCGCAGCGTGAAGGGCACCCCGGACCAGCGGTCGTTCGCGACGAACAGGGTGACCCGCGCGAACGTCTCCGTCCGGCGCTCCGGATCCACCCCCTCCTCATCCACGTAGGCCTTCACGCGCCGCTCTCCGATGCGGCCCGCGGCGTAGCGAGCTCGGACCGTGTGGCGCTCGACGTCCTCCAGAGATGGAGGCCGCACCGTACGGAGCAGCTCGAGCTTGCGATCCCGGAGGTCGCTCTCGTCCAGGCTGGCGGGCGGCTCCATGGCCACGAGGCAGAGTACCTGCAGCAGGTGGTTCTGGATCATGTCGCGCAATGCGCCGGCGCGGTCGTAGTAGCCGGCGCGCCCTTCGAGTGCCAGCGTCTCGTCCCAGACCACGGTCACCGATTCCACGTGCTCGCGGCTCCAGAGCGGCTCGAAGACCCGGTTCGCAAAGCGCAGGCCGAGCACGTTCTGCACGGTTTGGAGGCCCAGGAAGTGGTCCATCCGGAAGACGCGGTCCTCCGGAAAGTCGCGCCTCAGGATCTCGTTCAGCCCTCGCGCCGACGCGAGGTCTTCGCCGAAGGGCTTCTCGACCACGACCCGGCTCCCCTCCTCCATCCGAGCGCCGGCCAGAGCCTGGAGGGCCCGCGGGTACACCTGGGGCGGGAGCGCCAGGTAGACGGCAACGGGCTCGGCCACCTCGCGCAGGACCGCCGCCACGTCGTCTCGATCGGCGGCGTCGGCACGGCGGTATTCCAATCCCGCGAGAACGGCCTTCCGGGAGTCCCGGGCCACCTCGGCGGCGTGCTCGTCGAGGTCGCGCTCAGCCTCGCGGCGGAAGCGGTCGGTGTCCCACTCCTCTCGCGAGGCGCCGATCAGCGCGAAGCCCTCCGGCAGCCGCCGAGCCTCGTGCAGGTGCGCGAGAGCGGGCAGCAGATAGCGGGACGACAGGTCGCCCGTGGCGCCGAAGAGCACGATCCTGCGGATCACGCGACGCCTCCTCGCAGGGCCGAAAAGTGGAAGCGCCCGCAGCGAGCTCCGGGCAGCGAGGCGCCCGCCAGGATCGGTCCTCACCGAGAGCCGGCGCAAGCGCGTGGTCGAGGACCACGTCGATCTCTCCGAGGACTCGTGCGGCGGCAGGAGCTGAAGCAGGCGCGGGCGGGCACCCGATGGCCAGGATGCTCGCCCGCTCGAGGTCATGCCTGGAGACCGAGGCCCGCCTCAGTCGTCGTCCTCGCGCTCGTCGCGATCGTCGTCGACTCCCGGACGCCTGCCCTGTTTCAGGTGCCCCTTTCCCCGGCCGCGTCCCGGGTGCTCTTCGAACACGGGGTGGCCGCGGCGCCGTACGGAGAGGTCTCCCCCGCTTCCGTCGCCGAAGTCGGCGTCGTCGCGATGTACCCGGCCGCCGTCTCGCGACCTCCCGACGTCCACCACCGCCACACGCGACCAGCCGAGCCCGACCCGCGAAATCGATGAATCGATCGCCCGCACGCGCAGGAACCAGCGACCGTCCGGGACATTGCGGAGAGTGAAGCGCTGCACGCCGCCGTCGCGCGCCGCTACGGTGAAGACGTGTGGATCGCGGAAGCGTGCGTCGTCGGCGAGCTGCAGCAGGTAGCGGTCCGCACGTCGGGGCTGGCTCCAGCTCACCCGCACGTCGTCGCCCCCCGTCACGGTCGCGTCCAGGTCGCGCGGACCCCGGGAGACGTCCCCGTCGTCGTAGCCGTCCCCGTCGCGGCCGCCCGGGCTGCGCCCGTCGCGGTCCACGACCACCCGCTCGACGTGGCTCCAGTCGGACTGCCGCCGGATCGCCACGAAGCTCTCCACCGCGCGCACCCTCAGGAACCACACACCGGACCCCACGTCGTGGAGAACGTGCTCGTACGTCCCGCGGCCGTCGGCGTTCACCGCCCAGCGGCGGGGACTGTCGAAGCCGGGATCGTCGTCGATCTCACCGATGTAGAGGTCGTGCTCGCGCTCCCCCGACCAGTGCAGCACCACGTCCCCTCCCGACGCGTGGGCACGGAACGAGCGCGGCCCCTCGAGGGATTGTCCCTCCAGAGCGGCAGGGCTGAACCCGAGGGTGGACAGCAGGGTGAAGGCAATCGTCAGTCGCAGGGTCATGGCTCTCCTCCGTGAACGGGCTCCGGCGGGCAGCCTGCCCCGGGAGCCGGGCTCCTGGAGAGGAGAAAGCAAGCGGCGGGCCATGGCGACGATGCTCACCTCTCGCGGGCGGTCGCTTCCGTCATGGCCCTGCAGGCGCCTGCGCTGGCAGCTGCGCTCGGCGCGAGAGGCGCACGCCGCTTCCACAGGTCAGCCGCTCGCCTGCCGCGCGATCCAGTCCTCGATCCGCGCCTCCAGGACGAAGAGCGGCAGGGCGCCGGCTCCCAGCAGCGTGTCGTGGAACGCCCGCACGTCGAATCGCTCCCCGAGCTCCGTCTCGGCACGCGCGCGCAGCTCCTTCATCCGCAGCTCGCCGATCTTGTAGGCCAGCGCCTGACCGGGCCAGGCGATGTAGCGGTCGATCTCGACCACGACGTCGTGCTCGGCCTTGCCGGCGTTGGCGAGGAAGTACTCGATCGCGCGCTCACGGCTCCAGCCCTTCGCGTGCATCCCGGTGTCGACGACGAGCCGGATCGCGCGCCACATCTCGTAGGTGAGCTGGCCGAAGCGGGCATAGGGGTCGCCGTACATCCCCAGCTCCGGTCCCAGCGACTCGGCGTAGAGGCCCCAGCCCTCGACGAACGCCGTGGCATCGCTCAGCCAGCGGCGGAAGAGCGGCACGTCGGGCAGCTCCTGGGCCAGCGCGATCTGCAGGTGATGGCCGGGCACCGCCTCGTGCAGCGTCAGCGCCTCCATCTCCCACTTCGGCCGCGAGGGAAGGTCGTAGGTGTTGGCGTAGAAGAGCCCCGGTCGCCCCGCCTGCGGGGAGCCCGGGTAGTAGTAGGCCGTCGTCTGCGTGCGCTCGGAGTACTCCGGGACCGGGACGACGCCGTACGGCAACCGCGGGAGCGTGCCGAAGAGCCTCGGGAGGGCCGGGTCGACGCGCTTGGCGATGTCGCGGTACTCCGCGAGCAGCGCCTCCTCGTCCCGGTGGAAGAAGCGCGGATCGGTGCGCAGGAACTCGAAGAACGCGGGCAGGTCGCCCTCGAAGCCGGTCTCCGTCTTCACGCGCTCCATCTCGCCGCGGATTCGGGCCACCTCGCGCAGGCCGATCTCGTGGATCTCGCCGGGCGTCAGGTCGGTGGTGGTGCGCCGCCGCACCTCGAAGGCGTACCACGCCTCCCCGTCGGGAAGATCGACGGCGGCGATGGACTCCCGCGCGGCGGGCAGATAGCGCTCGGTCACGAACTCGTGCAGCCGGCGGTAGGCGGGAACGACGCGCTGGGCCAGGACCCTTCGCGCGGCCTTCCGGAGTCGCTCCCGCTCCAGATCCGGGATCGAGGGCGGCATCTCCTCGAATGCGATGCGGTAGACGGGGTGCCGGCGCGGATCGTCGACGATCTGGTTCTGCACGAGCTGCCCGACGTCGCGCAGGACGATGCGGGGCGGGGTGACCCGCGCGTCGACCCCGCGCTCCAGCAGCCGCACGTGCTGGTCCACCAGCTCGGGAACCCGCTCCAGGCGGCGGAGCAGGTTCTCGTAGTCGGCGACGGTCGCGCGCGGCATGACCTGGGCCATCTGCGCGGGCTCGGAGTAGACCCCGTCCAGCTGGTTCAGCGTGAGCAGCTCGCGGGGGAATCGCTGCCCCTCGACGGCCTCGCGCGCGTCGTGCAGGAACAGGTCGTAGTTCAGACGCTCGGACTCGGGCAGGCTCGCGCGGTCGATCGCCGAGATGCGCTCGAGGAGCTCGCGCGCGTGGGCGCGACGCGCCTCCACGGCCTCCCACGAGAGGTCCTGCCAGCGATCGTCGTAGCGCGGGTCGCCGACGTAGGTGGCGAGCGTGGGCGAGTCGCGCATCCGCCACTCCCACTCCTCCTCGAACAGCGCGTGCAGCCTCCGCGTGTCGAGGTCGGCTTCGCTCTGCTGGCCCGCGGCGGAGCCGAACGTAGCGGCGAGGAGGATCAGCGCCAGGGCGGGTGCGACGGCGAGCGTCAGGAACGTCCAGGCCATGCCGGTCTCCCCGGAGAAGGGTCCGAGTCGGGGCGCGCCTGGCGCGGCTCGATCTGGAGCGCGCCGGCATGCGGCCGGCGCGGCTCCTCGAGCTGGAGCGTCGTGTGCGTCAGCCCGAAGCGCTCGCGCAGCGTGAAGTTCAGGCGGCGCAGCACGCGCTCGCGGTCGAGCTCGGGGTCCACCTCGACGTGGGCGGAGAGCGCATGGAAACCGGAGGTCACGGTCCACAGGTGCAGGTCGTGCACCCCCTTCACGCCCGCCTCCTCGAGAAGCGCGCCCTGCACGGCTTCGACCTCCATCCCGCGTGGCGTGCCCTCCATGAGCACGTTCACCGCGTCGCGGATGAGCGTCCACGAGCTGAAGAGGATCAGCGCGCAGATGAGGAGCGACGCCAGCGGGTCGGCGGCCAGCCAGCCGGTGAAGAGGATCACCCCGCCCGCCGCGATCGTTCCCACCGAGCCCAGCAAGTCCGCGATCACGTGCAGGAAGGCGCCGCGCAGGTTCAGGCCGCCGCCCTCCACCCGCCCCAGCAGGAACGCCGTGACGAGGTTCGCCGCGAGGCCCACCCCGGCGATCATGAGCATGCCCTCGACCGCCACCGCGGAGGGTGCGTGCAGCCGCTGGACGGCCTCCCAGGCCAGGAACGCGACGACGGCCCACAACGTGAGGCCGTTGAGCAGCGCCGCGAGCACCTCGAGCCGGTGATATCCGAACGTCTTGCGCAGGGTGGCAGGGCGTCCGGCCATCCCCAGCGCGACGAGGGCCAGGACCAGCGACGCCAGGTCGGTGAGCATGTGCCCGGCGTCCGAGAGCAGCGCCAGGCTGCCCGTGAGGATGCCGCCCGCGGCCTCCGCGACGAGGACCACGGCCGTGACGAGCGTCGCGAGCAGCAGCGGACGGCGCTCTTCGGCGCGCCGCCCGTGGGCTTCGCGCGCCCGGTGCGCGCCCTGCGAGTGCCGGTGGATTCCTACCGCAGCAGGCCCTTGGCTATGGTGGAAAGCTGCATGTTGCTCGTCCCCTCGTAGATCGAGCCGATCTTCGAGTCGCGGAAGAGCTTCTCGACAGGGTAGTCGCGCGTGAATCCATAGCCGCCGAAGATCTCCACCGCCTGCGACGCCACGCGCTCCGCCACCTGCGAGCTGAAGAGCTTCGCCATGGCGGCTTCGGTCACGAAGGGCGCCCCGGCCTCCTTCAGGCGCGCGGCGTTGTAGACCAGGAGCCGCGCCGCCTCGACCTCGGTGGCCATCCGGGCGAGCTGATGCTGCACGGCCTGGAACTCCGCGATGGGGCGGCCGAAGGCCTCCCGCTCCTGGGCGTACGCCAGCGCCCGCTCCAGAGCTCCACGCGCGAGCCCGACCATCTGGGCGCCGATGCCGATCCGGCCTTCGTTCAGCGTCTCGATCGAAACCCGGTAGCCGCGCCCCTCCTCCCCCAGCACGTTGTCAGCGGGTACCTCGCAGTCCCGCAGCAGGAGCTCGGACGTGCTCGAGGCGCGGATCCCGAGCTTGTCCTCCTTCTTCCCGACCGAGAAGCCCGGGAAGTCGCGCTCGACGAGGAAGGCCGTGATCCCGCGGTAGCCCTTCCCCCGGTCGAGGGTCGCGAAGACGATGAAGACCTCGGCCTCCCCGCCGTTGGTGATCCAGAGCTTCGTGCCGTTGAGCACGTACCGGTCGCCGCGACGCTCCGCACGGGTGGAGAGCGCGAATGCGTCGCTGCCCGAGGACGGCTCCGACAGTGCGTACGCGCCGAGCGCCGAGGTGGCGAGCCGGGGCGCGAAGCGCTCCACCTGCTCGGCGCTGCCCCAGCGCAGAAGCGCGTTGTTCACGAGCGTGTTCTGCACGT
>JBHENL010000027.1:0-3235 GCA_046262075.1 Gemmatimonadota bacterium
TCTTCCAGGGCGACGACACGGTGTTCACCTTCTCGATCCACCAGCGGGACCTCTATCCGGTGAAGGAACCCAGCGACCTCGACGTGCACCTGCCCGACGGGACGGAAGACGACGCGTACCTCGACCACCTGCGGCGCGCGATTCCCGCCATCCTCGAGACCTTCCGGCCCGACCTCGTCCTCTACCAGGCGGGGGCGGACCCCTACCGCGAGGACGTGCTCGGCAGTCTCGCGCTCACGCGGGCGGGGCTCCGAGAGCGCGACCGCCTCGTGTTCGAGGCCTGTGCGAGCGCCGGTGTCCCGGTGGCGGGCACGCTCGGCGGCGGCTACGCGCGGCGGGTGGAGGATACCGTTGCGATCCACGCCGCCACCTGCGTGGCGGCTCGCGAGGCGTTCGCTTGAGGCTGAAGGCGCGTGAGGACCTCGTTCCGGCCCTCGTCATCCTGGCCGCGGCGCTCTTCACCGCCGTGATCGTCGTGCGCCAGAGCCTCGAGGAAATCCCGCGCGTGCCCTACGAGCTGGCCGAGTACGTCGGGGTCACCGTGGAGGATCTCGGAACGGGAGCGCTGTTCCACGACCGCGGCTCGCTAACGGTCCGAGTGGCGCCGGGGCGCCCCGGCCGCGTGCGCTTCGTCGTGGCGGGCGACGGCGGAGGCTCGAACGATCCCGGCAAGGCGGCGCTGGCGCGCCGCATGCGCGAGGTCTGCCGCCGCGGCGGCTGCGACTTCGTCCTGTTCACGGGCGACAATCTCTATCCCGACGGGGTGGACACCTTCGGCGCGCTGTGGACCGGGATCGGGAGTCCGGACCTGCAGGAGCGCTTCCTCTCCGGGCTTTCGCCGGCACGCCGCGAGTCGCTGGCGGCCGAGGTCCGCGCGGCGGCCGGCCGCGCGGCCCGCGCATGCGCCGTGGGGCCCGCGGCGGACGGCGGAGCCGCGTCCATGGGCGCCGCCGCGCTGCGTGAGCACTTCGAGCCCAAGTTCGAGCAGAGCTTCGCGTGGCTGCGGGAGGACGGGGTGCCCGCTTTCCTGGCGCTCGGCAACCATGACTGGCGCTCCGCCTTCGGCGCGGAGTGCGAGATTGGCTACTCGCTGCGCCGCGCCACGGCCTGGCGACTCCCGTTCTACTTCTACCGGATCGAGGTGCGTGCGCCGGATGGATCGCGGCCGTTGGCCGAGATCCTCGTCCTGTACTCCGCGCCCGCGCACGGCGACCCGCGCGGCGAGAACCACGCGCGGATCGGGCCGCGGCAGAGGGCGTGGCTGGCGCGCGCACTCGCGCGTCCCGCCGGGGGCTGGCGGCTCGCGGCCAGCCATCATCCGGTCTGGAGCGCGGGCGGCCACACGTTCCTGGAGTTCCGCTCCTTCCACACCGACCTGCTCGACTCCTTCCTCTCGGTCGGTGCACGAGCGGACCTGCTCCTGGCGGGGCACAACCACTGGCAGGAGAGCGTCCGCGTCCCGCTCGGCGGAGCGCCCGCGCTGCAGGTGGTCTCGGGGGCGCTCTCGAAGGTGGCCTTCGCGCGGATGCTCGAGCGGGGTTACCCGTTCTTCAACCTGCTGGCGCTGAACCCGATCTGGCGGGCCGGAATGTCGGGCGACCTCGCCACCGATCCCGGAGCCTTCCTGCGGCGCGACCGCGCCGTGCTGGCGCGCGGCTTCGCGCTCGTGGAGCTGGGAGAGCGGGAGGGGAGCGTGCGCTTCTTCGGGACCGCTGGCGAGCTCTACGCCGAGTCGTTCACCCGCTCGAGCACGAGCCGGTCCACGCGGGCCATCGCGAGCTCGTGGAGGCGGACCTCGGGGACCCAGCGCAGCGGGGTGCGCACGGCCGTGCCCTCGCCCGCGACCGGCGAGCAGAGGAGGGGGGTGAGCACCACCCGGACATGCGAGTAGGCGTGACGCACGGGGGCCAGTCGACGCTCCGGCCGAACGCGCCAGCCGGCTTCGCGCCGGAACGCCCGCAGCTCGCCGTGCGCGCCCTGCCGCGGCGACTCCTCACCGCTGGCGTAGGAAGGCAGGCCCCACAGGCCTCCCAACAGGCCGCGCTCGGGACGCCGCCGCAGCAGCACGCGGCCGCGCGAGCACACGATCACGGCGGTCTCACGCCGCGTCGGGGACGGCGGACGCTTCGCCGGCGCCGGAAACGCCTGCGGTCGGTCCAGCGCCGCCGCCCGGCAGTGTCGCCGCACGGGACAGCGTCCGCACAGCGGGCCTCTCGGGACGCAGACGGTGGCGCCGAGCTCCATCAAGGCCTGGTTGAACTCCCCCGGTGCCGAGCGGGGGACGAGCGGTCGCAGCCACTCGCGCAGCTGCGGCCTGCGTGCCGCCGGGATGGCCTCGAGCGCCATCAGCCTCGCCGTCACGCGCTCCACGTTTCCGTCGAGCACCGGCTCCGCCTCGCCGAAGACGATGCTCGCCACGGCCGCCGCGGTGTAGGGACCGATCCCGGGAAGCTCCCCGAGCTCCGCGGCCGTCGAGGGAAGCCGGCCGCGGTCCCGCACGTGACGCGCGATGGCCTGCAGGTGGCGCGCGCGCCGGTAGTAGCCCAAACCTTCCCAGACGGCGAGCACACGCTGCTCGTCGGCCTCGGCCAGCGCGCGCCACGTGGGAAAGGCGGCCAGGAAGCGGCGATAGTAGGGGAGCACGGTCGCAACGCGCGTCTGCTGGAGCATCAGCTCCGAGACGACGACGGCGTAGGCAGTGGGGGAGCGCCGCCACGGCAGGTCCCGGCGGCGCCGGCGATACCAGCGGAGCAGCCGCGCGCGGAAGTCACGCGGCGGAATGGGAGGAAGCGGCGCCGGATCCGATGCGCGCCGGCGGCGCTCCCGAACGTCGGAAGCGCCGCGGCCCGCTCCGACCCTGGCTAGCGGCTCCCCGTGTACCAGGAGAAGCCGGCGTTCAACTGGTAGTTGTTGGAGGCGGGCAGGAAGTCGTCCTCGTTCTCGAATCGCCGCTCGTAAGCCCCCTCCAGGCGCACGTCGAGCTTCTCGCCGATTGGGAGCTTCAGCCCGATGCCCACCGCGAGCCCGAGCTGCGTCTGGCTCTCCTCGTCGATCTCGTCGGTGCCGTCGTCGTCGTCCCCCACGTTCTCGTCGATCATGTCGTACGATCCGCGCAGGAGGCCGTACACGACCGGATTGTCGGGATCGGCGCGGAAGTGCAGCAGAAGCGCCAAGGCGAGGTCCAGGTTCGTCCGGCTGACGTCGTCGTCGTCGCTGTCGTCGGTGGGGTCCTCGA
>JBHENL010000028.1:0-12711 GCA_046262075.1 Gemmatimonadota bacterium
AAGGTCTTTCCCGCCAGCAACGGCTGCGGCTGATGGCCCGCGAGCCGCACGTCGTCTTCGAGCCGGCGATCGGCGAGGCCAAGGTCCTCGTGCCCGAGAAAGTCGCGCGGGACAGCGTGATCCACGTGCGGACGCTCATCGTGCATCCCATGCACACGGGCCTGTTCCGCACCGCCGAAGGCCTGCCCATCGCCGCGCACTTCATCGACGAGGTCTCGGTGACCTACGGCGGGCAGAGCGTGGCGCGCTTCCGCTGGACCTCGGGCATCAGCCGCGACCCCTTCGTCACCTTCCCCCTGCTGGCCTCGCGCGAGGCGCCGGTCGAGGTCACCTGGAAGGACAACCTCGGGGGCGTCTTCACCCAGACCGCCGGGATCCGCTTCGCCTGACGGTGCGGCGGCGCGGCCCGCGGGTCCTCTGCCTGTCGGCGGCCGTCCTGACGGGTTCGCTCGCGGTGGCGTGCGCGTCGGCCGCTCGCGCCGGCGGCGCGCGCGACGAGGAGCCCCTCGCCGTACGGCGTCTGGCAGAGGGCGTCTACGCGGTCCCCGGTGACTCCGGCAGGGGCTCCGAGGGACGGGCGAACGCCGGCTTCGTGGTGACGGGCGACGGCGTGCTGGTGGTCGACGCGCTGGCGAGTCCCGCCCAGGGCAGGCGGCTCGTCGCCGCCGTCGGTTCCGTGACGCCGCTCCCGATCCGCTGGCTGGTCCTCACGCACCATCACCCCGACCATCACTTCGGCGCGGCCGTCCTGCGCGAGCGGGGGGCCCGCGTCCTGGCGCACCCGAACCGCTCCACGCTGGCGGGCGAGGACGGCGAGGACACGCTCTTGAGGGCGTGGAGCGAGCTGGTCGGCGAGGAAGAGATGCGGGGCTTCGCATTCGCCGACGTGCCCGACGTGCCGGTCACCGCGGACACGGCGATCGAGACCGGCGGGCGTCGCGTGGAGCTGCTGTTCGCGGGCCGCGCGCACACGCCGGGCGACGTGGCCGTCTGGCTCCCGGGGGCTCGGGTCCTGTTCGCCGGCGACCTGCTGATCGAGGACGGCGTGAGCATGGTCGCGGACGGCGACTCGGGGGTCCTGCTCGAGGCGCTGGAGCGCCTGGAGGGGCTCGGAGCGCGGACCGTCGTCCCCGGCCACGGGCGCATCTCCGAGGACCCGCCGGCGCTCTTCGAGCGGACCCGGCACTACGTGGAGGGGTTGCGCACGCGCATGCGGCAGGCGCTGCGGACGGGCGAGTCCTTGAACGACGTGGTCGCGCGGATGCCGGCGGCCGACCCCGAGCGACCCGTGTCGCGCCCGGCGCGCGAGCGACGCAACGCCGTGCGCGTCTACCTGGAGATGGAGCGCGAGTTCATGGGCCTCGACCCCCTGGTCGACCCGGATGCGACGGAGGCGGGATCGGGAGCCCCGCCGGCGAGGTGACGCGGCGCGGGGCCGCCCTGCGGCTGCTGGCCCTGACCTGCACGCTCGGGTCCGCGCTCGCCGCGGGATGCGGCGGCAGCGCCACGCGCGATCCGGCGCGCGCCGCCGGCCGCTCGAGTCCCGAGACGCCGCCGCCGCGCCTCGTCTCGACCGAGGAGCTCCAGGCCCTGCTGGAGACGCGCGGCGCGTCGGTGCTGGACGTACGCCCCGACCTCGGCGCCTACCTGCAGGGGCACCTCGCCGGCGCGGTGCACCTCCACACCGAGACGCTGCGCGCGAGCGACCGCGGGATCCCGAACCTGCTGCTCCCGCTCGGGAGCTACCGCACGATCTTCTCGCGCCTCGGCGTCGACGGCGGACGGCCGGTGGTCGTCTACAGCGCCGGCGAGGCGCGGAACATCGACGCCACCTACGTCGCGTGGATCCTGGCCGGTCTGGGGCATCCCGACGTGCGCGTCCTCGACGGCGGCTTCGGGAAATGGGAGCTGGAGGGCCGGCCCCTGACCCGGGAGCTCCCCGAGCTTCCTGCCGGACGCTTCGACCCTTCCGCGTTCCAGCCGGAGCACGCCCGGCTGGAGGACGTCCGCGCCGCCCTCGGGCGCTCCGGCGTCGTGCTGGTGGACGCCCGACCGCCCGCACAGTACACCGGCCAGGAAGGGCCCCAGGCGCGCCGCGGCCACATTCCGGGGGCCGTGAACCACTACTGGCAGGACGACCTGGTGAGCGGCGAGTTCGCGCGCGTCTGGAAGCCGCTCGACGAGCTCCGCGCCAGCTACCGGGCGCAGGGCGTCACCCCCGACCTGGAGGTGATCGCCTACTGCAACGGCGGCCTCGAGTCGAGCCACGTGCACTTCACGCTGCGCTACCTGCTGGGCTATCCCCGCGTCCGCGTCTACGACGGCTCGTACACCGAGTGGTCCGCGCGCGACGAGCTGCCCGTCGCGACCGGGCCGCGCGGGTGAGCGCTGCCGGGAGCGCTGCCGGGCGCGGGAGCGGCGCCGCGCTCTCGGCGACGTCGGTGCTGACCGGGCTTCGCCAGCTGGCGACGCCGCTCTCCGAAGGCGGCCTGGCCGTGCTGGAGGACGCCTGGCTGCTCAGCCGCGACGGGCTCGTCGTCGAGGTGGGGACCGGCAGCCCGCCCGCGGCGGACGAGCGGGTCGACGGCGGCGACCGAGTGGCGCTGCCCGGCTTCGTGGACTCCCACACGCACGCGGTCTTCGGACGCAGCCGGGCCGACGAGATGGAGCGCCGCCTCGCCGGCGAGTCGTACGCCCGGATCGCGGACTCCGGCGGCGGAATCCTGGCCTCGGTCGCCGACCTGCGCGGGCGCAGCGAGGACGACCTCGTGGAGCTCGCGCTGCCACGCCTGCGCGCCATGCTGGCCTCGGGCACCACGACCGCCGAGGTGAAGAGCGGCTACGGCCTCTCCACCGCCGACGAGCTGAAGGCGTTGCGCGCGGTGCGCCGCCTCCGCGCGCTCCTGCCGCTGGACCTGGTGCCCACCTTCCTCGGCGCCCATGCCGTGCCGCGGGAGTTCGCGGGCGACCGGGCCGCCTACGTGCGGCTGCTCGTGGACGAGATGCTGCCGGCGGTCGCGGCGGAGGGGCTCGCGGAGTTCTGCGACTGCTTCTGCGACGAGGGCGCCTTCACCGCCGCCGAGGCGGAGACGGTCCTCGCGACCGCTGCGGGCCTGGGCCTCGGGCTGAAGCTCCACGCCGACGAGTTCGCGAGCCTGGGCGCCACGGAGCTCGCCGTGCGGCTCGGCGCCGCGTCCGCCGACCACCTGCTGCGCGTGACGCCGCAGGCGGCTCGGGCCCTGGGCGGCAGCCGCACGGTGGCGACGCTACTGCCCGGGACCGCCTTCTTCCTCGGCCTCCCGTACGCTCCCGCGCGGCTGCTGCGGGAGAGTGGCGCCACGCTGGCGCTGGCGACCGACTTCAACCCCGGCAGCAGCCCGTGTGCGTCGATGGCGGTCGTGTGGTCGCTGGCCTGCTGCGGGATGGGGCTGCCCGTCGGCGACGCGCTGGTGGCGCTGACCCACGGTGGCGCGCGGGCGCTGGGGCGCGCGGCCGAGCTGGGATGCCTGCTCCCCGGCTTTCGCGCCGACGTGGCGCTCTTCGACGTGGCCGACTACCGGGAGATACCCTACTTCTTCGGCGAGAACCGCTGCGCGCTCGTGCTCCGCGGCGGGCGGCGCGCGTGGTCGCGCGAGGATCTCCCGGCGCCCGCCGGCTGACGAGCGCCTTCGCCGGGCCGATCGCCTCGGGCTGTGCGCACGGCGGCGGCACGCGCGGTGCGCGCGCTCGCGCGCGGGTGCCGGCTCGTTGATGGCCCCCGCGACACGCGTTATACTCTCGTGCCCACCCTCCACACTTCCGGCATGGTGAAATTCTTCCGCGTCAAGGAGAAGGCGCGCGGTCTCGCCCGTCAGCAGAAGTTCGACGAGGCGCTCGCCGAGTACCGCGCGGCGATCGCGCGCGCCGAGACGGAGCACGACCTGCCGGCCCTGCGCAACCTCTACAACGCCACCGGAGACGCCTCGCTCGAGAAGAACGACACCGCCACGGCCGTCGAGTACTTCATGAAGGCCGCGGGCTCCTATCTCGAAGAAGGGCTGCACGACAACGCGATCGCGCTCTGCCACAAGATCCTCCGACACGTCCCGACCAAGGTCGACGTCTATGCGCTGCTGGGCAGGATCTACGGCGACAAGGGGCTGCGCAACGAGTCGATCCACAACTGGCTGGAATACGCCGAGCGGCGCGAGAAGGCGGGCGACCTGGCCGGCGTGACGCGCGCGCTCCGCGAGGTGCTGGCGCTGAGCCCCGGGAGCGACGCCGTGCGCCAGCAGCTCGTCGAGGTGCTGCTCTCCCAGGGTGAGCGGCAGGCCGGGCTGGCGGAGCTCGAGGCACTGCGGCGCCGCGCGCAGGAGGCGGGGGACGATGCGCGCGCTGGGGAGCTCGAGAAGCGAGTCGAAACCCTGCGCGCGGAGCTCGGCGCCGAGGCTGGCGAGCCCGCGGAGCTCTCCGGTCCGGGCCGGCCGCAGGCGGCTTCCGGCGACTTCGACCTGCAGCGCTTCGAACCGGCGGCACCGGGCGAGGAGGGCCGCTCGCCGGCTCCGGCCGAAGCCTCGGATCGCGTCTCCGGCCTCGAGTCGGGCTTCGGGTTCTCCGTGGAGTCGCCGGGTCTCGCACCTCCGCCGGAGGCACCCCCCGCGCCCGCTGAGTCCCCGCCAGGGGCGCCCTCGGCCGCGCCGGAGGCGAGTCCTGCCGGCGCCGAGAGAGGCGAGGCCGACGCGCAGCCGCCGGTCTGGACGCTGCCGGGATTCACGCCGCCCGAAGTCGACGACCCGGCCTCGGCGGCGTCGCGGATCGAGGTCGGGGAGAGAGAGCCATCGCGGGTCCCGCACCTCGCGGAGGAGTCGCGGCTCGACGTCGGCCAGCTCGCCTACGTGCCGGTGGAGGAGCGGATCGAGCGGGCGGAAGCACGGCTCGCCGCGGACCCCGCCGACGCGGACGAGCGGCTGTACCTCTCGGAGCTCTATCAGGAGGCGGGCACGCTCGATCTCGCGCGGGCCGCCGCGGCCCAGGCCGCCGCGGAGCTCCTCCAGAGCGGCCAGCAGGATGCGGCCTATCGCGCCTACCGCCGGGTCGTCACGCTCGCACCCGACGAGCTCGAGACGGTGCAGAAGCTCGTGGAGGTGGCCCAGGCGAGCGGCCGCCGCGAGCACCTGCTGGAGAGCTACGAGCTCCTGGGTGACCGCCTGATGGCGGGCGGCGACTACGCGCGCGCGCGGGAGATCCACCGCCGCCTGCTGGAGATCGACCCCGACCACCGTCACTCGCAGGACCAGCTGCTCATTCTCGAGGGCCTGGAGGGGGTCTCCGGCGAGCGGCGGGAAGTCGCGCCGGCTTCGCCCGGAGACATGGAGTACGTGGACCTGGGCCGGCTGATCGCCGAGAGCGAGCTGGAGCGCTCGGCCGATCCCCGGATCCGGACCTCCGCGCAGCCCACGGGCGACGAGCAGGCGGACCTGCAGGCGATCATCGAGGCCTTCCGTCGCGGCGTGGCCGAGAACATCGCGGAGGCCGACTTCGAGAGCCACTACGACCTGGGCGTGGCGTTTCGCGACATGGGCCTGCTGGACGAGGCCATCCGCGAGTTCCAGCTCGCCGCGCGCGGAGGCGACCACCGCGAGCGCGCGTTCGAGCTGATGGGACTGTGCTTCCGGGAGAAGGGGATGGTCACGGTCGCGGTGAACTGCTTCCGGCGGGGCATCGAGAGCGGCGGCGATTCCCACGAGGCCCTCGGGCTGCGCTATCACCTGGCGCGCTCGTTCGAGGAGCTGGGCAAGCACGACTCCGCGCGCGCCGAGTACGAGAAGGTCCTGGCGCTGGACGTGCAGTTCCTCGACGCCGCGGATCGCCTGCGCCAGCTCGGATGACCGGCACCGTCGACCTCCACGCCCACACGACCGCTTCCGACGGCGTGCTCCGCCCCGCGCAGCTCGTCGACCACGCGCGCGCCGTCGGTCTCGCGGCCGTGGCCGTGACGGATCACGACACCACGGCCGGCCTGCCCGAAGCACTCGCCGCCGCGCGCGGCACGGAGCTCGAGGTGGTGCCGGGGGTCGAGATCAGCACGTCGCACGGGGGCGTCGAGGTCCACCTGCTGGGATACTTCGTGGATCCCGAGTTCCCGGACCTGGCGCGGCGGCTGGCGAGCCGGCGCGACGACCGCGAGGAGCGCGCGCGGGCGATGGTCCACAGGCTCGTCGAGCTGGGCGTGCCGATCGACTACGAGGACGTGGCGCGCGAGGCGGGTGAGGGCGCGGTGGGCCGGCCGCACGTGGCGGCGGCGCTCGTGGCACGAGGCTGGGCACGAGACAAGCAGGACGCGTTCGACCGCTGGCTCGCGGACGGCCGACCGGCGGCTCTCCCGAAGCCCCTGTACCCGCTGGCGGACGCCATCGCCCTGCTCCTCGAGCACGGGGCGGTGCCCGTGCTCGCGCACCCGGGTCTGCTCCGCCCCCCCGAGCTGCTGCCCGAGATCCTCGAGCTGGGGATCCTGGGGCTGGAAGTCTTCTATCCCAAGCACGCGCCCGATCAGGTGGCGCGGCTGCGAGCGCTGGCTGAGGGCCGGGGTCTCGTCGCCACCGGAGGCAGCGACTTCCATTCTCCGGCCCAGCCGGCGCCGCTCGGCGGGCAGCGCGTGCCCCTGGAGGTCCTCGAGGCGCTGCGCTCCCGCAGCTCGACCCGGAGTCCTGCGTGAGTCGCGCCGCGCTCCCGGCGCCGGGCCTGGCGGGCGCGGCCCGGAGGCGCGGCGCGTGACCCCCCCGCGCGCGCCGGCGACCCTTCTCAGCCTGGAAGAGATCCGCGCCCCCGTCGAGGCCGACCTGGACCTCGTGACGGAGCGGATGGCGGCCGTCCTGCGCAGCGGCTCGCCGCTGATCGCCGACGTCAACGGGCACCTCTTCCGAACACGCGGCAAGCTCTTCCGGCCGACCCTCCTGCTCCTGGCCTCTCGCGTGCTCGGCCGCCGGCCCGCCGAGCGCATCCGCCTGGGTGGCGTCGTCGAGCTGATCCACCTCGCGACGCTCGTCCACGACGACGCGATCGACGACTCGCAGCTGCGGCGGGGCCTCCCCACGGTGAACGCGAAGTGGAGCCACAAGGTCTCGGTGATCATGGGGGACTATCTCTACTCGCGGGCCATGGCCGAGCTGGCGGGATCTGGCGACCTGGCGCTGATCACGATGGGTGCCGAGGTCACGAACGCGATGGCCGTGGGCGAGATGATGCAGATCGCCCGCGGGTCGGCCCTGGAGGGGGGAGAGGAGGAGTACTTCGCGCTCATCGAACGCAAGACGGCGAGCCTGATCGCCACGGCGTGCGCGATGGGGGCGCACCTCGGGGCGCCGGAGCGGGAGGCGGAGCTCGAGCGTTTCGGTCGGGAGCTCGGGCTGGCGTTCCAGATCGTGGACGACATGCTCGATCTGTGCGGCGACGAACAGGTGATGGGCAAGCGTCCGGGAGCGGACCTGCGCGAGCTGAAGCCCACGCTGCCGTTGCTCCACGCCTTCCGTCAGGCGGAGCCGGCCGATCGCGCCCGTTTGGGCGCGGCCTTCCGGTCCCCCCCTCTCCAGGACGGCGACGAGGACTGGCTCGTGGCTCTGGCCGCGGAGTCGGGCGGGCTCGAACACGCGCGCGAGATCGCGGCCCGCCACGGCGCCCGGGCTCTCGAAGCGCTGGCGGACCTGCCGCCGAGCGAAGAGCTGAAGGCGCTGCAGGCCGCCGTGACCTACGTCTTGCAGCGGGAGCGCTGAACGATGTGGCGCAAGGACTTTCGCAATTACCTCGCCGTGTTGACCCTCGGCCTGCTGGCCGGTAGCTTGGTCGGGGAGGTGCTGGCGCGCTACCTGCCCGAGGGCGTCGCGAAGTCCTTCTTCACGAACTCCGTGACGGGGCAGTTCGGGCCCGTCTCGGTGGACCTGATCGCCATTGCGCTCACGCTCGGCCCGCTCTCGATCGCGGTGAACCTGATGACGATCGTGGGCGTCGTCCTCGCGGCCTATCTGTTCCGGTCCTTCTTCTGAGCGGCGCCCGCCCGCGGCGGGCTGGAGGAGTCATGTTCGGCGGAATCGGCATGCAGGAGATCCTGCTCATCCTGCTGATCGTGCTGCTCGTCTTCGGCGCGAAGCGGCTGCCGGAGCTGGGACAGGCGATGGGCAAGGGAATCCGGGAGTTCAAGCGCGGGGTCTCCGACATCGAGGAGGAGTTCAAGAACGAGCCGCGCGCGAAGAAGCCCGAAGCCCGAGAGGAGCCGCGGCGACTGGCCTCGACCGACGAGTCGCGCGAGCCGAGCCGCGTGGAGGTGGTGCACGACGAAGAGCAGGCGAAGAGCTGAGCCGCGGTCGCGCCGCCACGGGAAAGGGCCTCCGGATATGCCCGGAGGCCCTTTCCCGTTTTCGCCTGGTTCGTCCTCGGCGGCGTGACTGCGCGCTCTCCCTCCCCCGGCGCTTCCTAGAACAGAGGCGGCACTCGTGCCTCGGCGGGATCGCCCTCGCCGCTCTCGGCGGTCTGGAGGAAATCCTCGCGGTAATCCTCGATCTCGGCTTCCTCGCGGATCGCGCGCATCCAGGATAGCATCACCTGCTGGGCGCGCTCGCCGAGGATCTGCTGGCGATAGGAGGCACGCTGCTCCTCGAAGGGAGCCATGTCGGCCGGCCGCCGCTCGGTGACCTCGAGGAAGTAGATCCCGTTCTCGAGCTCGATCGGACCGGCGGTCTGGCCGGGCTGGATGCCGAAGGCCGTGCCGATGAAGGCATTGCCGCCGCCGATCTGGGGCAGCTCGGCGTTGCGCGCGAAGGGGCCGGCGGTGGCGACGGTGAGCCCCAGCGCCTCCGCCGCGCCCCCCAGGCCTCGCTCCCGCACGAGCTCCGTGGCCCGCTCCTCGAGCTCCGCGGCCTGCTCCAGCTTCTCGTCCATCATCAGCTCGCGGCGGATCGTGCCCTGGACCGTCGCGAACGGCACGAAGCCAGCCGGCGTGCGCTCCTCGACCTTCACGACGTACACCGCCGCGCCGTCGCGCAGGGGCTCGCTCACCGAGCCCGCGGGGCTGTCGAACACCCATTGCGAGACTTCCGGGACTCGCCCCAGGCCCGGGATGAAGGGAGACTGCTCGAAGGGCGGCACGCTGTCGGGCTCCAGGCCGGCCTCGCGCGCGAGCTGCTGGAACGCATCGGAGCGGGCCTGCGCGTCCTGCGCGAAGGCGTCGGCGCTGTCCTCGAGCGCCGCGAAGGTCTCCTCCGAAGGCTCTGGCCGCAGGAGGATGTGGCGCGCACTGGTGCGCTCCGCGCCGGCCTCGTCCTGCGTGCGCTCGCCGCCCTGCACGATGTGCCAGCCGAAGGCTGAGGCGAAGGGCTCGGACACCGAGTCCGGGGGGGTGGAGAAGGCGACGCTCTCGAACTCCGGGACCATCTGTCCCCGGCCGAAGAGCCCCAGGCTGCCGCCGCGCCGCGCGCTGCCGGGGTCCTGCGAGTACTCCTGCGCCAGGTCCTCGAACGATTCGCCGGCGAGGGCGCGGGCACGGAGCGAGTCCAGCTCGACCCGCACGCGGGCCGTGTCTGCGGCCGTCGTGGGCGCCTGCCACGACACGACCTGGATCCGTGCCGAGGCGCGGCGGCGGAAGTCCTGCTCCTTCCGCTCGTCGTAGGCCGCTCGCACCTCCTCGTCGGTGACCTCCACGGCGCTGTCGGGGACGAGCACGCCGGGATCCAGATAGAGGTAATCGACGCGCACCTGCTCGTGGAGGGTGCGGTAGGCTTCCTCGAGCTCCCGGTCCGTGAGGGTCACGCCGGCCAGGACCTGCTCCTGCAGCCGCTGCAGCGGCAGCTCCTCGCGCACGTTCTGCTCGTAGAGAGCCCAGGTCGGCGCCAGCTGCGGATTGGCCAGGGCCTGCCGGTACTTGGCGGGGTCGAAAGCGCCGTCCGTCTGGAACGCGGGGGACTCGCGCATCTCCGCCGGCGGGTTCGCCTGGATGTAGCGCAGCACGTCCTCGTCGGTGACCTCGATGCCGCGTCGGTCCGCCTCCCCGCGTAGCAGCGTCGAGTTCACCACCTGGGTCCAGGCCTGCTCCTGGATCTGCTCGGCCTGCTCGTCCGAGACGATGCCATCGGGACTCTGCTCGCGCGCCTGCTCGAGCAGCGCCTCGTAGGTGATCTGGTACTCCTCGATCCCGATCTCCCGGCCGTTGACGTTGCCGATCGCGGTGGGCGATCCTCCGGCGCTGCGGCCGGAAAGGTCCATCGCCCAGTCGAAGACCATCAGCGCCACGAAGGAGACGACGACGACGACCATGATGATCTTCGTGCTCTCGCGCAGCTGTCGCATCATGGGAGGCAATCACCTCGGCGGACGTTCGAGGACCCCGCGAGCACCGGGAAGGGCCGGAGCTGCGCAAGATACGGGGCTCGACGGGGGCCGACAACCGAAGCGGGAGGCGCGGTGAGGACCGTGGTCGTCGAGTTGCCGCGGCCCTACCCGGTCCTCATCGGGGAGGCGGCGAGCGCGGCGCTGATCGAGCGGCTGGAAGCCCTGCACCCGAAGGTTTCGCCATCCGCCTGGGCGCTCGTGAGCGACGCACGCGTGGAGGCGCTGCACGGACGGCGCCTTCGCCGCTCCCTCGCGGCCTGGGGCGCCCCCGCGGCGACGGTGCTGCTCCCGGAGCGCGAGGCGGCGAAGACGTGGGAGGTGGCGGGCGAGGCCGTCCGGCGACTCGCACAGGCCGACCTGGACCGGGACGCCCTGGTGGTCGCGCTCGGCGGCGGCTCGGTCGGCGACGTCGCCGGGTTCGCCGCGGGCGTGTTCCTGCGCGGCGTGGATCTGGTGAACGTGCCGACCACGTTCCTGGCCTGCGTGGACGCGAGCGTGGGCGGCAAGACGGGCGTGAACCTGCCGGAGGCGAAGAACCTCGCCGGCGTGTTCCACCAGCCGCGCGCCGTGGTCGTGGACCTCGCCTTCCTCGCCACGCTGCCCGAGAGCGGCTGGCGCGACGGCTGGGCAGAGACCGTCAAGATCGCGATCACGTCGGACCCGCGGCTCTTCGAGCTCCTGGAGCGCGCGGGCCCCGCGCGCGACACCGACCTCGTGCGAGAGGTCGTGGAGCGGGCGTGCCGTGCGAAAGCACGGATCGTGGCGCTGGACGAGCGCGAGGACGGGGCGCGCAAGGTCCTCAATTTCGGCCACACCGTCGGGCACGCGATCGAGGCGGCGGGAGGCTTCGTGCGCTGGAGCCACGGCGAGGCCGTGGCACTCGGGATCTCCTGTGCGCTCGAGCTGGGCGTGCGTCTGGGCGTCACCGCACCCGCCATGGCCGAGCGCTGCCGCGGCCTGCTGCGGCGCTGCGGCCTGCCGGTCGAGGGGTCCGGCTTCGCTCCCGAGGACCTGCACCCGTTCCTGGCGCGCGACAAGAAGCGCGAGGCGGGACGCACGGTCGTTTTGTTGACGGTCGATCTGGGCCGGCCTATACTTCGCGCGCTTCCGCCCGGCGATGCCGATCTGGACGCGGCGATCCGCGCGATCGCCTGAGCGGGGCTCCACCGGGTGTTCCGACTCCAGCCCCCCGACACGATGGCCGGCGGATCCTTCGAGAGCGAGATCGCGCACCTCTCCCAGAGGTTCGCCCGGAATCCCACCTCCCGGCTCTTCGCCCCCCTCGCCGACGCACATCGCAAGGCTGGTCGGATCGCCGAGGCGATCGGCATCTGCCAGCAGGGCCTGCGCGTCCATCCCGACTACCTGGGCGGCAAGATGGTGCTGGCCCGGGCCTGGTTCGACCAGGGCGATCTCGAGGAAGCGACCGGGGTGTTCCGCGAGGTGCTCGAGGCCGATCCGCAGAACCTGGTCGCCCTGCGCGCGCTGGGGGAGATCGGACGGCAGCGCGGCGACGCCTCCGACGCCGCCGCCTGGTTCCGGCGCGCGCTCGAGGTGGACCCCACGAATGGCGAGATCCGCGAGCGGCTCGAAGGGCTGTCGCTCGCTCCCCCCCGCGGGGGGGGCGACGTCTTCGAGCAGGAACGTGCTGCGGCGACCGCCGGCTGGCAGGCGGACGAGGGCGCGACGGCGGAAGAGGCTGCGGCGCGCCCGATGGCCGACGACCGCTTCGGGCGCGCGGAGGAGCCGGAGCGAAGCGTCGACGGCGACCAGCCCGAGGAGATCGCCACGGTCACGCTGGCCGAGATCTACGCGGATCAGGGGCTGCACGAGCGCGCGCTCGCCATCTACCGCAGGATCCTCGCCGAGGACCCCGCGAACGGGCTGATCCGCGACAAGGCGGAGCGACTCGAGCGGCAGGTCGCCGCGGACCGCGAGCGGCTGGACGCCGAGGCGGGCTCCTCGCTGGGCGGCTTCGTTCCCGGCGAGCTGCAGCTGACGGGGGACGAACTCGTCACCGGCGGAACCGTGGAGGGGCTCGTGCCGGCCGGCCTCGACGAGGATGCCGAAACGGGGCAGCCGGTCTCGGCGCTGGAGCAATCCTTCCCCTCGAGCTTCTCTCGCCGGAGCGCGGAGCCATGGGCGTTCCTGCTCGAGGACGAAGCGGATCACGACCCCGACGACGTGTTCGGCCGTCGGCCCGGGCGCTCCCAGACCTCGCTCCAGGAGGACGCCGGCGGCGGCGAGCGACCGGCGCCGGAAGGCTCGCCCGCATCCTCGACGCGGGCGGCCTCGGCGGTCGAGGACGAGGACCTGCGGAAGTTCCAGGAATGGCTGAGGAGCCTGCAGTAGCCC
>JBHENL010000029.1:0-16596 GCA_046262075.1 Gemmatimonadota bacterium
GGTTCGCCGACCCTGCGCGCCCCGCCGCCGATGCCCGGTCGCGCGAGAACTCCGCCAGCTTGCGCGCGTCGGTCGCGGGAGGCGGGACCCACCGGCGAGTCGAGGCGGGTCTCGAGCTGCGCGAGGACCGCGGCTCCGGAACGGACCTGGAGGCGACCACCTCCCGACGCGACGCGGCCCTGCACGCCGGCCTGCGCTGGCGTCCGGGCGCCGGGGCGCTGGTGCTCTCTCCGGCGCTCCGCATCGATCGCCTCGAGATGGGCACGGGCGCGGGTCAGGGTGACGCGCGCTCCCACTCGTTCCTGTCGCCCTCGCTCGCGGCCGCCGTCGCGCTCCGGCCCGGAGTCAGCCTGCGGGCCTTCGCCGGGAGGGCGTTCCGGTATCCCGGCTTCCAGAGCCTCGCCTTCGTGCCGGGCTTGGGAGTGCGGGGCAACCCCCATCTCCGTGAGGAGCGCTCGCGCGACCTCGAGCTGGGGCTCGACTGGGCCCCCGACCCGCGGGTCGGCGCCTCGCTGGCGGCGTACGAGCGGCGGATCGATGGGCCGATCGTCTGGCTCCCCGACTTCCGCTTCGTATGGAGCCCACGCAACCTGCCGCGGGCCCTGGTGCGGGGCGTCGACCTGGCCGCGCGGTGGAGCTCCTCCGCCGGGCTGGAAGCGACCCTGGCGTACACCTACGCGCCGGCGCGCTTCGACTTTCCCGGTAACCGGCACCCCCTGCCGTACCGTCCCGCGCACCTGGGGCGGCTCGGAATGGCGCTGGAGCGCGGCGCCGTGCACACCGCGGTGGACCTCCGCCTCACCGGTCGCCGGCATCCCACGCTCGCGGGCACGAATGCCCTTCCTGCCCATGCAGTGCTGGACTGGAGCCTGGCCTGGCGGCGCGCGCGCTCGGAGCACGGCGAGCTGGTGCTCGAGCTGGCGCTCCAGAACCTCCTCGAGCGCCGCTACGAGGTAGTGGCCGGATTTCCCGCAGCCGGCCGGACGCTGCGGGTCGGCGCGCGCGCGGCGCTGCCGTGACCCGCACCTCGGCCAGCATCCTCGGGACGCCGCGAGCCGCCGGCGCGCTTCACCTCTCCTCTTTCGGGAAGGAACCCCATGCCTCCCACGCTCGGTCTCCCCGCCCCACTCCTCCCGTGCTTCCGTGCACGCCGAGCTCGCGCGTGCGTGGCGCGAGCCCGACCGAAGCGTGGGCTCCTGTCGCCCGCCCTCGCGGCGGTCCTCACCGCTTGCTCCGGAGAGAGCGGCACCGACCCGCAGCCGGGGCCGCTCGCCGGGCGCGCGTTCGTGGTGAACTCCCTGGCCGGCACGCTCTCCATCGTCGGGCTGACGGCCGACGGCGAGCTGGAGGCGCAGAACGACGTCGTGGAGCTGGGCGCGGGCGCGAACGCGGTCACGCTCGCCGTGGGAGAGGGAGTGGTGGCGGTGCCCACGCAGACCAGCCGCCTGCTGGTCTTCGACGAGGCCACGCTGGCCCGGCGCTGCTCTGCGGCGCTGCCGCCGGGCAGCTCTCCGCAGGGCGTCGCGATCGCCGGCGGGGACGCCTTCGTCACGCTGCTCGTCAGCGGCGAGCTGGCGCGCGTGGATCTCGCGACCTGCGAGGTCGAGCAGGTCGGGCCCGTCGGGGCCTCGCCCGCCGACGTCGAGGTCCTGGGTGAGACGCTGCTCGTCGTGGTCGGGAACATCGACCTGAGCACCGGGGCCAATCCGCCGCCGCGGATCGGCGAGAGCTACGTCGCGTTCGTGGACGCGCTCACCCTCGAGGTGCGGGACACGGTCGGGACCGGCGGCTTCAACGCGCAGTTCGCCGCACTCGACCGTACCGGCGACCTGCTGGTCGTCAACACGGGTGACTTCGGTCAGCGGAACAGCAGCCTCGTCGTGCTGGACCCGATCGCTCGGAGGCGCCGCAGCGGACCCGTGCCCATCGGGGACTCGGCGGCGGACCTCGCCGTCGGCCCCGACAACCTGGCGTACGTGACGTCGTTCTCGGACGGGCTCTACGCCTTCGACGCCACCGCCGGCCGCGTGCTGCGGGGCCCGGCGAACCCGCTCTCGGCGGACTCGGCCGGCCTGCACCGCGGCTCCAGCGGCGTGGCCGTCGATCGTGCCGGTAACGTCCTGTCGGTGTACTTCGGAGACTTCGTGACGCCGGGAAAGGTCTTTCTCTTCGACGCGGGACAGACGCTCTCCGACTCCGTCCGGGTCGGCGTCGGGCCCTTCGGCGCTGCCTTCGAGACGTCCGCTCGCCCGCGGTGAGCGCCCGGGACGAGCCGGCCGCGGCAGGTTCCGCCCGCCGGCTGCGGATCGCGACGCGGATGTGTCTGCTCGGGCTCGCGTGGGCCTGCGAGCGCGAGCCCCGGGACATCGCGCGCGAGCCGGCGGCGGAGATCGCCGGCGCGCAGCTGCCGGCGCGCATCGTCTCCCTCGCGCCCAGCGTGACCGAGGTCCTCTTCGCCGTCGGAGCGGGGGAGCGGGTGGTGGGGGTGGACGCTTTCAGCGATCACCCCGCGGCCGCGCGACGCCTGCCGAAGCTGGGCGGACTGCTGGACCCCGACGTCGAAGGCATGCTGCGACTGCGGCCGGACCTGGTGGTGCTGCTCCCCGCGCAGGAAGAGATCGGCCAGGCGCTGCGCCAGGCGGGTGTCCCCACTCTCGCGGTGCCGCACGAGGAGCTGCGCGACGTGAGCGCGGCGGTGCGGATGGTGGGGGCGCGCGTCGGGCGTCGAGCCGCCGCCGCGGCGCTCGCGGACAGCCTCGCACGCGCGCTGGACCGGGAGCGCGTCCGGCGTCCCGAGGAGCATCGCCCGCGCGTCCTCTTCGTGGTCGCGCGCGAGCCCGGGCAGGTGGCGAGGTTCACGGCCGCCGGCCCCCGCACGTACATCGGCGAGCTGATCGAGCTGGCGGGGGGGCGCAACGCCTTGGATCCCGGCCCGGTGAGATATCCGCAGCTCTCGGCCGAGTCGGCGCTGCGCCTCGGGCCGGACGTGCTGCTGGAGTGGAGCGGTGAGGACGCGGCCGGAGGCGCCGCCGAGGACTGGGAGCGACTGGAGCACCTCGCCGCGGTGCGCAACGGCCGGGTCCACGTCCTGCGCGACGAAGTCTGGCTGCGTCCGGGGCCGCGGGTCGTCGAGGCGCTGATGCGCCTCAAGCCGCTGCTCCGGCCGTGAGCCCCGTCCGCGCCGCCGCCCGCGACCGTCGGCTCGCGGCATCCGCGGCTCCCGACCCCCCGGGATCTCCTCCGCCGCTTCTCGAGGCCCGCGCCGTCTCGCTCCTCCTCGGCGGTCGCGCGATCGTCCGCGACGTCTCCCTCGCCCTTCGAGCGGGCGAGGTGCTCGTGGTGCTGGGGCCGAACGGCAGCGGCAAGACGTCGCTGCTGAGGCTGCTCGCGGGGGTGGTGACCCCCGGGAGCGGGGAGGTCCTGCTGCAGGGGGCACGCCTGCGCCGGCTCAGCCCGAGGCAGCGCGCGCTCCGGCTCGCCTACCTGCCGCAGCTGAACGAGCGGCCTGCGGGCTTCGGCGCGCTCGGCCTGGTCGAGATGGGGCGCTACCCGCACTTCGACGAACTCGCGTCGGCGCGGGCCGTTGCGTCGCTGCGCGCACTCGGGCTGGTGGGCGCAGCACACCTGGCGGGCCGAGCGCTGCACGAGCTCAGCGGCGGGGAGCTGCAGAAGGTGTTCCTCGCGTCCGTCGTGGCGCAGGATGCCCCCGTGCTGGTGCTCGACGAGCCCACGGTCTTCCTCGATCCGGGACGCGCCGCGGAGATCCATGCGGTGTTGCTGCGGCTGGCGGGAGAGCGCCGCTCGGTCGTGCTCGCCACCCACGACGTCGAGCTCGCCGCGCGCGCGGCGACGCGCGTGCTGGCCTTGCGGGAGGGTCGGGTGCAGATCGACGGCCCGCCGGCCGACGCGCTGCGGCCCGCGGCGCTACGCGACCTGTACGGGCTGCCTGCCGGCGGCGAAGGGGGAGGCGCTGTCGCGACCCCTCCGCTCCGCCTGGTGCCGTGGGCGGGGGAGGCCGCGGATGCGCGCGCGGAACCCCCAGCCGTGCCACGCCGCGCGAGCGGGCGGGGCCTGGTCGTGCTGGTGGCGGGCTGCGTCCTCGCGCTGATCGCGGCACCGTTCGCGGGTCCGGCCCTGGACACGGCCGCTCCGCAGACGGAAGGCGCGGCGCATTTCATCCTGTGGCAGCTGCGCGTCCCGCGCGTGCTCCTCGCCGCCGTCGCCGGCGCGGCGCTGGCACTCGCGGGAGCGACGTTCCAGGCCCTCTTCCGCAACCCGCTCGCAACGCCGTACACGCTGGGAGTCGCGAGCGGCGCGGCCTTCGGCGCCGTCGCCGCGTCGCTCGCAGGTCTCCGGGTCCCCATCGCCGGCCTCCCCGGCTCGGCGGCGGGCGCACTGGCGGGTGCGACGGCGATCACGGCGGCCGTGTACGGCCTGGGGCGGCGCCGTGGCGCGCTGCCGACCACCACCCTGCTCCTGGCCGGCGTGGCGCTGAGCTTCTTCTTCTCCGCGCTGATCCTGCTCCTGCAGTCGTTCGCCGGCCACGCCGAAACGCTGCGACTCGTGCGCTGGCTCATGGGCGAGGTCCGGATCGTGGGATACGCGCCCCTCGCGCTGCTGAGCGTTCCCGCCACGGCCGGGGCGTGGCTCCTCGTCCGGCGCCGCGCCGAGCTCGACCTGCTCCTCACGGGAGAAGAGCTGGCGCAGGCCCGCGGCGTGGACGTGGAGCGGTTGAAGCGATTCCTCTTCCTGGGCAGCGCCCTGCTGGTCGGCAGTGTGGTCGCGTTCTGCGGACCGGTGGGCTTCGTCGGCTTGGTCGTCCCGCACGTGCTGCGGCTGCTGCTCGGGCCCGAAAACCGGCGCCTCCTGCCCGCGTGCATCCCGGCGGGCGCGGCCTTCCTCGTCGCGTGCGACACCGTGGCACGGCTGGCGCTCGCACCCGCCGAGCTGCCGGTAGGCGTCCTCACGGCTCTGCTCGGTGGACCGTTCTTCCTGCTCGTACTGCTGCGCCGCGGCCGGCGCGCGGAGGGGTAGACGGCGCGACGGAACGACCTCGCGCGTTTGCCGGCCTCGGGACCGGCGCTTACCTTCCGGCGTCCTCGACCCCGGAGGCGCGATGCGCGTCGCTCTGTCGGCAGCCCTCGTCTCGGCCGCGCTCCTGGGACTCGCTCCGGCAGGAGCCCGAAGCCCCGCCGGGCCGGGACGTCTCCTGGCGCAGGAGCCCGCCGACACGTTGGCGGCGCCCGCGGACACGCTCGCCGCACCCGCGGAGGCGGCTCCCCCGGCCCCGGACACGACAGCCGCGCCCCCGGACACACTGCCCTCCGACGGCGTGCCTGCGCCCCCGGACAGCCTCGCCGCTCTCGAGGACAGCCTTGACGCGCTGCCCGACACGACGCTCGAGAAGCTGCGCAACCGCACACCGCTGTTCCCCGCGGACGTCGATCCGTACACGCCCCTCGGGGTCGGCCCGCCCGCGATCGTGATCGAGCGCGAGGAGCTCGCCGGCTGGCCCGAGGCGACGCTGGCGGACGTGCTCCCCAGCCTGGCGCCGCTGCTCACCGGCGACCAGGGCGGGCCGGGCTTCTTCCAGGACGTGCGGTTCCCCTCGGGGCTGGCGCAAGCGACCCGCGTCACGATCGACGGGCGCCCGCTGGAGAGCCCGCTGGGTCCCGCGGCCGACCTGCGTGGGGTGCCGGTCGACGCGCTGGAGCGCATCGAGGTCCGCCAGGGCACCTCGGCCGCTGCCGGGGCGGAAGCCGGCTGGATCAATCTCGTCACGCGCACGCACCTGACGCCGCAGGCGAACTCGTCGCTGCTCTTCGAGCTGGGGTCGTTCGGCAGGGAGGGCTTCGGCGCCGCGCTGGGGCGCTGGCTCGGCCGGCGGCTCTCGGTCTTCGGCGCGCTGCACTTCGACGACTCGGCGACCTTCACCCGGGTGGCGAACGCCGACCGGAGCCGCTTCTGGCTCAAGAGCCGCCTCTACGTGTCACGCACGCACTTCCTCGAGGCGAGCTACGGCACGTCGGGAGTGACGACGGACACGCGGGCCTCGTCGCCGGCCACGCCGTTCACGGGCGTCGAGGACCTCCGGGAGCGGCGGCTCCAGGCGCTGTACCGCGGCCGCGTGGGCCCGGTCCTCGCCTCCGCGGCCTTCTTCGCCGATCGCTTCGAGGCGGAGGAGAGCTTCACGCTGGAGGACGAGCCGCTGATCGCCGGCGCCTTCGGCCGGCGCGGCGCGCGCGCGAGCGGGAGGGTAGGCATCCCGGCGGGGGTGGTGGAGGCGGGAGTGGACTGGTGGAACGAGGACCCCGACTCCGAGGCGCCGCTCTTCGACGGTCCGGTGGGCGGGGGGGAGGAGGACGGGGAGCCCGCCGCCGCCGCCGCCATCGGACGCACGGGCGCCTTCGCGGGCACGGAGCTCGCCTTCGACAGCCTGGCACTTTCGATCCGGAGCCAGGTGGACCGCTTCGAGTCGAGCGGCGAGGCGATCGTGGAGCCCGGCGCGGCGCTCGAGCTGCGCTATGGAACGGCCTGGGGCCTGCGGCCGTTCGCGCGCGCGTCCCGCTCCGCGCGCCCGCCGGCTCTCGCCGAGCGCGCCCTGCTCGTACGGGCCGATCCCACGCGGGCGCTGCGGGTGGCGAGCACGCGCGAGTTGCGGGCGGGCACCGCCCTCGTGCTGGGTGCGCTGAGCGGGGAAGCCTCGGTGTACGACCGCCGCAGCGAGGACGCTGCGCTGTGGCTGCCTCCCACGGTGTGGCGTGGGGCCGACGAGCTCGACGACGTCCGTCTCGCCTCCGGGGCCGGCGAGGACTTCGGCGACCTGAACGTGCTCGACCTGCGGACGCGTGGCGTGGACGGCCGGGTACGCGTGCCGCTGCCGTGGGACCTCGTCGCGGAGGGATTCGTACAGGCGCAGTCGGTGGAAGACGAGGCCGGACGAGAGATCCCGTACGTCCCCAGCGTCCAGGTTCTGGGCCGCCTCGTCTTCGACCGTCGCTTCTTTCCCAGCCGCAACCTGCGGGTGCGGGCGGCGCTCGATGGCCGGGTGACCGGGGCGCGGGCCGGCGTCGTCGAGGAGCAGCTGCCCGCGTACGCCATCCTGGACGGGCTGCTGCGGGTTCAGCTGATCGGCTTCACGCTCGGCCTGAGCGCGGAGAATCTCTTCGATCGCAGGTATCGCACCGAGGAGCGGTTCTTCCCACCCGGGCGCGTGATCAGCGTGGAGGTGTTCTGGGAGTTCTGGAACTGAGCGCCGCCGGCCGGACGGCGGGAGAGTCGATCCGGCGGCGGCTCGATCACGATCCGGCCGGGTTGTCGCGAGCGAGCCGAGGTGTAGATTCGAGCTCCGACCAACGGACCATTCCGTCCGCTCCCGCACCTCTCGTCGAAATGCCCCTGTCCTGCCTCTGCTCTGCCCGACCGGTCCGGGACGGGCGCTTGCTCGCCTGCGCTCTCGCGGCCACCCTCGTGGCATCCTCCTGCTCTCGGGGAGACCGCCCGGAGGCCCGGCACGAGCCGGTCGAAGCCGCGGGCGTGGGGACCGTGACGGAAGGCATGTCCATGCAGCAGGTCCTGGACGCGTGGGGCACGCCGAACGTCAAGGTGCGCGAGGGGAGCGGCGAGCGCTGGAGTTACTGGTTCCGCGACGATCGCCAGCGGGTGGTGGGGAAGACGTACGTCTGGTTCGACGATCGGCGGCGGGTCGCCGAGGTGCGCACCACGCCGGAGCCGCGCACCCCGCAGGAGCCCAAGCGGCCCGTGACGATCACGCTCGGCGGCGCGCTGGGCGCTCTCTCATGATCGGAGGAACGGTGAACAGGATGCTTCTGGCACTGGCGGCGGCCCTCGTCGTGGCCGCCTGCGGCGAGCGTGAGACCGAAGAGGCCCCGGCGGGCCAGCGCGACGATCGGACCGTCGACGTCGCGCAGGAGGCGGAGCGCGTGCAGGTCGGGATGACCGAGCCGCAAGTGGTCGAGATCCTGGGCGAGCCGCGCACGCGCGTGAAGGAACCAGCGGGCGAGCGGCTGACGTTCTGGACCTTCGACGCTGCCGACGAGGTGCGCGCCCGCGTCTACGTGAGCATGGACTCGGCCGGCCGCGTGGCCAACGTGGAGACGGTCCCCCTCTGACGGCATTCCGCCTCGGCCCCGCGGCGCTCCTCCTCCTCGAGGACGGGCGCGCCTTCCACGGGCGCTCCTTCGGGGCCGAAGGCGAGACGTTCGGTGAGGCGGTCTTCAACACCGCGCTCACCGGCTATCAGGAGGTCCTCACCGACCCCTCCTACCGCGGCCAGATCGTCGCCATGACGGTGCCGCACGTCGGCAACACCGGAATCGTGCCCGGCGACGGCGAGTCGGACCGCATCCAGGTGGCTGGCTTCGTCGTGCGCGAGGCGACGCGCCGCCCCTCGAGCTGGCGGTCGCGGGCGAGCCTGCCCGAGACGCTGCGCGAGCAGGGCGTGGTCGCGCTCGAGGGAGTGGACACGCGCGCGCTCACGCTGCACCTGCGCGAGCGGGGCGCGATGCGGGCGGCGATCTCGACGCGCGACGTCGCGCCCGAAGCTCTGCTCCCGCGGCTCCTCCGCACGCCGCGGATGGCCGGACGGGACCTGACCGGTCTCGTCACCTGCGCCACGCCGTACACCTACGCGGCCCCCGCGCCGAGCCCGCTCGAGCCGGCGAGCGCGCTCGATCCGCCGGGTGCCGGCAGCACCGCGGCGGGCGGGAGCGACCGGCTGCGCGTGGTCGCCCTCGACTGCGGCGCCAAGGGCAACATCCTGCGCCTCCTGGACGCGCGTGGCTGCGAGCTGCGTGTGGTGCCCTCGCGCTCGGGCGCCCCGGAGCTGCTGGCCCTCGAGCCGGACGGAGTGTTCCTCTCGAACGGACCGGGCGACCCCGAAGCGGTGCGCGCGGCGATCGCCTGTTTGCGGGAGATGCACGCCCTGCACCCCGAGCTTCCGACCTTCGGCATCTGCCTCGGATTCCAGCTGCTGGCACTCGCCCACGGCGGCGAGACGTTCAAGCTGCGCTTCGGGCATCGCGGCGTGAACCATCCGGTGCGGAACCTCCGCCGGGAAGCGGTGGAGATCACCTCCCAGAACCACGGGTTCGCCGTGCGTGGCGACGCGTCCCGCGTCGCAGGCGTGCCGCAGCTCGAGGTCACCCACCTGAACCTGAACGACGGCACGCTCGAGGGCTTCCGCCACCGGGAGCTGCCCGTCTCCGCGGTGCAATATCACCCCGAGGCGGCTCCCGGCCCGCACGACTCCCGCTACCTGTTCGACGAGTTCGTCGCCGCCATGCGCAGCCGCCGGGGGCCGACCGGCTCCCGGCGAGGGGCGCCCGCTCCGCCGCCGTCGGCCGCCTGACCCGTGCCGCGCCGCGAGGGAATCGAGCGGGTCCTGCTCCTGGGGTCCGGTCCGATCGTCATCGGCCAGGGGTGCGAGTTCGACTACTCCGGCACGCAGGCCTGCCGCGCACTGCGCGAGGAAGGGGTGCAGGTCGTGCTGGTGAACTCCAACCCGGCCACGATCATGACCGACCCCGATACGGCGGATCGCGTGTACGTCGAGCCCCTGACTCCCGAGATCGTCGAGGCCGTGATCGAGGCGGAGCGCCCCGACGCCCTGCTGCCCACACTCGGCGGGCAGACCGCGCTGAACCTGGCCATGGCGCTGTGGCGCGGGGGCACGCTCGAGCGCCTGGGCGTGGAGATGATCGGCGCCCAGCCCGAGGCGATCCGCCTCGCGGAGGATCGCGAGGCGTTCGCGGCGTGCATGCGTCAGGCAGGGCTCCGGCTCCCCCCGGGGGGCTTCGCGCGCTCGCTCGCGGACGGTCGCGCCGTCGCCGCGCGGGTCGGATTCCCGGCGATCCTGCGGCCATCCTACACGCTCGGCGGCACGGGCGGCGGGATCGCGTACAACGTCGAGGAGTTCGACGAGCTCCTCCTGCGCGGGCTCGACCTGTCGCCCATCGGGGAGGTGCTGGTGGAGACCTCGATCGCGGGCTGGAAGGAGTTCGAGCTCGAGCTCATGCGCGACCGCCACGACAACGTGGTGGTGGTCTGCTCGATCGAGAACCTGGACCCGATGGGAGTGCACACCGGCGACTCGATCACCGTCGCGCCCCAGCAGACGCTCACCGACCGCGAGTACCAGGCGATGCGTGACGACGCGATCCGGATCATCCGCGCCGTCGGCGTCGAGACGGGTGGCTCGAACATCCAGTTCGCGGTCGACCCCGTCGACGGCACGCGGGTGGTGATCGAGATGAACCCCCGCGTCTCCCGCAGCTCGGCGCTGGCCTCCAAGGCGACCGGCTTCCCGATCGCCAAGATCGCAGCGAAGCTCGCCATCGGCTTCACGCTCGACGAGCTCGTGAACGACATCACGCGCGAGACGCCGGCCTGCTTCGAGCCCACCATCGACTACGTGGTGACGAAGGTTCCGCGCTTCGATTTCGAGAAGTTCCCGAACGTGGACGGCCGCCTCACCACGCAGATGAAGTCGGTGGGCGAGGCGATGGCGATCGGGCGCACGTTCAAGGAGTCGCTGCAGAAGGCGCTGCGCTCGATGGAGCGCGGCTGGGAGGGGCTGCACGGCCTGGGAGGCGTCTCCCGCACGACTGCGCAGGGCGTCGCCGGCGCGCCGGCCGGCGAGCAGGTCAGCCTCGATCTGCGGCTCGATCCGGTCCCGCCGGTGCGGGAGACGGCGGGTGGAGCGCCGGAGCCCGAGTCGGCCGAGCTGCGGGGCCTGCTCGCGGTCCCGTCGCAGGAGCGGATCTTCGCGGTCCGCGAGGCCTTCGCCCGCGGCATGAGCGTGGACGAGGTCGCCCGGGCCAGCCGGATCGACCCCTGGTTCCTGGAGCAGATCGAGGAGATCGGCCGCGCCGAGGTGGTGCTCCTGGGATTCGGGTCGCTGGAGCGGCTGCCCGACGAGGTGCTGTGGGAGGCGAAGCGCGCGGGCTTCGGGGACGGGCACCTGGGACGCCTCCTCGGCGCCTCCGAGACGGCCGTGCGCCGCCACCGCGCCGAGCGCGGGATCGTGCCCGCCTACAAGACGGTCGACACGTGCGCCGGCGAGTTCGAGGCGTTCACCCCGTACTTCTACTCGACGTACGAGCGCGAGAGCGAAACGCGGGCCGGCTCGGGGCGACGGGTCGTGATCCTCGGCAGCGGCCCCAACCGCATCGGGCAGGGGATCGAGTTCGACTACTGCTGCGTCCAGGCCTGTTTCGCGCTGCGCGAGGCCGGGATGGAAGCCGTGATGGTGAACTCGAACCCCGAGACCGTCTCGACCGACTACGACGTCTCCGACCGCTTGTACATCGAGCCGCTGACGGCCGAACACGTCCTCGACGTGCTCGAGGTCGAGCGGCCGGAAGGCGTGATCGTGCAGTACGGCGGCCAGACGCCGCTGAAGCTGGCGGCGGCGATCACGCGGCGAGGCTTTCCCATCCTCGGGACGTCGCCCGAGGCCATCGACCTGGCGGAGGATCGCGAGCGCTTCGGAGCGCTCCTGCGACGCCTCGGGCTCCGCCAGCCAGAGGGCGGGATCGCGGGCTCGGCGGAGGCAGCGGCGGAGATCGCGGCGCGGATCGGTTACCCCGTGCTGCTGCGGCCCTCGTACGTGCTCGGCGGTCGCGCGATGCGCGTAGTCTACGATCGCGAGACGCTCCGGCGCACCGCGGAGTCCGCGCTTCGAGCCAGCGAGTCGCACCCGCTGCTCGTGGACAAGTTCCTGGAGGATGCCTTCGAATTCGACGTGGACGCGATCTCCGACGGGCGGCGCACGGCGATCGCGGGGGTGATGCAGCACATCGAGGAGGCGGGGATCCATTCCGGCGACTCGGCCTGCGTGCTGCCGGCCTACAAGATCTCCCCGTGGGAGCTCGAGACGATGCGCGAGCACACGCGCACGCTCGCGGAAGCGCTCGAGGTGAGGGGCCTGCTGAACGTGCAGTTCGCGATCCAGAACGGTGAGGTGTCGGTGCTCGAGGTGAACCCCCGCGCCTCGCGCACGGTGCCCTTCGTGAGCAAGGCCACGGGCGTGCCCCTCGCCCGGCTGGGGCTGCAGGTGATGCTGGGCGCCACGCTCGACGATCTGGGCCTGCAGGACGTGGAGCCGCCGCGGCACGTGGCGGTCAAGGAGTCGGTGTTCCCGTTCGTGAAGTTCCCGGGTGTGGACCCGCTGCTGGGGCCCGAGATGCGCTCCACGGGCGAGGTGATGGGGATCGACCGCGACTTCGGCCTGGCGTTCGCGAAGGCGCTGCTGGCGACGGGCATGACGCTGCCGACCTGCGGCGGGGTGATCCTCTCCGTCCACGACCGGGACAAGCCGACGCTGGTCCCCATCGCGGAGCGGCTCGCGCGGCAGGGCTTCGAGATCCTGGCGTCGGAGGGGACGTGCGCCTACCTCGCCGAGCGGGGCGTGGCGGCGCGGCGGGTGTTCAAGGTCAACGAGGGCCGGCCGGACATGGTCGACCTGATCAAGAACGGCGAGGTGGCGATGCTCGTGAACACGCCGCTCGGGCGTAAGTCGCAGTACGACGATTACGCGCTGCGGCGTGCGGCGCTCACCTATTCCGTGCCCTACGTGACCACCACCTCCGGGGCGATGGCCGCCGCCAGCGGAATCGCGGCGTTGCGGCGCGGAAAGCTGGGCGTGCGGGCGCTGCAGGACTGGCAGGCGGGCGCCCGCACCCGTCCTGAGTAGCGCGCCATGGCCTGGCACGAGTCCGGGTGAGGCGGCCCACCGCGCCGGTAGCGGGTCCACCTTGCATTGACAAGTCCGTCTCCCGCTTTACCTTGTCCTTTCCCGGCCTCCCGCCGATCGGCGCCGCGAGAGGCCGTCGCTCGACGCCGCTCCCGGCCCCGGAACCGCTGTTCGGCTCTCCGGCCGGTGCCCAGGCCCAACTAGCTGCGCGCCGTGTGCGACCGGGTTCGTCCCCGGCTTCTCCGGCGGTCCGCTGCGAAGGAGGTGCAGGAAGTGGCTCCTGAAAACGAACTCGGAGGACGCATGACGAAGGCGGACCTGGTCGAGCAGATCGCCGAGGCGACGGGGCTCACGAAGAAGGACACGGCGGTCGTGGTCGACGGGTTCCTCGAGGCCGTGAAGCAGGCGATGGCGCAGGAGAAGAACATCGAGATCCGGGGCTTCGGCAGCTTCAAGATCAAGAAGCGCAAGGCCCGCAAGGCGCGAAACCCCCGCACGGGAGACCCCGTGCAGGTGCCCTCGCGCCACGTCCCGACGTTCAAGCCTTCGAAGGAGCTGAAGGAGCTGATCACCGCCATGCCGGCTCAGGGGGCGGGTGCGGCTCCCGGATCTTCGACGGCCGGCTACGGGGCCGGTCAGACCGGCCAGCCGGCTCGGGAGGACTCGCGCGGAGGCCCGGGCGAGGCGTCCGGCTCGAGCCAGGCGGCCCCGGTTTCGGAGTCGGTGGAGAGCTGATCCCCTCGGTGATCCGGGGGGCCTGCTCTCGATGTCGCAGTGCCCCGGCCGCGCCGCCGCGGCCCTGCAGATCCAGGCGGCACCCTCCCCGTTGCGCCCGTAGCTCAGCTGGATAGAGCGACAGCCTCCGGAGCTGTAGGCCAGAGGTTCGAATCCTCTCGGGCGCACCAATACTGGCTTCACTTCATCCGATTCGCGTGGAGACACGGGGCGGGCCCGGCCCTCCCCGTCGCTGCCTGGTCGCTTCGCCGCTTCCCGCCGGAGGGGTGGCGCCCGGCTGGCAGGAGGGCGTGGCGGGTGGAGGTGGCTCCGCTCGAGTGGGAGACGGCAGGTCTGGGGAGGGCCCGGCCCCCCCTTCGGCTGCGCCTCTGGGGGCGGCAGCAAAGTAGCGGCGCCGCTCGAGGGCAGGGGCGGGGCCATCGAGGCTGAAGGCGCCTGCTCCGTGCACCGCATCGAGAATCCGACGAAAGGGAGGCAGGCGATGGCGACCGAGCGGCACGCGGACGTGACGTGGAGGGGGGACCTGAAGGATGGCTCAGGCGAGGTGCGGGCGGGGAGCGGGAGCTTCGAGTTCCAGGTCTCCTTCGGCAAGCGCTTCGGCGACGATCCGGGCACGAACCCGGAGGAGCTGATCGCGGCGGCGCACGCGGTGTGCTACAGCATGGCGCTGGCGAACACGCTGGCCAAGGCGGGCAAGCCGCCCACGAGCCTGCGGACGCGCGCGTCCGTCTCGCTCGACACCTCTGGTGCAGGGCCGCGCATCTCGCGCTCGGCGCTGAGGGTTCGCGCCCGGGTGGACGGCCTCGAGGACGCCGGCTTCCAGGGAATCGCCGAGGAGGCCGAGCGCGGCTGCCCCGTCTCCAACGCTCTCCGCGGTGGGCTCGAGATCACCCTGGACGCCACGCTGGAGGCCTGAGGGCGAGAGAGCTCGTGCGGGGCGGGTCGGTCCCGTTGACAAGCCAGTGCCGGCACGGCACTGTAGGCGCCACTTGAGAACCAGTCTCAACGGAGATGGCCGAAGATGGAGTTCTCCACGTCCGCATTCCTACAGTCGTTCGGGATCATCGCGCGGGAGGGCCTGGAGGTCGTGCTGATCCTCGGGGCCATGCTCGCGGTGCTGCGCAAGACCGGCGTGCGCGAGGCTGAGGCGGGTCTCTGGTGGGGGACGGGGCTGGCGCTGGCGGCCAGCGTCCTGACCGCGCTGGCGGTGGACCGCCTGTTTCGCTCGGCAGAGCAGGTCGAGGTCCTCGAGGGAGTGACGATGCTGGTCGCCGCCGCCGTGCTCTTCATGGTCGGCCATTGGCTGCTCTCGAAGGCCGACGTGGCGCGCTGGAAGGCGTACGTGAGCGCGCGGGTCGGGGCGGCGGCCGGACGGCGCTCGCTCCTGGCACTCGGCGCGGTGGCGTTCCTCGCGGTGTTCCGCGAGGGCGTGGAGACGGTCCTGTTCTACCGCGCGTTGCTGGCGGCCGAGAGCGGCAGCTCGGCATCGGTCGTTGCCGGATTCCTAGCCGGCCTGGCGGGTCTCGGACTGCTCTGCGCCGCCATCTTCCGGCTCGGAGTGCGTATCCCGCTGCGTCCCTTCTTCACCGCCACGAGCGCCCTGCTGCTGCTCCTGGCCTTCACGTTCATGGGCAAGGGGATCCACGAGCTGCAGGAAGGAGGTGTCGTTTCCGAGACACCCGTCGCCTTCCTGCGCCTGCCGCTCCTGGGCGTCTACCCCACCGCTGAGACACTCGTGGCACAGGCCTTGATGCTGGTCGCCATCGTCGTGCCCGGCCTCTACGCGGTACGCGCCCGGCCCGCGTCGCAGCGCGGTCCCGCTCCCGTCTCGGCGCGCGAGGCCGCGCCCGGCCCCACGACCTGACTCGGGCGGGCGCCGGCCGTCCCCGGCCGCGCGCTCCGCCCCGGGTAGCCGGAGCCCGGCCTCGCCACGCGCGGCGCGCCGCCCCAGATTCGAGTCCGTGAGCGCCCCCATCTCGCGCGTCGCCCGCAGCGCCCTTCTGCCCATCGCCGTCTCGGCGCTGCAGGCCGCCTTGAAGGCCGCCGTCGGCCTCGCGATCGGCAGCCTGGCCGTACTGGCCTCCGCGCTGGACTCGCTGCTCGATTGCGGCCTCTCCACGGTAAACCTGTTCTCGATTCGCAAGGCGCGCGAGCCCGCGGACACGGAGCACCCCTTCGGGCACGGGAAGGCCGAGAGCCTGGCCGTCCTTCTGGAGGCCGTCGTGATCGCCGGCTCTGCGCTGTTCGTGGGCGTGCAGGGCGTCCGGCGCCTGCAGGAGCCCCAGCCCATCGAAGGCTTCGCACAGGGCGGGCTCGTGATGGCGGCGAGCCTGCTCCTGTCGCTGTGGGTGAGTCGCTATCTCGTGCGGCGTGCCCGCGAGACCGGCAGCCGGATCCTGCACGCCGACAGCCTGCACTACGCCTCCGACGTCTGGATGAGCGGCGGCGTGCTGGCCGCACTCGCGCTGCAGTCCGTGGCAGGCGTGCCGTGGATCGATCCGGTGTTCTCGCTCGTGGTGGCGGTGTGGATCCTCCTGCAGGTCCGGCCCCTGCTGCGGCAGGGCGTCGACGAGTTGATGGACCGTGACCTGGGGGGCGAGGAACGTGAGGCGATCGAGCGGATCGTCGCCGCCGCCCCCGACATCCTGGACTATCATCGGCTGCGGACCCGTCGCGCGGGCCCGCAGCTCACCGTCGACGTGCACGTGGTGATCTGCCGGGAGCGCCCCTTCGAGGAGGCGCACGCGATCGTGACCCGGCTGGAGAAGGAGATCCAGGCGCGGATCCCCAACGTCGACGTGCTCGTGCACGCGGACCCGTGCTCCAGCGCGCCCGTGCGCTGCCCCGGCCCGCATCGCGCACAGGCGGCGGCGGGGCGAACCCGCCTCACGCCGGTGTTCTTCGAGAGCGTGGACGAGCTGCCGTCCGGCCTGCGAGAGGAACTCCCCCGAGAGGCGCAGGAGCTCTATCTGGAGAGGTTCAACCGGGAGTACGCGCGCAGCGGCAATCCGGACGACGCAGCGGCCGCGGCGGCCAGCGGGCTCGCGCACGATTACGAGCGCCGCGGCGAGCGCTGGATCCGGCGGCGCATGTCGGTCTGAGGAGGAGAGCGCCGGCTCAGTCGCTCGGGGTCTCGGGCACGCGCT
>JBHENL010000030.1:0-4481 GCA_046262075.1 Gemmatimonadota bacterium
CTCGCGCAGCGCGGCCTCCACGTCGCGGCGCACGATCCGCCCGTCGGGTCCGGAGCCCTGCAGGCTCGCCGGATCGAGCCCCGCCTGCTGCGCGAGGCGCCGGGCCACGGGCGAGACCGCCGTGCGGGCGGGCCGCTCCCGCGACTCGCGCGCCGGCGGCAGGCGGTCGCTCATGCCCTTGCTCGGCCGGCCGCGGCGGCCGCCGTCGGCCGCGCCGCCGGGGGCCTGGCGGGACGAGCCCTCCTCCCCCTCCTCGGCCTCGTTCGCGCCCTCGGGCTCGATCACGTCCGCGATGTCCGCGTGCGGACCCGGCACCTCGGCGTTGCCGGGGCGGCGCGCGGCCTTCGGCGGGGACGCGGCGGCTTCGACTGCGGGCTTCGGGGCCGCGGGGCGCGGAGCCCGGGTTCGGGCCCGGGGCTCGGGCGCGGACCTCGCCGCCTCGTCGGCCTCCCGGTCCCCGTCATCGGGTCGGTGCGCGGAGCTCGCCTCCTCGCCGGCCTCCGGGCCCCCGTCGCCGGCTCCCGGGGCGCCCTCTGGCTTCTCGCCGGGCTCTCCGATCCAGCCGATGACGTCGCCGACCGCCGCGCTCGCACCCTCGGGGACCGCGATCGAGAGCAGGACCCCGGCGTCGAACGCCTCCATCTCCATGTCGGCCTTGTCGGTCTCGACTTCGGCGATCGGCTCCCCGCGCTCGACGCGGTCGCCCTCGGCCTTCAGCCAGCGCAGCACCTTGCCCTCCTCCATCGTGTCGGAGAGCTTCGGCATCGTGATCTGCTTCGCCATCGGTCCCTCTCGCGACTAGCCCGCGAGCCGCCGCGCGGCGGCCACGATGTCGGCCACCTGCGGGATGGCCCCGGCTTCGAGCAGCTTGTTGTACGGCATCGGTACGGGCTTTCCGGTGAGCCTGCGCACCGGCGCATCCAGATCGTCGAAGGCCTCCTCCTGGATGCGCGCCGCGATCTCGCTGGCCATGCCGCACACCGGCCATCCCTCCTGCACGACGAGCGCCCGATTGGTCTTGCGCACCGACTCGAGCACGGTGGCCATGTCGAGCGGGACGAGCGTGCGCAGGTCGATCACCTCGGCGTCGATGCCGTCCCCCTGCAGCTCCTCGGCCGCCTTCAAGGCCTTCAGCACCATGAGCGAATAGGTCACGATCGTGACGTCTCCGCCCTCGCGCAGCACGGCCGCCTCCCCGAAGCGGATCGTCCGGTCGCCGTTCTCGGGGACCGCGCCCTTGGCGTTGTACAGGATCTCGTGCTCGAGGAACATCACGGGGTCGTCGTCCCGAACGGCGGTCTTGAGGAGCCCCTTGGCGTCCGCGGGCGTGGCCGGAGCCACGACCTTCAGTCCCGGGCAGTGCGCGAGCCACGTCTCCACCGACTGCGAGTGCTGGGCGCCGAGCTGCTTGCCCCCGCCCTGCGGCCCCCGCACGACGAGCGGCAGCTTCACCTGGCCGCCGAACATGTAGCGGATCTTCGCGGCGTGATTGAGGATCTGGTCGAAGGCCAGGATCGCGAAGTTCCAGGTCATCATCTCCGCGATCGGCCGGAGCCCGCCCATCGCCGCGCCGACCGCGCTCCCGACGATCACCTCCTCGGCGATCGGCGTGTCGCGCACGCGGCGCTCGCCGAAGCGGGCGAGGAGCCCGCGCGTGACCTTGTAGGCCCCCTCGTAGAGTGCCACCTCCTCGCCGAGCAGGAACACCCGCTCGTCACGCTCCATCTCCTCGTGGAGCGCCTCGTTCAGCGCGTCGCGGTACGTGAGCTCCCGCACTACCGCCGGCCCGTGCCGTTCGGCGAGGGCTCCTCCGGCTCCTGCGCCCACACGAACGTCATCAGGTCCTCGGGTGCCGGATGCGGGCTCTCCTCGGCGAAGGCGATGCACTCCTGCACCTCGTCGGCGACCTCGGCCACGATCCGGTCGATCTCCTCCTGCGTCGCGACTTCCTCCTCGACGAGCCGGGCGGGGAAGGTCAGCAGCGGGTCGCGCTGCCGCCACACGTCCACCTCCGTACGCGTCCGGTAGCGCGCCGGGTCGGACATCGAGTGCGGGCGGAACCGGTAGGTCTTCATCTCGAGGAGGCAGGGTCCCTTGCCGTCCGACGCGTGGCGCCGCGCCCGCGCGACCGCCTCGCGCACGGCCAGCACGTCCATGCCGTCCACCGCCTCGCCCGGCATGCCGTAGCACTCGGCGCGCGTGTAGAAGTCCTCGGTTGCCGAGGCGCGCGTGACCGCCGTTCCCATGCCGTACAGGTTGTTCTCGATGATGAAGACCAGCGGCAGCTTCCAGAGCTGCGCCAGGTTCAGGCTCTCGTGGAAGGACCCCTCGGCCACGGCACCGTCGCCGAAGAACGTCGCCACGATCCGGTCCTCCTCGCGCACCTGCACGGCCAGCGCGAGGCCGGCGGCGATCGGCAGCCCGCCGCCCACGATGGCGTAACCGCCCATGAAGTGGGCGCGGGCGTCGAAGAGGTGCATCGAGCCGCCGCGACCCAGACTCGTCCCGGTCTTCTTGCCGAAGAGCTCGGCCATCACCCGTTTGGGCTCCACGCCCTTGGCGATCGCCTGGCCGTGGTCGCGGTAGGCCGTGACGACGTAGTCCGCATTGGTCAGCACCGACATGGCGCCCACGGCGACCGCCTCCTGCCCGGTGTAGAGATGACAGAAGCCCCAGATCTTCCCTTTGGCGTACTGCTCGGCGGTGCGCTCCTCGAACTCGCGCAGGAGGGCCATCTGCCGGAAGAGCCCGAGCAGCTCCTCGTCGGTCGGGTTGGCGCCGGCCAGCAGCCGGGTCTCGTCCTCGCGGATGGTCATGGCGGCGGCGAAGCTCTGGGTCAGGGCGAGCGGGTGGAGGTGGGCCCGAGGCCCACATCGGGGACCGCCGGGATACGGTTGCCCGGCGGCTGCGGGGCCAGCGAAATTTACCCGTTTCCGGCCGACGGACAACCGGGCCCGGACGTGGGGCGCTGGACGCGCGCCGCGTTGGGAACGGCCGAACGCCGCAGCTCCCCGATCCCGAGAGGAGTCCGCATGGCACGAGCGAGCCTCGCCGAGCACCCCGTGGACGGCGCCTTCCGCGTGGAGCGCGACTCGATGGGGGAGGTGCGCGTCCCCGCCGGCGCCTACTACGGCGCGCAGACCCGGCGCGCGGAGCAGAACTTCCCGATCAGCGGGATCCGCTTCCCGCGCGTGTTCCTGCGGGCGCTGGGGATGATCAAGCGCGAGGCCGCGCTGGTGAACCGAGAGCTCGGGCTCCTGGAGCCGCGCCTCGCCGACGCGGTCGAGGCGGCCGCGGCCGAGGTCGAGGAGGGGCGCCTGGACTCCCACTTCGTCCTGGACGTCTTCCAGACGGGCTCGGGCACGTCCACGAACATGAACGCGAACGAGGTGATCGCGAACCGCGCGATCGAGGCCCTCGGCGGCGAGCTCGGCAGCAAGTCGCCCGTGCACCCGAACGACCACGTGAACCTGGGGCAGTCGTCCAACGACGTGATCCCGACGGCGACGCACGTCGCCGCGTGCCTGCTGATCGTCGAGCGGCTCGATCCGGCCCTCGAGCGGCTCGAGCGCGCGCTGGCCGGGAAGGCGGCGGAGTTCGACGGCGTGGTGAAGACCGGGCGCACCCACCTGCAGGACGCGACGCCGGTCAGGCTGGGGCAGGAGTTCGGAGGCTACGCCAAGCAGGTCGGCCACGGGCGCAGGCGCCTGGGGGACGCCCTCGAGGGGCTGACCGAGCTCGCGCTGGGTGGGACGGCCGTCGGCACCGGGCTCAACGCGCACCCCGACTTCCCGCCGCGGGTGATCGCGCGCCTCGCCGAGCGGACCGGCGTGCGGTTCCGGGAGGCGGAGGACCACTTCGAGGCGCAGGGCGCTCGCGACGCCGTCGTGCACGCGAGCGGAGCGCTCAAGACGATCGCCGTCTCCCTCGGCAAGATCGCGAACGACGTCCGCTGGATGGCCTCGGGCCCGCGCTGCGGACTGGGCGAGCTCTCGCTGCCGGCGACTCAGCCGGGCTCCTCGATCATGCCGGGCAAGGTGAACCCCGTGCTGTCCGAAGCACTGCTGCAGGCCTGCGCGCAGGTCGTGGGCAACGACGTCGCCATCACGCTCGGCGGCCAGGGCGGCACCTTCGAGCTGAACACGATGATGCCGCTCATGGCCCACAATCTCCTGCAGTCCATGGAGGTCCTGGCCGGCGCGTGCGACGCCTTCCGGGAGCGATGCGTGGAGGGGATCGAAGCGAACGAGGAGCGCTGCCTGGAGCTGGCGAAGCTATCGCTGATGCTCTCGACCGCCCTGGCGCCGCGCATCGGCTACGACCGCGCGGCCGCTCTCTCCAAGGAGGCCCACGCCACGGGCGAGAGCGTCGAGGCCGTGGCGCTGCGCCAGGGCCTCCTGCCCGAGGACGAGCTGAAGCGGCTGCTGGACCCGCGGGCGATGACCGGGCCGGACGCCGAGAGGGAGTGAATGCCCGGAGCG
>JBHENL010000031.1:0-12820 GCA_046262075.1 Gemmatimonadota bacterium
GCCTGCGAGGGTGGCGATGAGAGTGGTCGGCTTCGCGGGCAGCCTGCGGAAGCGGAGCTACAATCGAGCGCTGCTGCGGGCGGCGGCGCAGCTCGCGCCCGGGAACATGCGGATCGACGTCTTCGACCTCGAACCGATCCCACCCTACAACCAGGACCTCGACACGGACGGCGCACGTCCCGAGAGCGTCGAGGCGTTCAAGCGCGCGATCCGCTCCGCCGACGCGCTGCTGATCGTCACCCCGGAGTACAAACTACGGCCCCTCCGGCGTCGTGAAGAACGCCGTCGACTGGGCGTCGCGGCCCGCGCAGGGCTCTCCGCTCGAGCACAAGCCGGTCGCACTGATGGGGGCCAGCGCGGGCGATTCCGGAACGGCTCGCGCGCAGCTCGCATTGCGCCATTCCTTCGTCTTCACCAACACCTACGCCTTGAACCAGCCGGAGGTGCTGGTCCGGCGCGCGGCGGAGAAGTTCGACGGCGAGCTCCAGCTGACCGACGAGGCCACCCGCGGGTTCGTGCGGCGCCTGCTCGAAGCCCTGCCGCCGTGGACCGACTCGCTCCGCGGGATGCAGCCATGATCTCCGGCGAGGGCTCCCCCGACGCCCTGGGGCTCATCGGCCTCGGCAGCATGGGCGCGCCCATGGCGCGCGCTCTGCTGCAGGCCGGCTTCGCGCTGCGGGTCTACAACCGCAGCCCGGGACCGGCGGACGAGCTCGTCGCCCACGGAGCCGTGATCGCGCCGCGACCGGCCGACGCCGTCCCGGGGCCCTCCCGCGTCGTCGTGAGCATGGTCTCGGACGATCGCGCGCTGGAAGCCGTCACCCTGGGCGAGGGGGGCATCCTGCAGGCGCTCGGCGCGGGCGGCGTGCACCTGTCCATGAGCACGGTGGCGCCGGAGACCGCCCGCCGTCTGGCTGCGGAGCACGCCGGCCGGGGCGCGGCGTACCTCTCGGCACCCGTGTTCGGCCGCCCCGAGGCCGCCGCGGCACGGTCGCTCTGGGTCTGCATCTCGGGCGAGGGCGCGGCGCGGCGGCGCGTGCAGCCCGTCCTACGCGGCCTGGGGCAGGGCGGCTTCGACGTGGGCGAGGACCCCGCAGCCGCGTGCGTCGTGAAGCTGGCCGGCAACTTCCTGATCGCCGCTGCGATCGAAGCACTCGGAGAAGCCTGCGCGCTCGTGGAGAAGAACGGGATCGAACCCGCGACCTTCGTCGAGGCGATGGGCACGACGCTCTTCGCGTGCCCGATCTATCAGAGCTACGGCCGGACGATCGTGGAGCAGAGCTACGATCCCGCCGGGTTCAAGCTCTCCCTCGGGCTGAAGGACGCCGGCTTGATCCGTGGGGCGGCGCTCTGGAGTGGAGTGCGCATGCCGCTGGCGGAGCTCCTGCAGGAACGCTTTCGGGACGCCGCCGAGAAAGGCCGCTCGGAACTCGACTGGTCGGTCGTGGCGCTCAGTGCCGCGGAGGAAGCCGGACTGCGTGGGGAGACGCCGCAGGTCTGAGCATGGGCCGCGGGGCGGGAAGTCTCGCCTGCCCCTGACTCGCTGTCGCTCCGCACCGGTCTCTCAGGCGATTCCCGCGATGAACCACGCGAGCGCGAACCAGAGCCCGGACCACGTGCCCGCGAAGAAGGCGAGCGCCTTTGCGAACGAGACCCCGCTGAACGCGGCGGCGCCCGCGCTGAACAGCCCGAGGAAGGCTGCCGAGCGCAGGCTGAGCCGCGCCAGGAACGCTCCCGTCACAGCGTGGGCGTCGACCCGCAGCAGCTCGGCCAGGTCCGGCTGCGGCAGGTCGGAGCCCATGAGCGTGGCGAGCGCCATCTCGATCGGCACCACGGCGGCGGCCACCAGCGAGCAGTGGGCGGAGAGCGCCAGCCAGGAGCGGTAGGGCAGGTCCCTGCCCACGAACCCGCCGAACGCGAGCCCCAGCAGAGCCGCCGCCAGCAGGTAGCTCCAGAGCCCGACGAGTCCCGCGATGGCTCCCGCGGCGAGCACGGCGGGACTCGCGTTCGCCAGCGCCCCGGCGTGAGAGGGTTCCCGAGTGACCCAGGCCGTTCCCAGGGCTGCCAGGTACACTGTCGACGATAGGGCCAGCGCCCCCGTCACGCGTGGCCGGAGCCGGAGCTCCTCGAACAACGCCCCGGGATCCAGGAAGAGATCCAGGAAGCGAGCCGGCAACGGGTAGCTCTGCTCCCGTGGGGGACGCGCGGGAGAAGCGCTCGCGGGATGAACGTGCATGCCGGAGATCTCCTCACGAACCGTGCCGGGCGGCGCGCGACGGATGACCTGGGCCGGGCGAAGCTTCTCCGTCCGGCGACCCTGCTCGTTCGCGCGCACCCGGCTCGTGCTGCCGCGCAACTACGCGCAGCCCGTGGAGCCCGCCGGGGTGGAAATGCCGGCATCGTCGCACCATCCTGGCCCGGCAGAGGGTCGGCCGCCGATCGAAAGGAGGCGCAGATGACGAGCGATGCCGGAGGACGTGCCAAGCCCACGATCCACGACCTGCTGGACCTCATCAACGACTACCGGATCGGCGGTCTCGAGCAGGTCCTGATCGGCCTGGACGTCGTCTCGGCGAAGAACGCGGTGGCCGAGGAGGTGCTCTACGCTCGCAGGAGCGCGCGCGCGGATCTGAAGGAGCGCTACGGCGACCTGCTCTCGGAGGAGGAGGTCGCCGCGCTGGCGCAGCAGATCGAGGACGAGATCCGGCGGCGCCGTCCGGCATGAGCGCGCCCCTGCGATCGCTGGCGGGTGCCCTGCTGTGCGCGCTGTGGCCGGCGGCGGCGCAGGCGCAGGCGCGCGTGGTGGCCGTGGGGGACGTCCACGGCGACGTGGAGCAGCTGCGGCGCGTCCTACGCGGGGCGGCGCTCGTGGACGACGGGGATCGCTGGAGTGGCGGGCAGGATGCGCTGGTCGTCGTCGGCGATTTCGTGGACCGCGGGCCGGCATCGCGCGCGGTGCTCGACCTGCTCATGAGCCTCGAGGAGGACTCGGGCGGGCGCGTCCAGGCACTCCTCGGCAATCACGAGGTGCTGACGCTGATCGGCGACGCGCGCTACGTCTCGCCGCAAGACTACGCAGCCTTCGCCGACAGCGCGTCCGCCTCGCTCCGGGAGGAGCGCTACCGGTCCTATCTGACGTTCCTCGGGGCGCGCGCGGCGCGGCTGGGGTTCGAGGAGCCGCCGGCCGGCGCCGCGCGGCGCGACGCATGGATGGAGGCCCATCCGGCGGGTTTCTTCGAGCGCCGTCGCGCCTTCGGCGCCGAGGGTCGGTACGGCCGGTGGCTGCGCGGCCGCGACGCGGCGTCCGTGATCGACGGAACGCTGTTCCTCCACGCGGGGCCGAGTGCCACCCGGCGCTTTCCTGCGCTCGCCGACCTGAACGCGGAGGTCCGGCGCGAGATCGCCGACTTCGACGATCGCTGGAGCGAGCTCGTGACGGCGGGAGTGCTCTGGCCGGACCTGACGTGGAGCGAGGCGCTGCAGCTCGTCGCCGAGGAGCTCGACCTGTGGAGCGCCGTCGACTCGCTGCCGCCCGGTCGCGTGGATCCCGCGGCCCTGCGCGGGCGGCCGGACGCCGCGACGCTCGCGCGCATGGGCGAGCTCACCCGGAGCGAGGACTGGACGATCACGGCGCCCGACGGGCCGCTCTGGTACCGCGGGCTCGCGCAGGAGCCCGAGGCGGACCTGACGCCCTGGCTCGAGGGCGCGCTGGAGGCCTACGGCGCGCGGCGCGTGGTCGTGGGGCACACGCCGACACCCGACGGCCGGATCGCGGTGCGCGCGGGCGGACGGATCGTCCTGGTCGACACCGGGATCTCGGCCGCGGTGCGCGGCGCGCCCTCCGCCCTGGAGCTGACGCCCGACGGCCTGGTGGCGCTCTATCCAGGCTCGCCTCCGGAGCGGCTCTCGGCGAAGACCGGCTACGACGCCTTCCTGGGATTGTCGCCCGAGGCGATCGAGAAGTTCCTGCGTGAGGCGGCGATCGTGGCGGCCGCCCCGCTGTCGAGGGGCGTCACGAAGCCGTGGAAGGCGACGCTCGACGACGGCCGGCTGCGCCATGCCGCCGCGGTCCAGACGGTGGATGCCTGCACGAAGCGCGGCGGGGAGGGGCGCGGATTCGAACGGGTCTGCGACAGCTGGAAGTACAACGTCGCCGCCTTCGAGCTGGCCAAGCTCCTCGGCCTCAGAGCCGTGGTTCCCTCCGTGGAGCGCCCGTTCCAGGGCCGGCGCGGAGCGTTCACGTGGTGGGTCGAGGACGTGATGACCTTCGACGAGATGAAGCAGAGCGGCGCGAACCCGCCCGACGGTGCGAGCTGGAACCGGCAGCAGTGGCGCATCGGCATCTTCGACGAGCTGATCTACAACACCGACCGCAACCAGGGAAACCTCCTCGTGGACCCCACCTGGCACGTCTGGCTGATCGACCACTCGCGCGCATTCCGCGAGGCGCCGAGACCGCGCAATCCGGGGATGCTCGCGCGCATGAAGCTCGACGCGTCGCTCCTCGACGGCCTGCGCGGGCTCACCCCCAGCGCGCTGGAGCGCTGCTGCGCCGAGTACCTCACCTCGCGCGAGCAGGAGGCGCTGCTCGCGCGCCGGGACACGATCCTGGTGCGGCTCGCCGAAGACGGGACGGGACGTTGAGCGAAGCCACTCCGACGGCGGCCGACCCTCGCGGCGAGACTCCCGCGCCGTCACGCCTGCTCGCCGCTCTGGAGGAGGCGAACGCGCGCTGGCCCACGGAGCGCAAGCTGCTGGTGTGTCGCGATCGCGGAGAGGGGAGGGAGCTGCTGCGCGCCCTGGCGCTGCGGACCGGCGGCTGGCTCGGCTGGGAGCCGACGACGCTTCGCGACCTCGCCGCCGAGCTGGCGTTCGTGACGCTCGCGGATCGCGGGTTGCGCGTGCTCGACGAGATCGAGCTCGGGGCCGTGACCGACGCGGCACTGGACCGCATCGTTCACCTGCAGGGAGAGCGCAGCCGTCTGCGTGGCGTCGCCGACGCGCCGGGGTTCCGCCGCGCCGTCGCCGGCGCCATCGAGGCCCTGCGGCTCACGGGGTGGACGGCGCGGGAGCTCCGGGGCTTCGCGCGCCGGAACGCCAAGCTGGCGGAGATCGCCCTCGTCCTCGGCGAGTACGAGGCCGAGCTGGAGCGTCGCTCCGGGGTCGACGCCGCCGGCCAGCTCGGCGTCGCGATGGAGGTATTCGACGCCGAGCTCCCGTTCCTCGATGCCAGGCTCGTCCTCTCCCCGGGGCTCGGCACCCGGGGTCGTGCGGGCGAGTTGCTGGCGCGTCTCCGCGAGGCGGGCGCGTCCCTGCTCGACGCGGAGCCGGTGATCGGCTTGGCACCTCCTCCTGGCGTGCTCGTACCGGCAGCGACGGGTCCGTCCTCGGCCGGCGCCATGCCGCCCGCTGGATCTTCCCCCCAACTCGACCTCGTGCTGGCGGATCGGTCCGGCGAGCCCGCGCGTGCTTCCCTCCCGCCGCCGACCCGTCTCTCCTGGTTGCACGCTCCCGAGCGCGCGCACGAGGCGGTCGAACCCCTCCGGATCGAGTTCTTCCAGGCCGCGAGCCCCACGGCCGAGATCCGCGAGGTGCTGCGCCGCGCCGTCCGGGAGGGCCTGCGCTGGGACGATGTGGAGATCGTCACGACCGATCCCGACGTGTACGGCTGTGCGCTGGATACGCTGGCGGGAAAGCTCGGGATCCCCGTGACGTACGGGGTCGGGCTGCCGCTCGAGCGCAGCCGGGTGGGGCGGGTGCTGCGCGGCTACCTGACGTGGATCGCGCACGGACTGCACGCCAAGTTCCTGTGGGACGGGCTCGCGAACGGCGACCTGCGGCCTCCGGAGGTGGACGGGCGTGGGCCGTCCCGTGCGGGCGCTGCGCGTGCCTTGCGCCGGCTGGGCATCGGCTGGAGCCGGCAGCGCTACGCCACGGTGCTCGAGGCGATCCCCGGCATGCTCTCCGACGACTCGGCGTGGATGCGGATGCGCCGCGACGACGAGGATCTCGACGAAGCCGAGCTACGGCGCAGGCTCGAGCAGCGGCGGCTGGAGCTCGCCTCCGTCCAGAGGTTCCTTCAGGCGGTGCTGGAGGCGATCCCCCCGGGTGTGGGTGAAGGCGGCGCAGCGCAGGCTGAGCCAACCGTCTCCGCGGCGGCGCTGGCCGCGGGCGCCCTGCGCTTCCTCCGGCTGTTCCAGCCCCGCGCGGGGGCGGCGGAGGCCGAATCCCTGGAGCGGTTGCGCGACCGGCTGACGCGGATCGCCGAGGTCGCCACCCGCGAGGTGCCGCTGCCGGTCTCGATCGCGGAGCTCCAGTCCGCGCTCTCGACGCTGCGAGCGCTGCCTCCCGGCACGCTCGGAAGACAGCCCTGGACGTCGGCCGCCGGGGCCGTGCACCTCACCGACCTGGCGCACGGTGGCCGCGCACACCGCCCCGTCACGTTCCTCGTTGGGCTCGACGCGGAGCGCACCTCGCTCGTCGGACGCGTCGATCCGGTGCTGCTGGAGCGCGATCGCCAGGCGCTGAACGGGCGCGCCACCCCCTTGCGGGAGCTGCCGCTCGTCGCGGAGCGCGTGGCGGAGAACCGCTACCGGCTGGCGCTGCTCCTGGCGTCGCTGCGCGGTACCGTCACGCTGTCCTGCGCCGCCTGGGAGGCCGCCACGGGCAGCGAGCTCTCGCCGTCGCCACTCCTGCTCCAGGCTCTGCGGGCGCGAAACGCCGATCCGCGGCTCGGGTTCGCGGCACTCGAGGAAGAGCTGAAGGTCCCCGTTTCGCCCGTCCCGGCTGGGTCCGGCGAGCTGGACGCGACCGACGTCTGGCTGGGCGCCCTCGCGCAGGAGGACCTCCTGCTCGCCGGCGAAGGGCTGATCCGCTCCGCCTTCGCCGGGCTCGATTCCGGGCTGGCGGCGGCCGAGGCAAGACTCTCGGGCGCGCCGGGCGTCCACTACGGGTTCGTCCCTGCTGCGGCGAGGCTGGACCCCCGCACGCGCAGGTCCGCGGTGTCCCCATCGGCCCTGCAGACGCTCGCGCGCTGCCCCCTGGCCTGGCTCCACACCTACGGCCTCGGCCTCAGGAAGCCGCAGGATGCCGAGTACGTGGCGGGCCGCTGGCTCGACGACCGCGAGCGCGGAAGCCTGCTGCACGCCGTCTTCGAGCGCTTCGTCAGCGATTGGATGCACCGCCAGCACGAGCTCGCGAAGCCGGCGGCGGAGGCCGATCTGGACCGGATCGTCGAAGAGGAGCTCGTCCGCGCGCGGCAGGCGATCCCTCCCTCGAGCGATTTCGCGTTCGAGGTCGAATCCGACGAGATCCGCCGATCGGCCCGGCTGTTCCTGCGCGCCGAGCGGGGGGAGGACGGCGGAACGTGGATCGCAGCGGAACGCGCATTCGGCTCGGAGGGCGAAGCCGTCGAGGTGACGCTGCCTTCGGGAGCGACGCTGCGGCTGAAGGGACGCATCGATCGGGTCGACCGTCTCGCCCACGGAGGCCTGCGGGTGATCGACTACAAGGGTGGGCGGGGCTCGTTCTACGAGCGCGCGGTCGGCGAGCCACCGTTCAAAGGGGGCCGGCAGATCCAGCCGGGGATCTACGTGCTCGCCGCAGAGGCTCTGGGACTGGGCGACGTCGCGCGTTTCGAGTACCGCTTCCCCTCGGAGCGCGGCGAGGGCAGGGTCGTCGCGTACACGCGTGGGGAGCTGGACGACGCGCTAGGGGTCGCCGAGCAGCTGCTCGACCTGGTGCGCGCCGGCGCGCTCCTGCCCAGCGACGACCCCGGGGATTGCAAGTTCTGCGACCATCAGGCGATCTGCCGCGTCACGAAGGGGGCCTACGGCCGGATGTCCTCGCCCCCCGCTGCATGGAGCGAGCGGAACCGCGATCTGCCGATCTTCGGCGCCCTGCGGCGGCTCAGGAGCGGGGCACGGTGAGTCCACGACTCCCGATCGCCGGGCTGCCGGATCAGGAGTCACGCCGGCGGATCCGCGACGACCTCGGCACGAACCTGCTCGTCGAGGCGGGCGCGGGGTCGGGCAAGACCAGCGAGCTCGTCCATCGCATGCTCAGCCTGGTCGAGGCTGGCCGGCCCGTGGAGCGAATCGCGGCCGTCACCTTCACCCGCAAGGCCGCCGGCGAGCTCGCCCAGCGTTTCCGCGAGGAGTTGGAAGGCGCGATCCGCGAGGCGGAACAGGCTGGCGGAGAATCCCGGGTCCGGCTGAGGGCGGCGCAGGAGGGCATCGACCGAGCGTTCATCGGCACGATCCACGCCTTCTGCGCGCGGCTGCTGCGCGAGCACGCGGTGGAGGCGGGCATAGACCCGGGCTTCATGGAGCTCTCCGACGAGGAGGCGCGGCGCCTGCGGCGGGCGTTCTGGGTGCGCCGGCTGGACGAGCTGCACGCGAGCGCGGACCCGACGCTGCGGCGGGTCCTCGAGGTGGGGATCGACCCCGAGCACCTGCTGGGCGCCTTCCAGGACCTCGTCGACGACGTGGACGTCGTCTACCGCGCCGACCCCACGGAGCCGCCCGCGTTCGAAGCCGCGCGGCGGGACCTGGAGGCCCTGCTCGAGCGCGGCCTGCGCGTGCTCGGCGCCAAGACCGTCCAGGCCGACCCCGACGGGCTGCAGAGAGCATTGAGGCAGCTCGTCTTCCTGCGCCGCACGACGGACTGGTCCTCTCGAGCGGCCTTCTTCGCCGCGCTCGACGTGCTCGACCGGCTCGGCCGGGACGTCACGCTCAACCGCTGGTTCCCCGCGCGCCCTTCGCAGGCGCCGATCAGAGATCTCAGGGACGACGTGCGCGAGTTCCTCGACGTGGGGGAGGGGGCGAAGGCGCTGGATGCCTGGCGCGTGCACCGCTACGCGATCGTGATGGACTTCCTGCGGCCGATCGTGACCGGCTTCGCGGAGAGCCGGCGCCGGTCCGGCCAGCTGACCTTCACCGACCTGCTCGCGGGCTCGGCCGATCTGCTGGCGAACGACGCCGAGGCGCGTCGCGACCTGGGGGAGCGTTACCGCTACCTGCTCGTGGACGAGTTCCAGGACACCGATCCGCTGCAGGCGGCCGTCTGCTTCCTGCTCTCGTCGCCGCCGGAAGACGGCCCCGACTGGCGCGGCGTCCGTCCCCGCGAGGGCGCCCTGTTCGTCGTCGGCGACCCGAAGCAGAGCATCTACCGCTTTCGCCGGGCCGACATCGACGTCTATGGCGCCGTGCGCGAACGCATGCGCTCGGTCGGGGACGTGCTGCTGCTCACGTGCAACTTCCGGTCGCGGGCGGCCATCGGGACCTTCGTCGACGCGGCGTTCGAGGACCTCTTCGCCCGTGCGGACGCGGAGGGACAGGCCGACTTCGCACCGACGAACACGCGTCCTGATCGCGCGGGCGGCGGGGTGCTGCGCCACGAGATCACCTTCGGCGACAGGCGGGATCGGGCGCCGGAGGTGGCACGGCTGGACGCCGAGCGCGTGGCGAGCTGGATCGCGGTGCGGGCGGGCGACCCCCCGGACTACGGCCGGTTCCTGGTGCTCACGCACCGCAAGAAGTTCCTCCAGCACTACGCGCGCGCGCTCGAGAGCCGGAACATCCCCGTCACCGCGACCGGCATGGGCTTGCACGTGGAGCGCGAGCTGCGTGAGCTGATCGTGCTCCTGCGGGCCCTGGCGGACCCCGGAGACCCCGTGGCCACCGTGGCGGCGCTCGAGGGGCTCTTCTTCGGGCTCGACCTCGAGCGGCTGCTGCTGCACCGCGAGCAGGGTCGCTCCTTCTCGTTCGACCGCCGGGAGTTCGATTCCGGCTCGGACGTGGAGCGGGCGCTCGAGACGATGCACCGCTGGGCGGGGTGGTGTCGCGACCTGCCCGCGGACGCGGCGATCGAGCGGATCGTCTCGGAAGCCGGCCTCCTGCCGCTTGCCGCCGGCGGTGAGATGGGGGACAGCGGCGCGGGCTCCCTGGTCCACGTCTTCGAGATCGTCGCCGCCGCGGCACTCCGCGGAGCGGCGGACGTGAAGAGCGCGATCGAGGCAATCGAGGCCGCGATGCAGTCGGTGGACGTGGAAGCGCCGCTCAGGCCGGGGCGTCCCGGGGCGGTCAGGCTGATGAACGTCCACAAGGCCAAGGGACTGGAAGCGCCGATCGTCGTCCTGGCCTGCCCCGCCGGGCACTGGGATCGGAAGCCGACGAAGCACGTGTCGCGCCCAGCCGGCCGCGAGCCGGAGGGATGGCTGCACGTGAAGACGGGCGGCGAGGAGGAGGACGACGGGGAGGGTCGCACGCTTGCGTGGCCCCGCGGCTGGGCCGAGTACGAGCGGCGCGAGGAGACGTTCGAGCGCGCCGAGAACCGGCGCGTACTCTACGTCGCCGCGACACGGGCGGCCGAGGAGCTGGTCGTGGCCGAGCGCCCGGAGTGCTCGGCGAAGTCGTTCTGGGGCGAGCTGGGTCCGGCGCTCGCCGCACACGCGACGCTCGTGGAGATGCCAGGCGGGAGTCCCGCCCCGCGCGGGACGCCGAACGTCACGAAGCAGGAGCTGGCGCTGCGGATCTCGGAGCTGGAGGACGCCCGCGCTCGGGCGGCGGAGCCGGCGTTCGCCGTGGCCACCGTGACGGCGAGTGCCAAGCGGGAGCTGGAGCTCCGAGGTGGAGAGGGCAGGGGACGGACCTGGGGGAGCATCGTGCACCAGGCGATCGCGCAGATGGGCCGCGGCCGCGGAGGCGAGTCGCTGCGGCGGTACGTCCGGGCCCTGCTGCTCGGCGCGGAGCGGCCCAGGGACGGGGCAGGGGAGCCGCTGGAGCTGGGGGAGCTGATGTCTCTGCTGGAGCGCGTGCGAGCCGGGTCGCAGTGGCGGACGCTGACCGGCTCGGGTGCGGCGCGATGGGAGCTCGCCGTCACCCACCTGCAGCATGCGGCCGCGGGAGTTCCGGCACTGGTGACGGGCACGCTGGACGCAGCCGCCGTCGGAGATGCAGGACTCCCGTGGCGCGTGGTGGACTGGAAGACCGATGCCGCCGAGGGCGACGAGTGGAGCGCGCGGGAGTGGCACTACCGGCAGCAGGTGGACGCCTACGCCGAGATCCTCCAGGCGCTCTCCGGTGGCAGCGCCGAGGGCACGATCGAGCGCGTCCGCTGAGTCCCGACTGCTGCGGCGGCGCAGAGGACACCTCGCACCCTGCAAGAGACGCATGGGCCGGGCGCGGCGCAGCGGCGAGGCCCATGTGCTTGCCGATCAACGAGGCTGGTGGGCCGGGCGGCTTTGGCACGATTTATCCATGGTATCGAGGCGTTCACGGTGAGGCGGTCGCCCCAGGCGCCGCGCCACTCTGCCGCACGACCCGACTTCGAGGTGCGAATACGATGGCGACCCAGCTGATCCTGCAGCCGCGCATCTGCCGCGAGTGCAACACCACGGTGCTGTCGGGAGAGTGGCGGGAGCGCTGCCTCCAGTGCGGCAAGCCCTACGCCGACGTGGCGGTACTCGAGCAGCCACGCGAGAGCACACCGTACGACTGCCCCGTCTGCGAGGAGTCTCCGCGCTCCTGCACCTGCCTGCGCCCTTCGGTGCGGCGGCGCATCGCCAACGCGATCGGAGCCGCGAAGGTCTGAATCACCGGCGGCCCACCCCGAACGAAAACGCCCCCACTCCGGCTTCCGGAGTGGGGGCTCCTGCTTGGTGGAGCTGATCGGGATCGAACCGACGACCTCCTGACTGCCAGTCAGGCGCTCTCCCATCTGAGCTACAGCCCCGTGCGAGTGCAATCTAGCCCGCCGCGGCGGGCGCCATCAAGCAGCCACCGCCGCGCTCGCGCGCGGGGACTCGTCGCCTGGCACCTTGCAAGGCCCGTCCTTATCTTGCCTGCCGCTCCGGGCGGTCGCCCGGCGCGGGACACCGAGCGAAAGGGTTCTATGGCGTCGGTTGTGAAGAAGCGCAGGAAGAAGATCTCCAAGCACAAGCTCCGCAAGCGGCGCCGCTCTCAGCGCCACAAGAAGAAGGGGCGCTAGGAGGCTCGATACGGGAAAGCCGCCCTCGTCGCGAACGCGACGCCGGCGCAACGTGGGGGAAAAAGGCAGACTCGAAATCGAGCCTGCCTTTTTCATGGGGGCCGGTGGTCACCGGCCGGGAGGGATCGTACGCGAGGACGCAGAGGTCCACGCGAAGGAGGTGAGCCGGCTAGACGGGCCGGGCGCCGAGCAAAACGAACGACAGCAGGCAGAACGCGACGCGCATCGGGGTCGACTCCGTCGTGAGAGGCTCCGGGGCAGCTCGTTTGCAGAGATCGTACCAGCCCCTCCCGCTCCCCTGGGAAGCGTGGGTGGCGCGAACTCGGTGTTCCCTGGGGGGGACGCCGACTGTCCTCGTTCCGCGCTGGCGTCCGGCCTGCCGGCTTGCCGCCGGCGGTGCCGGCGGCTAGTCTCGCTGCGCGCGGCTGCCGCGCCCGCCGCCGGGCCGGGAACATCTTCGGGGAGGGGACATGCTGTGGATCCTGCTGGGCGTCGTCGGCGTCCTGGCGCTGTGGCTGATCGCCACGTACAACGGCCTCGTCCACCTGAAGAACCAGGTGGCGAACGCGTGGAAGCAGATCGACGTGCAGCTGCAGCGGCGGCACGACCTGATCCCCAATCTCGTGAACGCGGTGCGCGGCTACATGGAGTTCGAGCGTGACACGCTCGAGCGCGTGATGGCGGCCCGCGCCCGCGCCGTCTCGGCCACGGGTGCGCAGGAGCAGGGCCGTGCGGAGGGCGAGCTGACCCAGGCGCTGGGCCGGCTGTTCGCGGTGGTGGAGAGCTATCCCGATCTGAAGGCCAATCAGAACGTGCTGCGCCTCCAGGAAGA
>JBHENL010000032.1:0-2575 GCA_046262075.1 Gemmatimonadota bacterium
CGCCGGATCAGAACGCGCAACCTCTCGAGGTTCCCGGTGCCTGCGCCGTGACCGGCCCGGGGGTTGGCGATGATCATCATGCAGATCGGCAGTATATAGAGGAGCGTCTGCCCCGGCTAGAACACTCGCTATTCTCTTGCGGTTCCACTCGGTAGGGGTCAGGTTGCTCTATCTTCACGTTGCCAAATCAATTCGAGCCATGCCCAACCTGAGAAGATGGTAGCCAGGCCGCAATGACCTCTCAGCGGTTCCTCGCCCTGCTGTTCACGGACATCGTGGGCTCGACCGAGCGCGCGGCGGAGCTTCGCGATGAGGCGTGGCAGGAGCTGCGCCGGCAGCACGATGTGCTCGTAAGGAGGGAGCTCCGGCGGTTCGCCGGGCGTGAGGTCAACACCGCCGGTGACTCGTTCTTCGCGACGTTCGAGGAGCCGGAGCAGGCGATCCACTGCGCAGCCTCGATCCGGGACGCGGTGCGCAGGCTCGGCCTCGAGATCCGCAGCGGCGTGCACATCGGAAGGGTGGAAAGCGAAGGCCGCGGCGTAGGCGGGCTGGCCGTCCATGTGGCTGCCCGTGTCGCCGCCCAGGCACGGCCGGGAGAAACCCTGGTGACCGAGGCCGTTCACGAAGCGCTCGCGGGGTCGCGGCTCGACTTCACCGAGCGGGGGGCACACGTCCTGAAGGGTGTGCCGGGGGAGTGGCGGCTGTACGCGGTCAGCGGCGAGCCGTCCGGGCTGCCGGCGGCGGGCTTCTGGCAGCACATACGACACATGGGGATTGCGCGAGGCCGCCGCGTGCCGCTCGCCTTCGCCACCCTGGCCCTGGGGCTCTTGCTGGGCCTCGGAATCCTCTTCGCCTGGCGGAGCACCCATCGTGACGGCGACTCCAGCGAGCGCAAAGTGGTGGCCGTCCTGCCGTTCGAGAACCTGGGCGCAGCCGAAGACGAGTACTTCGCCGACGGCATGACCGACGAGGTCCGCGGCAAGCTCGCCGCCCTGCCCGAGTTCGAGGTGATCGCCAGCCAGAGCTCGGCCGAGTACAAGGAGAGTACCAAGAGCCTGGCGCAGATCGCCGGCGAGCTCGGGGCCGACTACCTGGTCGTCGGCAAGGTGCGCTGGGACAAAGGGGCAGGCGGACCGAGCCGGGTGCGGGTGAGTCCCGAGCTCGTGGAGATCGTCGCCGGCCGCGCTCCGACCACGAAATGGCAAGCGCCGTTCGACGCGCCGCTGACCGACGTCTTTCAGGTCCAGGCCAGCATTGCTGCCCAGGTTGCCGCGGCGCTCGACGTGGCGCTCGACGCCGAGGAGCGGGAGAAGCTGGCGGCCGAGCCCACCGCGAACCTCGCCGCGTACGACGCGTACCTCAAGGGCGAGGAAGCCTGGGAGGGACGCGGGGCCAGCACCCCCGAGTCCTTGCGGCGGGCTATCGGCTTCTACGAGCAGGCGGTCGAGCTCGACACGGACTTCGTTCCAGCGTGGGCGCAGCTCGCGCGCGCGGAAGCCTACTACTACTTCAGTGTCATGCCCACCTCGGCCGGGGCCAGGCGTGCCAAGGCGGCTGCCGATCGGGCTGCCGTGCTCGCGCCCCGACGTCCGGAGGGTCAGCTCGCCCTCGGCAATTATCACTATTTCGTGAGCCTGGACCCGGCGCGGGCATACGAGGCGTACGCGGCGGGGCTGGCTGCCGCACCGGACGACCCGGAGCTGCTCTCGGGTGCGGCGATCGTCGAGCAGTCGCTCGGCCGCTGGGAAGACGCGCTCGCGCACTTCACGCGCGCGCAGGAGCTCGATCCTCGCTCGGTCGCGACGGCCGGGCGCCGTGCCCAGTCCCTGCTCTGGCTCCGCCGCTACCCCGAGGCCCAAGCAGCCTACGACCGCGCGCTCGCGCTCGCGCCGGCCAACCTTGGCATCATCGAGGACAGGGCGATGGTCCCGCTCGCCCGGGGCGACCTGGCCGGCGCGCGGGCCCTTCTCCGGGCAGCGCCGGCCGAGGTGGACCCGGCGGCGCTCGTGTCCGAGGTGGGGATGTACTGGGACCTCGGTTGGGTGCTGGACGACGCCCAGCAGGGGCTCTTGCTCGGGCTAGGCCCCGACGCGTTCGGCGGTGACCGAGCCACCTGGGGCCTCGTGCTCGCCCAGGTGTACGCCCGCCGCGGCGACAGCGCGCGGGCGCGGGTCTATGCCGACTCAGCCCGTACCGCTGTCGAGGAACAGCTCCGCGATGTGCCCGACGATCCGCTGCGGCAAGTTTTCCTCGGGTTGGCGCTTGCCTACCTCGGCCGCAAGGCCGATGCGGTGCGTGAAGGTGAGAGGGGCGTCGCGCTCACGCCGATCACGGAGGACGCCTACACCGGCGCGTATCTCCAACACCAGCTCGCGCGCATCTACATCCTCGTGGGCGAGCCCGAGAAGGCGCTCGACCAGCTCGAGCCGCTGCTCGAGATCCCCTACTATCTGTCGCCCGGGTGGCTCCGGATCGACCCCAACTTCGACCCCCTGCGGACGAACCCCCGCTTCCGGCGCCTCGCAGCTGGCTACTAGCCGTCAAGGCACCGGCTAAATCGACCGAGTTGGCCCAC
>JBHENL010000033.1:0-5790 GCA_046262075.1 Gemmatimonadota bacterium
GGATGGAAGCCGTCCACGTCCTTCGCCGGATCGACCGCCTCGAGCACGGCGTGCTCGTCCAGGCCCTCGGGCAGCGGCAGCTGCACGAGCATGCCGTGGATCCGCTCGTCGGCGTTGAAGCGCTCGACGACTGCGAGCACCTCCGCCTGCGTGGCGGCCGGCGGCAGCCGCTCGGTCACGGAGTGGAAGCCCGCCTCTTCGCAGGCCTGTCCCTTGCTGCGCACGTACACGGCCGAGGCGGGGTCGTCGCCCACCAGCACGAACGCGAGCCCCGGGACGACGCCTGCGGCGCGCAGCTCCGCCGCGCGGGCACGTACCTCCGAGCGCACCTCGTGCGCGACGCGCTTGCCGTCCAGGACGCGGGCGCTCACGACGCCGACTCCCGGGCGGTCTCCCCCGGCTCCACCAGCTCGAGCTCCGGCTGGGCCGGCCGCGGCTCGAAGCAGCGCCGGCACCGCGCCTCGTACGTGTCGGCCGCGCCGATCACGATCCGTTCCTCGCTGGGGGTGAGGCGCTGCGTGCGGTTGGCGGGGTTCCCGCATCGGGCGCAGATCGCCAGGCTCTTCGTCACCTCCTCGGCGATCGCCATCAGCTGCGGCATCGGCTCGAAGGGCCGCCCGAGGTAGTCCTGGTCGAGGCCGGCCACGATCACGCGCTTGCCGAGGTTCGCGAGCTCCTCGCAGACCGCCACCACCTCGGCGTCGAAGAACTGCACTTCGTCGATGCCCACGACCTCCGTGCGCGAGTCCACGCGCTCCCGGATCTCGCGGGCGGTGGCCACGCGCTCCGCGGGAATGCGCCACGCGCTGTGGGAGACGATCTCGTCGGGCGCGTATCGGCTGTCGAGCCGCGGCTTGAAGACCTGCACCCGCTGGCGCGCGATGCGGGCCAGCCGCAGTCGCCGGATGAGCTCCTCGCTCTTGCCGCTGAACATGCTGCCGCAGATCACCTCGATCCAGCCGGTGCTGCCCCCGACGAAGGCCCTCACGACACGGCCAGGCTGAAGGGCTCGATGCGGCGCGCCCGCCGGGACTCCTCGTCGACCTCCACGATCACGCCCATGCAGCGCAGGTCGTCGCCCGCGACCTCGAAGCGGTTCGGCGTCTGGCGCAGGAAGCGCTCGATCGCGAGCTCCTTCTTCACGCCGATCACGCCGTCGAGGGGTCCCGTCATGCCGGCGTCGGTGATGTAGGCCGTGCCGCCCGGCAGGATGCGCGCGTCGGCGGTCTGGACGTGGGTGTGCGTGCCGACCACCGCGGTCACGCGGCCGTCCACGTACCATCCGAACGCCACCTTCTCCGCCGTGGCTTCGGCGTGGAAGTCGACGAACACCAGATCGTACTGCCCCGCCTGCTCCCGCAGCAGCTGGTCCGCCCTGCGGAATGGGCAGTCGATGGACGCCATGAACACGCGGCCCTGGAGGTTCAGGATCGCGAGCCGCAGGCCGGCCGCCGGACGGACGGTCCAGCCCCGGCCGGGATTCCCGGAAGGATAGTTGGCCGGGCGCAAGAGCCGCGGCTCACGCTCCAGATACTCGTAGACCTCCCGCTTGTCCCAGACGTGGTTGCCGCTCGTCAGCACGTCGGCGCCGAGATCGAAGAAGCCCTGTGCGATCTCGGCCGTCACCCCGAAGCCGCCGGCCGCGTTCTCGCAGTTCACGATCGTGAAGTCGATCGCGCGCTCGCCGCGCAGCCGCGCGAGCCCCGCCGCCAGCGCCGTGCGACCTGACTTCCCCACCACGTCGGCCACGAAGAGCAGGTTCACCGCGCGTAATCCACCGCGCGCGTCTCGCGGATGACGACCACCTTCACCTGGCCGGGGTAGTGCAGCCCGTCCTCGATCTTGCGCGCGAGCTCCTCGGAGAGCTTCGCCGCCTGGCGGTCGTCCACCTCGTCGGGTACGACGATCACCCGCAGCTCACGGCCCGCCTGGATCGCGTACGACTTGTGGACGCCGGGCATGGACTCGGCCGTCGCCTCGAGCTTCTCGAGCCGGCGCACGTAGGCTTCGAGCGTCTCGCGCCTTGCACCCGGCCGTGCCCCCGACATGGCGTCGGCCGCCTGCACCAGGACCGAGACGGTGGACTCGTGCGGCACGTCGTCGTGATGCGCGGCGATGCAGTTCAGGACGACCGGGTGCTCGCCCAGCCGCTTGGCGACCTCGTAGCCGATCTGCGTGTGCGATCCTTCGGCCTCGTGCGTGAGCGCCTTGCCCACGTCGTGCAGGAAGCCACCCCGCTTGGCGAGCGCGGCGTCGAGCCGCAGCTCCGCCGCCATCATCCCGGCCAGGTAGGCGACCTCCTTCGAGTGGCGCAGGATGTTCTGGCCGTAGCTCGTGCGGTAGTGCAGCCGGCCCATCAGGTTGACGAGGGTGGAGTGCAGGCCCTGGACGCCGAGCTCGTAGCAGGCCTCCTCGCCGAGCTCCTGGATCCGGTTCTCGATCTCGCCCTGCGTCTTCTTGACGATCTCCTCGATGCGCCCAGGGTGAATCCGGCCGTCGGCGACGAGCTTCTCGAGCGACAGCTTCGCCACCTCGCGGCGCACGGGGTCGAACCCCGAGAGCACCACCGATTCCGGCGTGTCGTCGATCACGACGTCGATGCCCGTGGCGGCCTCGAAGGCGCGGATGTTGCGGCCCTCGCGCCCGATGATCCGGCCCTTCATCTCCTCGTTCGGGAGGTGCACGACCGAAACGGTCGTCTCGGCGACGTGCTCGGCTGCGCAGCGCTGGATCGCGAGCGCCACGATGCGCTTCGCCTCGCGCTCCGCGTTGCGGCGGGCTTCCTCTTTGATCTGCTTGACCAGCTGGAGGGATTCACTCTCCGCGGCGTCGCGGAGGTTCTTCATGAGCTCGGCCTTGGCTTCGGACCGGCTCATCCCGGAGACGCGCTCGAGCTTCTCGGTCTCGCGATCGAGGAGCTCCGTCAGCTGCGTCTCGCGACGGTCGAGGAGCCGCGTGCGGGCCTCGATCTGCTGCGCCAGCGCGGCGAGCTCCGCGTCCTTCTTCTCGAGCAGGCTGAGCTTGCGCTCGAGATGGCCGTCGCGCTCCTGCAGCCGCTTCTCAGCGAGCTCGAGCTCCTGTCGCTTGCGGTCGAACTCGCGCTCGGTGGCCGCCCGTGCTTCGAGCAGCTCCTCGCGCCCCTCGAGGACCGCCGCCTTGCGCAGGTTCTCGGACTCGCGGCGCGCATCGGTGACGAGGGACTCCGCGAGCGATCCGGCTCCGCGGAGGTGGGCGTCGTCGCGTCGCCGCGCCAGCGTCAGCCATAGGATGGCGACCGCCGCGCCGAGCAGCGTGGCACCCAGCAGCGCGCCCCACACGACGGGATGGATGGAAGGCATGGTGGTGCCCCTGGTGGCAGGGCACCGGCCGGGTCGTTCCGCCAAGGCGGCGGCAGCCCGCGAGGGCCGCCCACCCGCTCAGGAAAAGAGCGACCCCGCCCAGCCCGGTAAGGGAAATTTTGACTCCCTTTCGCACATGACGGGCACCCTCTCGACCGCTTCTCGGATCCTCGCGAGGAGGCGTGCGATCCACGACCGAAGTCGGGTTCCCTGCCGATCGTTTTAGGGTCAAAATTTTGTGCATTACCGAAGCCGGAGCGGGGTCGATTCGCTCTCGCCTGTCGGACTCGCGTCTCTCTCTGGTCAGACCTCCTGCCGGTGTTGAGCCGGGACGTCTCGCCCGCGGTGGGCCAGACGTACCCGGGACCTACGAGGACAGCGCCTGCTCGACGGTATCCGTCAATCGCTGCACCCGCAAGGTCAAATCGTCGCGCTCGTGCTCGGCGTCGCTCTTGAGACGAAACAGCTCGTCGGTGATCTGCATCGCGCCGAGGATCGCCACACGCGCCGTGTCCATCTGCGGCATCGAGCGGCGCAGGGAGCGCAACACGTCGTCCACGTGCCCGGCCACCCGCAGCGTGTGCTCCGCATCCGCCTCGCTGCGGACGCTGTAGGTCTCGTCGAGGATGCGGACCTGGATGCGGCTCTTGGGGTCGGACATGGACGCTGGAGGAGTCGCGAGACGCCGGGCGAGCCCGGGAACGGCCGCTACCGGAACCCCTGGTCGTTGACGGAGAACCGAACCCGGGTGAGCATCGCGCGGATCCGCTCTTCGAGATGCCGCACGTGCTCCTCGAGCTCGTGTTTGTCGCGCGCCAGGGCGCGGATCGTCTCGTCCTGCTGGAGCGGGTCGATCTTGCCCTTGCGCAGGCGGCGAAACATCTCCTCCAGCTCCGCGTAGCGGGCCTCGAGAGTCTGCTTCTCCTCCTGCAGCTGCGCGATCCTACGCAGCAGCAAGGTAAGTTTTTTCTCCAGGATATCCAGAGCCTTCACCGTCGGAAACAGGTCGGGTTGCTCCATCCGCGGTGGCTCGGAGAGGGGGGCGGCGTTCACCGGAGGTGGAGCCCGGCATCGTCGAGGCACGCGACCAGCCGCGCCATCTCGCGCTCCACCTCCGCGTCGGTCAACGTACGAGCGGCGCTCTGGAACACAAGCCGGAAGGCCAGGCTCCGCGCGCCCAGTGGCACGGGCACCCCCCGGTAGAGGTCGAAGAGCCGCACGTCGGTGAGATTCGCGAGGCCGAGGCCGTGGATGCGGCGCAGCACCTCCCCCGCGGGAACGGAGTCGGGAACAACCAGCGCGACGTCGCGCTCGACCCACGGGAACGGCGAGAGCGGCGCGAACGCCGTGGCGTCCCGTCCCTCGATCAGCGGAGCGAGCGCCATCTCGGCGACGATCGCCGGAGCCTCGAGGTCGAGCGCGCGCTCCACGCGCGGGTGGAGGCGCCCGGCGAAGCCGAGCCACTCCCCGCCCAGCCGGAGCTCCGCCTGCTGGCCCGGATGCAGCCAGGGTTCCGCGGAGGGACTCGCGGAGAGCTCGCGGCCCGGTCCGACGACGGCCTCGACGACGCCCTTCGCGTCGAAGAAGTCGGCCTCGCGGGCCCTCCGCCCGTCGCTCCAGTGCGCCGCGCCCGGAGCGCCGGCCAGTGCGAACCCGAGGACGCGCCGCTCCACGACTCCGGCCAGGCGCGGCAGGTCGCCGCGCGCGACGCCGGGCACGCGCGTCTCGTCCACCGGTTCGGGCGCCGCCTCGAACACGTGTCCGATTTCGAAGAGCGCCGCTCCGCGCGCGCCGCGCCGAAGATTCCGGCGCGCGGCCAGGAGGAGCGTGGGCGCCAGGCTGGGACGCAGGTGGCGCTCGCTCTGCGCCAGCGGGTTCAGCGGCTGGAGCAGCCGGCCCTCGAAGAAGTCCCGGCCGAAGGGTGCCGGGTCGAAGAAGGTGCTGGTGTACGCCTCGTCGAGGCCGAGCGCCAGGAGCCGCCGCGCGAGACCCTCGATCCTGGCGGAGCGGCTGCCGCGTGCGACGCCGGGTCGCGGCGGAAGCGGCTGCACCGGTACGCGGTCGTATCCCACGCGCCGCACCACCTCCTCCACGAGGTCGGCCTCGCGCTCCAGATCGTAGCGATGGCCGGGCACGTGCACGCGCAGGGCACCCGCCGCGTCCTCGACGGGCAGGTCCACCGACGCCAGCGCGCGCACGAGCTCCGCGCGAGGCAGCGCCAGGCCCGTGAGCTCCTCCACGCGCTGCGGCCGCAGCTCCACGGCGGCGGGGGGACGCTCCCGACCGCGGTCGGCGATGGGCGCACCTTCGACGGCGGCTCCCGCCCACTCCGCGAGCAGGCCGGCGGCGCGACGCAGCCCCACCGGCACCACGCCGGGATCCACGCCGCGCCCGAAGCGATGCGAGGCCTCCGTGCGCAGACCCAGCGCTGCGGCGCTGCGACGGACCCGCG
>JBHENL010000034.1:0-7432 GCA_046262075.1 Gemmatimonadota bacterium
CGGCGACCACGGCGATCGCCGGCCCCCGACGCATGCCGCCGTCGGTCAGCGCGCGGACGGCGAGCTCGACCATCGAGATCAGGCTGGTGAGCGCGGCCGCCAACAGCGCGACGAAGAACAGCGCCATGAACAGCCGCCCGAGAGGGATCGTCGCGAAGAGCTGCGGCATCCAGGTGAACGTGAGGCCCGTGTTCCCCGCGCCCACGATCTCGCCGGCCGCCTCGGGGCGGATCGAGAACACGGTGCACAGAACCATGATCCCCGCGAGCAGCGAGACGGAGTTGTTGCCGAAGCCGAGCATGAACGCGTTGAGCGTGGTGTCCTCGCGAGTCCGCATGTAGACCGCGTAGGACACGATCAGGCCCCACCCCGCACCGGTGTCCCAGGCGTTCTGCGTGAGCGCGTTCAGCCAGATCTCGGCGTCCCGGAGCCCGTCCCAGTCGGGCCGGAAGAGGAACTCCAGCCCGCGCTCGGCTCCGGGCAGGGTGACTGCGCGGAGCGCGAGAAGGACGATCAGCGCGAACAGCGTGGGCATGAGCACTCGCGCCGCCCGCTCGATGCCGCGAACCCCGCGCCATACGACCGCGACCGCGAGGCCCATGGCGAGGAGGTGCGTGACCAGGGCGCCGGGCGAGCCGCTGAACGCCTCCCAGAAGGCCCCCGGCTCGCGACCCGGCACCTCGCCCGCCACCGCCGCCCACACGTAGCGCAGGCACCAGCCCGTCACGACCGAGTAGTAGAACATGATGGCACTCGCGCAGAAGGCCACCCATCCGCCCATCCAGCGGAAGCCCGGCCCCAGGAGCCGCCCGAAGGCGCCTACGGGCCCGCGCCGCATGGCCTTGCCGAGGGCGAACTCGGTGAGGATCAGCGGAAGAGACCAGCTGAACAGGAAGACGACCCACGGGATGAGGAAGTCGCCGCCGCCGTTCGTGGCGGCGATGCGTGGGAACCTCCAGATGTTCCCGGTCCCCACCGCCATCCCCAGCATCGCGAGCATCATGCCCCAGCGGCCGCTGAAGGTGGCCTCGCGCGCCTCCGGCCCTGCCGCCCGCCCGCTCACGCGGAGCGGCTCCCCTCGAGACCCTCGCGCGCCCAGTCCAGCAGCGGACCCACGTCGAGGGTCGCGGCCCCCAGCAGCGCGGCCAGCTCGTCAGGACGGTCGCGCTGCCCGCGGGCGAAGAGCCCGCGCAGCCACGGACCGGTCCGCGGGTTTCGATACCAGTCGCTGTCGAAGCGCTCGCGGAGCGCCCCGTGCAGGAGCGCGCAGAGCGCCCACGACTGGAGATACGCCACGCAGTAGAAGCGCGGGTCCACGTCCTCCAGGTAGCGCTCCCGCGCGGGGGCGACGCCGGTGGCGCGCGCCAGCTCCTCGACGTAGCGCTCGGCGATCTCCGGCCGGGGGCCATGGACGTGCAGCGCCAGCTCGTAGCGCAGCTTGGCGGCGTAGCGCCGGAGCAGGAAGAGCTCGCCGAACCACTGCAGGAGCAGGAACTCGCGCGTCTCGTCCATGCCCTGCACGTCCCGCAGCCACCCGGGGAGGAGCAGGCAGCGGTCGAACGCCGCGGCGTACGTCTCGGTGATGCTGTTGTCCCCGAGGACGCGGAACTCGAAGGGGGCGCGGGGATCCACGTAGCCGTAGTGCAGCGAATGCCCGAGCTCGTGCAGGAACGCCGCGTAGTCGTCGGCGCCCCCGCTGGGCAGGATCACGAGCTTCACCTCCTGCGGCACGCGGATCGCCGAGCAGAAGGCGCGCGCCGATTTGCGCGGCCGAGGCTCCAAGTCGTACTCGACGTTGCCGCCGGCCGTGGGGTCCAGCCGCACGTCGGCGAGCATCCGGCGGACGTTGGGCAGCAGGTCGCTCCGCTCGAAAGCGGCGTCGAAGCGCTGGCCGCGCAGGAGGAACGGCAGGTCGTAGTGCGCCACGTCCGCGCGGCGCAGGCCCAGCTCGCGCCGCGCGAACCAGTCGAAGAGGTCCAGGTAGGCGGCTTCGGTCTCCTCGAGGATCCGCGCGGCGCTCCGCAGGAGCGCATCGGGGTCGAACCCGCCCAGGCGCGCGCGGTGGGCCACGTAGTCCGGCGCGCCCAGGCCGGCGGCGGCTGCGTGCGCCCTCTCGATCTGCTCGCGGAGGTGGGGCTGGAGCGAAGCGTCGACGTGCGCCATGGCCTCGGCGATCGCGCGACGCCGCGCCCGGTCCGCGCTGTTGCGCAGCCGCACGCGGGCGGCGCGGAAGGGAAAGCTCTCGCCTTGCACCTCGAGGACGGCGTCCCCCTCGGCCCGCAGGTACCGCTCCTCGGCCGCCTTGCCGGCATCCTCCTCCAGCCCCGAGGCGAGGAACTCCTCGAGGAACGCCAGCCGGCGCGCCACCTCGCTCCCGGCCGGCGCCGAGGCGAGGGCGGTCCGCACCTCCTCGACGGCTGCCGCTTCGAACAGCTCGGGGTAGCGCCCGTAGACCTCCTCCAGCCCCGGAGCGTCGCGGAGGCCGGCGAGCGCCTCGTAGCGCGCGCGGGCGAGCTCCACGGTGAACGCTTCGGCTCGGTCACGGAGGCGCTCCAGACCGGGAAGGGCTGCGCCGCCGCCAGTCGCGGCGCAGGCCACGTCACGCTGCCGCAGATCAGCGATTGTAGTTGGGCGCTTCCCGCGTGATGATCACGTCGTGCGGGTGGCTCTCGATCAGGCCACCCATCGTGACGCGCACGAACTCCGTCTCCTCCCGCAGCTCCTCGAGCGTCGCCGCTCCGCAGTAGCCCATCCCCTGGCGCAGCCCCCCGACCATCTGGAACACGGACTCCGCGAGCCGGCCCTTGTAGGGGACCCGTCCCTCGATTCCCTCGGGGACGAACTTCCGGTCGGCCACGGCCTCCTGGAAATACCGGTCGGAGGAGCCCTCGGCCATCGCACCCACCGACCCCATGCCGCGATACACCTTGAACGAGCGGCCCTCGAGGAGCACCGTCTCGCCGGGCGCCTCGTCGGTGCCGGCGAACATCCCGCCCATCATGACCGAGCTGGCGCCGGCTGCCAGCGCCTTCACGATGTCTCCGGTGTGCTTCACTCCCCCGTCGGCGATCACCGGCACGCCGGCGGCGCGTGCCACGGCGGCGCAGTCCAGGATCGCCGTGACCTGCGGCACGCCGACGCCGGCGATCACGCGGGTCGTGCAGATGCTGCCCGGGCCCTGGCCGACCTTCACGCCGTCCACCCCGCGTTCGATCAGGTCGCGCGCCCCCTCCGCGGTCGAGACATTGCCGGCCACGAGCTGCGTGTCCGCGAACGACTCGCGCACGCGCTCGACGGTGCGCAGCACGCGCTCGGAGTGACCGTGCGCGGTGTCGACGACGAGCACGTCCACGCCGGCCTCGCGCAGAGCGCCCGCGCGCTCGAACGTGTCCTCGCCGGTCCCCACGGCGGCCGCGACGCGCAGCCGGCCGTGCTCGTCCTTGGCGGCGTTGGGAAATTGCCGCTTCTTCGTGATGTCCTTCACCGTGATCAGGCCTCTCAGCCTGCCGTCCCCGGCGACGACCGGCAGCTTCTCGATCTTGTGGCGGTGCAGGATCCGCTCCGCCTGCTCCAGCGTGGTGCCGACCGGTGCGGTGACGAGACCTTCGGAGGTCATGATCTCGTGGAGCGGCCGCTCCGCGTCGTCCTCGAACATGAGGTCACGGTTGGTGACGATGCCCAGGAGCCGCCGGTCGGGGTCCACGATCGGCACGCCGGAGATCTTGAACTCCCCCATCAGCCGCAGCGCATCCTTGATGCGGCCCTCCGGCGGGAGCGTCACCGGGTGCAGGATCATGCCGCTCTCCGAGCGCTTCACCCGGTCGACCTTCTCCGCCTGCTTCTCGATCGAGAGGTTCTTGTGGAGCACGCCGATGCCGCCCTCGCGCGCCATCGCGATCGCCATCCGCGCGCCCGTGACCGTGTCCATCGCCGCGCTCGCGAGCGGCACGTTCAGCCGCACGCCGCGGGTGAACCAGGTGCCCACGTCGGTGTCCTTCGGCTGGACGGGCGAGCGGCGGGGGACGAGCAGGACGTCGTCGAAGGTGAGCGCTTCGCGGATCGGGGCGCTGCCCTGGACCATGGCGGGGCTCGGGGCGGCCGCGGAAGCCGCCGGAACGTGAGGCCGACCCCCCGGAGCCGCAGGCGCCGGAGGTCGCAAGCGAGTGAAGCTGCGCAGTTTAGAGCGGCGGTCCGGGATTGTCAAAAGGGCCGTTGCGATTGGCCGTAGACGCCGACCGAGCCGCGCAAGTCGCAGGCGCGGCCTCCGGAACCGGGACTTACCTTGAGGATCTGGTGGCGTGGCTCCTCGATCAGGCAGCCGCGGCTCCCTGACCGTGGTTCCCGGCTCTCCCTGCGATCGGATGCCCGATGCAGCGCTCGCCCGACCCTCCTGCCGTTCCCACGGGTGCGGCGCGCCTGGCCGACTGGATCGAGAGATCGGAGGCGCAGATCGTGCGCGGCTGGACGGAGACGGTCCGCGCCGACGCCCGCATCCAGTCCGACCGCTCCCTGTCCTACGCCGAGTTCATCGATCACATCCCCAAGGTCCTGGAAGAGCTCTGCAGTCGGCTACGCGGCGTCCCGCCCCAGGAGGAGGACGCCAGGATCCGCCGTGACGCCACCCAGCACGGCGTCTTCCGCTGGCGCCAGGGCTACGATCTGGCCGAGGTGCTCCGCGAGACGGCCCACCTGCGGCAGGTGCTGCTCGACACCGTCTCCCGAAGCTGGCAGAGTGCGGGGATCCTGCCACAGGAGACGCACGAGCTGTGGAAGACCGCCGCCCGCATCCTCGACGAGGGCCAGGTCGCCACGGTCCTCACCTACGTCGCCGAGCGCGACCGGGAGGTGGCGGATCGCGAGGCCGACGTGGTACAGCGGGACCAGGTGATCGCCGAGCGCGACCGCCGCCTCCAGCAGGATCTGTTGGAGCGCGAGCGGGCGCGGGTCGAGGTGCTCGAGGCCGCAGCGCGCGCCAAGGACGAGTTCCTGGCCACGCTCTCCCACGAGCTCCGCACCCCGCTGACCCCGATCCTGGCCTGGGTCGCCATTCTCGAGCGCTCCAGCAGCTCGCCCTCGGTCGCCGGCGCCGTGCGCACCGTAGGTCGTAACGCGCGTGTGCTGGCGCAGCTCATCGACGAGCTCCTGGACGTCTCGAGGATCGTGGTCGGCAAGCTGGACGTGGCCCGCGAGCCGGTCGATCTCCGCACGGTCGCGCGCGCGGCCCGGGATACGGTGCTGCCGCAGGCAGCGGCACGAGAGGTGCGGCTCGCGATGGACGAGCCTCCACAGCCGCTCGTCGTCTCGGGTGACGCGACGCGCCTCCAGCAGGTGGTTTGGAACCTGCTCTCGAACGGCGTGAAGTTCAGCCGGTCGGGCGGGGAGGTCCGTCTCGAAGTGCGCGAGAGCGACGGCGACGCGCGAATCACCGTCAGCGACGACGGTGAAGGCATCGACCCGGCGTTCCTGCCGCGGGTCTTCGACCGGTTCAGCCAGCAGGACCAGGCCGTCACGCGCGGCCACGGCGGCCTCGGCCTAGGGCTTGCAATCGCGCGCGCGATCACCGAAGCGCACGAGGGGCGGCTGACCGCCGCATCCGACGGCCCGGGGAAGGGAAGCCGCTTCGAGCTCCGGCTTCCACTCGCCGAAGCCCACCCGTCCGGTGACTGAGCGCGGCCCCTCACCCGAACGCGCCCCCTTTGCGCCGGAGCGCCGTGACCCGCCTTTCAACGGGGCACGTTTTCATTGACACGCCGACGCCGCGCCGGATAGCATAGGCCCCGATCGGGGCCAGCCGGCACGCGGCGGCCGCGGGACCCTGCCGCACCCATCCTTCTCCATCCCGAAGGTGATCGCCGGAACATTCGGGGGCGAGAAGCTTCCCATACGGTCTCCCGGCCATGCACCCGACTGGCACGAGCTCTACGAGGTCCAACCCGCTCGTACGTGCGGAGTCCGCGGCCGGCGCTCCGAGGCTCATGCAGGGTCGGGACCTCGATGCACGAGGGAGAGAGCCGGCGCCGACGAAGACGCGCCGGAGCAGGGCACGCGACGCGGGGTTTCGCGCAGGTCACTGGGTCGGTCACACACCAAGGGGGAACGGACGGTATGACTAGCGGATGGCGCTTGCTCGCTTGGCCCGGTCTGGCGCTCGCGGCTCTGCTCGTCGGCTGCCAGCCCGCGGCGGACACGGACGAGGGCGCTCCGGCGGCAGGGGACACGACGGCGGCGGCGGAGGCGGGCACGCCCGCCGAGCCGCAGTTCACGAGCGTGACCGACGACATGCTGCGCGGGGCGGGAACGGACGGGAGAAGCTGGATCACCTACGGTGGCGCGTACAACAACCAGCGGTTCTCGTCGCTGACCGCGGTGAATCGCGAGAACGTCGTGAACCTGGTGCCGCGCTGGATCTTTCAGACGGGCGTCATCGGGTCGTTCGAGGCCACGCCGCTCGTCCTCGACGGTGTGATGTACGTCACCACCCCGTTCTCGAACGTGATCGCGATCGACTCGCGAACGGGACGCGAGATCTGGCGCTACAACCACCGCGGCGGGACGACGATCTTCTGTTGCGGCCCGAACAACCGCGGCGTCGGGCTGGGCTACGGCAAGGTGTACGTGGCCACGCTCGACGCGCGCGTGATCGCCCTCGACCAGCGCACGGGCGAGGTGGTCTGGGACGAGCAGATCGCCGACCCGGAGGCGGGTTACGGGTTCACGCTGGCCCCGCTCGTCTACAAGAACATGGTGATCGTGGGCACGTCCGGCGCGGAGTACGGGATCCGCGGCCACGTCGACGCGCTGGACGCCGAGACGGGCGCGGCCAAGTGGCGCTTCTGGACGATCCCCGAGACCGGCTGGGAGGGCGAGTGGAAGACCACCACGCCCTCGGGAGACGACCTGCACCGCGACATCGAGGCCGAGAGGGCGGCGCTGGCGCGCTGGGGCGACTCCTGGCAGCGCGGCGGCGCCTCCATGTGGATGACTCCCGCTCTCGACGCGGAGAGCGAGACGCTGTTCATCCAGACCGGCAACCCCTCGCCGGACCTCGACGGGTCCCAGCGCCCGGGCGACAATCTCTATTCCGAGTCCACCGTCGCCCTCGACGTCAACACGGGCGCGATGAAGTGGTTCCACCAGCACATCCCGCACGACGTGTGGGACCTGGACGCGGTGAGCCCGGCGATCCTCTTCGACGTGCAGAAGGACGGCCAGACCATCCCCGCGCTCGGCCACGCCGGAAAGACCGGATGGGTGTACGTGCTGAACCGGGAGACGGGAGAGCTGATCACCCGCTCCGAGGCCTTCGTGCCCCAGGAGAACATGTTCGCTCAGCCGACCCCCGAGGGCACCCGCATGCTGCCGGGCGCCAATGGCGGATCGGAATGGTCGCCGGCCGCCTACAGCCCGCAGACGCAGGACATGTACGTCGTGG
>JBHENL010000035.1:0-8243 GCA_046262075.1 Gemmatimonadota bacterium
GGTGAGACGCGGCTGACCTCGATCCTGGCAGAGCGCGGCATCCGCAGCGTGGCGAAGCCGGGAACGGAGGCGGGGCTCGGCGTCTCGCTGCGCGTCGGGCTCGAGGCGCTGGCGGAGGTCGAGCCGCAGCCCGTGTCGGCGGCGCTGGTCTTCCTCGCCGATCAGCCGCGCGTCCGCGGCGACGTGGTGGCGGGGCTCGTGGCCGCCTGGCGCTCGGGAGCCGCGGCGGTCGTGCGGCCGCGCTACGCGGGAGCGCCGCAGGAGCCCGGGCATCCGGTGCTGCTCGATCGGTCGGTGTGGGCACTGGCGAACGAGCTCGCAGGCGACGCGGGGCTGCGAGACGTGCTTCGAGCCGATGCCGTGGTGCGGATCGACGTCCGGGGTTCCAACCCCGACGTCGACACGCGCCGCGACCTCGACGCGCTGCGGAGGGAAGGCTGATGCGCGACGTCCTCGAGGACTACGCCGCGATCTCGGCGGCGGACGAGCCGATCGGTCGGGCCGTGGTGACCGCCGTCTCCGGCTCCGCTCCGCGACTGCCCGGCGCGACCCTGCTCGCGACGCGCTCCGGCAAACTGGCCGGATCGGTCTCGGGCGGTTGCGTCGAGGCCGCCGTCGCCGCGGCCGTGGTCGAGTCCATCGCCACCGGCGCTCCACGGCTCGAGACCTTCGGCGTGAGCGATGAGCGCGCCTGGGAGGCGGGCCTGCCCTGCGGCGGCACGATCCAGGTCTACGCCGAGCCGCGCGTCCGGCCCGAGATCCTGGCCGCGGCGCGCGGCGGCGAGGGCTGCGTCGTGGCCACCGTCGTGGAGACTGCCACCGGGCCTCCCGGCGCGGCGCTCGTCGTCCCGCGCGAGGGTGCGGCCCGCGGGGCACCGTCTCCGCCGGGAGCGGGCGACCGAGCCGCCGCCACGACGCGTGAGCTGCAGGAGTCGGCGCCGGACGTGACACGCGTCGCGCGCGACGCGTTGGCCCGGGAGGCGAGCCGGACCGAGACCCTGCGGAGCCCCTCCGGGGGCGAGCTCAAGGTGTTCCTCGAGGTCTTCCCGACGCCGCCCACGCTCGTCGTCTTCGGCGGCGCACACGTGGCGGCCGAGCTCGTGCGGCTGGCGCGCGGGCTCGGGTTCGTCACGGTCGTCGCCGACGGCCGGAGCGCCTTCCTCACACGCGAGCGCTTTCCCGACGCGGACCGGCTCGTGCTGGGCTGGCCCGAGGGGGCGTTCGCCCAGGTCGGCCTCACGGCGGCGACCTACGTCTGCGTCCTGACGCACGATCCCAAGTTCGACGATCCCGCACTGATCGCCGCACTGCGCTCGCCGGCGCGCTACGTGGGTGCGATCGGGTCGCGGCGCACGCAGGCCGCGCGCCGGGAGCGGCTGCGCGCCGCGGGGCTGCGCGAGGACGAGATCGCTCGGCTGCGTGGGCCGATCGGCCTGGATCTGGGCGGCCGCGGGCCGGCCGAGACAGCGCTGGCGATCCTGGCGGAGATGACCGCAGTCCGATACGGGGGGAGCGCGCGGCCGCTGGGAGACGCCTCGCGGTCTCAGCCGGAGGAAGCCAGCCGCTCCAATTCGGCAGCGGTGAGCCGGTAGGTCACCCACTCCTCCATCCGCCGCGCGCCGAGCCGGTCGTAGAAGCCCAGTGCCGGCTCGTTCCAGGTGAGGACGCTCCACTCCATCCGCCCGCAGCCCCGGCGCCGCGCGTCCTCCGCGAGGAGGAGAAACAGCGCTCTGCCGATGCCGCGGCCGCGGTGCTCGGGCAGGACGAAGAGGTCCTCGAGGAAGAGCGTGGGCAGCGCCAGAAAGCTCGAGTAGGTCTCGAACGACAGCGCATAGCCCACGGCCGTGCCGTCGAGCTCCGCCAGGTGCACCTCGATACGCGGTGGATCATGGAAGGCGTCACGCAGCAGGCGCGCGCGGGCGGCGGCGTCCGGCGGCGCCAGGCGCTCGTACTCCGCCAGCGCGTCGACCAGGCGCAGCAGCGCGGGCCCGTCGGCGAGCTGCGCGCGCCGGAGCCGCAGGTCCGCGCGGCGCGTCTCCCCGCCCGCCGCTACCACGCGAAGGACGCGCTCCGCTCGTCCACGATCCCGCACCCGGAGGCGGCGTCGAAGAGCTCGCGAAGCCCGCCGCGGAGGTCGGCGAGCACCGCCTCCGCGGCGCCGGAGGGCAATTCGCCGAGCGCTTCGGAGACGAGGATCACGTCACGGGTGGACGGGGCGATCAGACCCGTACGCGCCTGGCGCCAGACGAAGTGACGGGTGAGGACGACGGATCCGTCGGCATAGGCGATCTCGCCGGCGCCGAGTGGCTCTGGGGACCCGCCCTCGAGCGGCTGGAAGCTGTCGCCCTCGCGGGTGCGACGCAGCTCGAGGGGGCCGCGGAGCTGTGCGAGGTCGAAGCCGCCCGCCGGGAGGCCGTGGCGGAGCGATACCGTGTTGTAGAAGTCGACCAGTGGGCTGATCCGGAACGGCTCACCCCCCTTCATCGCCCGGCGCAGCAGCGCCTCGGCCGAGCTGGGGAACTGCTTCGGAGGGACACCGAGCGCGCGGAAGCGCTCGCGCCACGGCAGGATGCGCGGGTGCGACTGCGCGTTCCCGTGCTGCGCGGCGGCTGCGCCGGCGGTGGCCCACGCGGCGCGCCAGCCCGCTTCCACGGCCGGACGCGGCGCGAGGTTGTCCACTCCGCGGGCCACCGCGACCGCGATCCGCAGCCCGGGGAAGGCGGCGAAGACCTCCGGGCGAACCAGGAGTTCCATGCGCGTCCTCCGCGGCCCGCTGGCGATCCCGTCGCGGGAGCGCTCGGTGACCGTCCACCTCCCGGAGACTGCGGGTGCGGCGGCCTCTCAGTCCACGAGCATCCGCAGCGACCTGAGCTCCGGGTGTCGGGCGCGGAAGTAGGCCCCCATCGCGAGCAGCGCCAGCAGATTGCCCGTCAGGACCGCCCACCAGGGGATCTCAGCGAGCAGCGGCTCGGCGAAGCCCAGGATGAGGATGAGGAAGCCGAGCTCGAAGATCACCGCCGCGAGGACCAGCAGGTAGCCGATGGCGGGCGTGCGCTCGTACTGGATGACCAGGCTGGCGACCAGGATGCCGAACAGGATGAAGAGCGCGAAGTGGATCCCGGTGTAGGCGTACACCATCCCCACCGCGATCTCCCGGCTCTCCACGGCCGCGGCCACTCCCCGGGTGAGGGCCGTGCCGAGCAACGAGGGCGTGAAGAACGGCCGCCCCGAGAGCGCGTCGATCAGCAGGAACCAGGCGGCGACGGTCACCGCGCCGATCGCTCCCGCCTCGAAGCCGTCCTGCAGGGCGGACGACCGCGCGCGGTCCGGCGCCCGGACGGGGGCTCGCTCGCCTCGATTCGCGACGTCCTGCCGCTGAGCCTCCCGAGCCATGCGACCACCTCTCCGGTGCGATGCGTGCCTCGCTTCCGAGTCTAAGGCGCCGGCGCTCGATTTCCAGGGTGGCCCTCCCCGGCTGGACCGGGCCCCTGGCGGTCGCCGAGCAGGAAAACCCAGCGAGGGACGGCCCAGGAATCATATTGACAATCATCGAATCATCCCGCAACGTAACGCGTCTCGATCGGAGGGTTCCGCAGGTGCTGAAGACGACCCGGACGCAACGCCACGCGCTGAGCGCGAGGCTCAAGGCCCTGGCGGATCCCACGCGCCTGGGAATCCTGAGCCAGCTGCTCGCGGCGCCGGACGACACCTGCGTCTGCGACATCGCCTGCTGCTTCGACGTGGGCCAGCCGACGATCTCGCACCACCTGAAGACCCTCCGCCAGGCGCGGCTCGTGCGGGCGCAGCGGCGGGGGACGTGGATCCACTACCGCGCGGACCGCCAGGCCCTCGAGGAGGTGCGCCGGGCGCTCGCCGAGCTGTGAGCTCTTCGCGCTCGCATTTTTTTGGAGAGGATAATTCGACAAGCGTCAATTTTTCACCTGGAGGGTGCAGACATGAGCGGCTGCTGTCGAGGCTCCGCCGCGCCGCGGGCGGCGCAAGAGACCGTGGTGGAAGGAAACCGTCTGGCCATGCCGCCGGCGGAGCGGGATTCCGGCGCTCGCGCGAGTACGGACGTCTCCGAGCCCATGCCGCGCGACGTGCTGCGAGCCGTGCGCGAGCGATACGGCGCCGTGGCGCGGGGGGGTACCGGTTGTGGCAGCGGGTGCGGCTCCGACGGGGTGGAGATCGCGGCTTTCCACGGGACCGTCTCGAGGGGCGTTCCGCCGGCCGTTGGGATTCGCGAGCTCGACCTCGGGTGCGGCAACCCGCTCGCCTTCGCCGAGATCAGGGCCGGGGAGACCGTGCTCGACCTGGGTAGTGGCTCGGGAGCCGAGGTGCTCCGCGCCGCCCGGATGGTGGGTCCCGCAGGACGCGCGATCGGCGTGGACATGACCCCCGAGATGCTCGACCTGGCGCGCGGCAACGCCGCGGCTGCTGGAGTCGAGAATGCGGAGTTCCTGCACGGCGAGATCGAAGCGCTGCCGTTGCCGGATGCCTCGGTGGACGTGATCGTCTCGAACTGCGTCCTGAACCTATCACCCGATAAGCCCGCCGCCTTCCGAGAGGCCTACCGCGTGCTGCGACCCGGCGGCAGGTTCGTGGTGGCCGACGTGCTGCTTCCCGGGTCGGCCGAGCCGCCGCCGGCCTGGCGGAGGGATCTCGCGAGCTGGAGCGCCTGCGTGGCCGGCGCGATGACCGAGGAAGCCTACGCCCGGGGGCTGGCGGAAGCCGGGTTCGTCGACGTTCGGCTGGAGCGCAACGCCGGCCCCGCTAGCGGGCCGCCGGGGGAGGAGGCGTGCTGCGGCGCCGGAGAGGGGGTGGATCTCGTGAGCGACCTGATCTCGGCGCGCAAGTCGGCGGGGCCGAGCCCTGGGGTCGAGGAGCTGGGCACGGCTCAGCTATCCCTCGTGGCGGAGCTCCTCGCCTCCGCGGGACTGTCCGGCGCGGGGCTCGACGAGGACGCACTCGCGGCCGGGCGAGCTCGCCTCTTCGGCATCCGCCGCTCGGGCCCGGTAGCGGCGCTGGCCGCGACGGGCGCCTACGAGCTCGGCGACGGGGTGATCCTCGTGCGCTCGCTCGCGGTGCGCGCGGAGCTGCGCGGCGGGGGGCTCGGAGAGCGCGTGCTGCGCCACCTCCTGGAGACGGCGCGCGTCGAGGGCGCGCGGGAGGCGCTGCTCTTCACGGAGCACGCCGAAGGGTTCTTCGCGCGCCGCGGCTGGGAGCCCGCCGCCCGCGAGCACGTGGAGGCGAGCTTCCCCGGTTCCGAGCAGGTGCGTGGCCTGTGTCCCGCCTCCGCCGTCCCGATGCGGCGCTCGCTGGTGGTGGTGGCGCCTTGACGACCGCCGCGCGGAGCGTGGTCGCCGGTGGACGCGGGGAACCGGACGCTAGTCTCGACGTGGGCACGCTGCGTGCGCGGTTCCCGGCACTCGCCTCGGGTGCGGCGTTCCTCGACACGCGGCCGGGCGACGGGGGGATCCCTGTCTGGAGCGGGAACTTCTACGCGCTGGAGGTCGTGCGGCGCCTGGGCCTGGAGCCCGAAGGGCTGCTACGGGCCGGCTTCGTCCACTACAACTGCGCCGAGGACGTCGACCGTCTCCTCGCCGCGCTCGCCGACGGGTCGCGGCCGGAAGAGGACTGAGCTCGGAGTCCGCGCGGCGGGCCGGGCAGCCCCCCGGCTTTCCATCCGCTCTCCATCGCGTTGACAAGGCGCCGCTCCGCGGGCGACTCTTGCGCTCCCGCGCGCGCGGGAGCGCGGAAGCAGGCGACTTGCGGAGGTTATGCCACCTTGCCGTCGCGCAGTGGGTACGCCGCCACGCCGCGGACTGCGAGAGGAGCCAGCCGGCGCGTCGCGAGCGCGGCCTCGACGGCCTCGCGCGGGCTGCGCGCGCGTGCGCGCTCGAGGACGACCCGGCTCGGGGTCAGGCAGATCTCGACTTCCCAGCTCCGGGCGGATCCGTTGGCCGGGATTCGGCCATTCGTGTCTCTCTTTTGCGAGGCCACGTTCCTCTCCGTTGGACGAGTTCACGCTTCGCAGCCGGCCGATCCGGCCTTCGGCGTCATTCCCATCGCACGTCACGTGCCACGCTCCTGAGCAGCGCGCCGCCGGCCGCCGCATGCCCCTCCGGCGGCCCCGCCGCGGGCGCGCAGGCGGCAGCGGCGCCTCGAAGCGCGGGGGCGTGAGCTCGCGTCGCCCGAGGCCCGAGGCGCGGCCGTGATCCACCAGCCGCTGGCGACGTTCGTCTTCACGCTGCTGGGCGGCGGTCTGGCGCAGCTCGTCGCCGCCTGGCTGAGCCTGCCGAGCATCGTGTTCCTGCTCGCCTTCGGCGTGCTCCTGGGGCCGGGACTCCTGGGCTGGGTGCAGCCGGCCGTGATCGCCAACCTCCCGACCTACGTGGAGCTGATGGTCGCCGTGATCCTCTTCGCCGGCGCCCAGCACCTCCGCCTCGCGGAAGTGCGCGCGCACGGGCGAATGGTCCTGCACCTGCTCACCGTCGGGCTCCTCACGACCTTCGTGCTCACGGCACTCGCCACGCGAGCGATCCTGGGCGTGGGCTGGAGCGTGGCCGTGCTCTTCGGAGCGCTGATGGTCGTCACCGGCCCGACCGTCGTCCTCCCGCTCCTCAAGCGGATCCCGATCAAGGAGAACCTGCATTCGATCCTCAAATGGGAGGGGATCCTGATCGATCCGCTGGGGGTGATCCTCACCGTCTTCGTGCTCGAGCTCGTGCTGGCGGAGCAGCCGAGCCTCGCCTCCACAGCCGCGCTCTTCGGCTCCCGTGTGCTGCTCGGCGGGGCGCTGGGGCTGGCGGCGGGCTCCGTCGTCGCGCTGGGGTTCCGGCGGCGCTTCTTCCTGGGCCATCACGTGCAGGAGATCGGGGGCCTGGCGGGGGTCGCCGTGATCCTCCTCTTCTACGGGCTCGCCGAATCGGTCTTTCGGGAGTCGGGGCTCGTCTGCGTCACGGTCGCCGGGCTGGTGCTGGGCAACACCTCGTTCCCGTACAAGAAGGAGATCTCGGCGTTCCACGAGCAGGTGACCGTCGTCGCCCTCTCGGTGCTCTTCATCTTGCTGGCGGCGAACGTCCCGTTGCGCTCGCTCGGCGACGTCCTCCGGCCGGGGCTGGTCCTCGTGGGGGTGATGATGCTCGCGGTGCGCCCGGCGAGCGTCTTCGTTAGCGCCCTGGGGACCGAGCTGTCGATCCGCGAGAAGACGCTGCTGGCGCTCACCGCACCGCGCGGGGTGGTCGCGGCGTCCTTCGCCTTCCTGCTCTCCCAGGTCCTCGAGGAGGAGGGCCGGAGCGACGCGGCCGTGCTCGTGCCGACGGCGTTCCTCGTGATCGTCACGACCGTCCTGCTGAACGGCGTGCTGGGGCGGACACTCGCGCGGGCCCTCGGGGTGTACGAGGGCGAGCGGCGTGGGCTCCTGATCGTGGGCGCCAACGCGCTCGGGCGCCTCGTGGCGCGCGAGGTGTCGAGTCGCGGGGTCCAGGTGAGGCTGGTCGACAAGAGCGGAGGCGAGGTGGCCGCGGCGCGCGCCGCGGGCTTCCCGGCCCACCAGGGTGACGCGACGGACCCGGACTTCCTCGAGGAGACGGACCTCAAGGGGATCGGCAAGGTGCTCGCGCTCACGCCCAACCAGGAGGTCAACATCCTCGCGTGCGCCGCGGCGGCGAGGTTCGTCGGCGACGACCACGTATTCCGGCTGGACGACCGGCGGGCAGCGACCTCCGGCGAGCGTGGCGCCGAGGAGTCCTGGGGCCTGCCGCTGGCGGCGGTGACGGCGACGCCGGCGGAGCTTCAGGCCTCGGCGCACGCCGGCCGGCTGTCGGCTCGCTGGGACGGCTCGGGCCGGCGCCACGGGCTGCCGGAGGCACCGAACGAGACGCCCACGGCACTCGGCTGGCCGCTCCTGGGCGTCCGCCCCGATTCGACGGTGGTGTTCCCGGGGGAGGTGGACTGGACGCCGCGGCGCGCTCCCGTTCCCGGTCTGCCGCCGCCGGCGGGCCCCGAGGTCCTCTACCTCCGGCCGGAACCCGGCGCGTAACGGAGCACGCCGGCTCAGTCGGACCCGGCGCTCGGAGAGCGTCAGCCCGGGAGGGCGTCCTCGCCGCAGTAGCGCCCGACCGTCTGGAGCAGATCGTCCAGGTCCACGGGTTTCTGGAGGTAGGCGTCGGCCTGCAGGGAGGCGGCGCGGTCGGAGACGTTCGGGACCGCCGAGAGCACGACCACGGGGATCTCCGCGA
>JBHENL010000036.1:0-5935 GCA_046262075.1 Gemmatimonadota bacterium
GCCTCGAACCGCGAGGGCGGGCGAGGCGCGCGCTTCCGGATCGACCTCGTGTCGACGTCCGCTGCTCCGGCTGCCGCCGAACCAGGCTCGCGAGACGAAACGGCGGAAAGGGGAGAAGGGCGTCGTGGTCCTTCCGCGGCCGGAATGCCGCGGGCCGCGGATTCGTTGAACCGAGGACGTACGTGAAGGATACGGCCAGGCCGCGGCGCCCAAGCATCCAAGAAGACCCACCCCCCAGGAGGTAGCGATGGCGGAAGGGAGGACGGCTCGCATTCTGGTTGCCGACGACGATCGCGCGTTCCGGCTCTCCACCATCGCGTTGCTGCAGCAGGACGGGTACGACGTCCTGTCCGCGGCCGACGGTTCCGAGGCCATCGACACCGTCCGCCGGGCCGCCTGCGACCTCCTGCTCCTCGACCTGCGCATGCCGGGCCCGGACGGGCTGTCCGTGGTCGAGCGACTGCGACGAGAGGGAGAACGCGTCCCGATCCTGATGATCAGCGGCTTCGGCACGGTGGACTGCACGGTGCGCGCGCTGCACCTCGGGGCCGACGATTTTCTCATGAAGCCGGTGGAGCCCGACGTCCTGAGCTCCCGCGTCGCGGAGCTGCTGGAGCGCCGGCCGGTGCTCGACCCGCGCGGAGCGCCGGTGTCCGGGATGATCGGCAAGTGCGCAGCGATGGAGCACGTCTTCGACGCCATCCAGCGCGTCGCGCCGACGGACGCGAACGTGCTGGTGACCGGGGAGACCGGCACTGGCAAGGAGCTGGTCGCGCGCGCGGTGCACGAGCTCTCGCCGCGCGCCCGAGGGCCTTTCGTGGCTGTCAACTGCGCCTCGCTGGCCGAGGGGCTGCTCGAGTCCGAGCTCTTCGGCCACGTGCGGGGGGCGTTCACGGGCGCCGTGCACGACAAGTCCGGCCTCTTCGAGGCCGCCGCGGGCGGCACGCTGTTCCTCGACGAGATCGGGGACGTGGGCGGGCCTCTCCAGCAGCGGCTGCTGCGGGCGATTCAGGAGCGGGAGGTCCGGCGCGTGGGCGCCGTGCGGTCCATCCGCGTGGACGTCCGCGTCATCGCGGCCACGAGCCGTGACCTTCCGAAGGAGGTGGCAGAGGGCCGCTTCAGGGACGATCTCTTCTACCGGCTGAACGTCTTCGCGATCGGGCTTCCGCCGCTCCGGGCGCGTCAGGGTGACATCCCGCTCCTGATCCAGGCAGCGCTCGAGCGTGCCGACGCGCGCGGGCCGTGGTCGCGCCCCTTCACCTGCTCGCCGCTCGCGGTGCGCATGCTCCGCGGCTACGCCTGGCCGGGTAACGTCCGGCAGCTGTTCGCCGTACTGGAGAGCGCGGCGATCCGCGCCGACGGCGACCGTATCCAGGCCCAGCACCTGCCGGCCGAAGTCCGCACGGGCGCCTGGGGCGCCCGTGCGGAAGATCCGCGCTACCGGGCGGACATCGCGGCGGCAGACGAGCGCGCGGCCATCCTGACGGCGCTGGAGTCGGCCGAAGGCCGGCGGGAACGCGCGCTCCACATTCTGGGGATGAGCCGCACGACGCTGTGGCGGAAGATGCGCGACTACGGCATCACGTGGCCGCGTCAGGGCCACGCCTGTGAGGCCTCACCGCTCGAGGCGTGACGGAGAGCGGCGCCCGCCCTGACAATGCCTCGAGCGCAGCGGCGGACCGGCAGTGTCGCCTCCGGCATCAGTTGGCGGCGAGGCCGGCCACCGTCGTCGGCAAGCCGCCGAAGGTCCCTACGGGCGCCAGGCTGCCGTCCGCCCGGACCTCGAAGGCGCTGATCGCCTGCGTGAGGACATCCACCACGTACAGGAAGCGGCCGTCCTCGCTCAGGTCCTCGTCGCGCGGTCCCAGCCCGGGGCCCGTCCTGCCTGCCTCGGCCGCCAGCAGCGTGAGGCTGCCGTCCCCGGCGATCGTGTAGCTCGAAATCGTGCCGCTGCCGAAGTTCGTCACGTATGCGAAGCGCCCGTCGTTCGTGATCACCGTCCAGCAGACGTCGGTCTGCGTGTCGCGGACGGTCCCACTGATCAGCTGAAATCCAGCAGCCCCCGAGAGGGTGTACGACGATGCCGCCGCCGCACCGGGCGCCGCGTCGAACGCCTCCGTGACCACGAAGACGCCGCCGGACGTGAAGGCGAAGCCGAATGGCGTACCACCGCTCGAGGCGTGCACCACGGGTCCCTGTACGAGACCATCCGCCCCTACGGCATACGTGTCGATCCGGTCGGTCGCCTTCTCGGTCACGACGAGCGTGGCCCCGTCCGGACTGAACGACACCTGAGCCGGGTCCGTGTCGGGGCCGCTCAGAGCCCGCGTGGAGCCCTCGATCGGCGAGAGCTCGCCCTCCGAGCTCACCCTGAACCCCGTGACGTTCCCGCTGCCGCCGTTGTTGAGGACGTACATCAGGTCCCCGCGCAGGGCGATGCTGTAGGGCATCTCACCTCCGGAATCGACCTTGTCGACCAGCCGGAGACCGTCCTCGGTCACGGCGAAGGCGGAGATCTCGTTGCTCCCGATGTTGGTGACGAAGAGGAAGCCGCCATCCTCGCTCAGCACCACCGAACCCTGCGAGCCGAGGCGTGGGTTGCCGGTGCCCTGCCCGTCCGTGAAAAAGGTGCCGAGGGGTGCGAGCCTCCCGTCGCCAGCCCGGCGGAAGGCGATCACGGCGTTCTCGTCCGCAGCGTTGGTCTGCACGTAGACTGCGTTGGAGCTCGGATCGCTCGGGCCGGGACCCGTACCGTTCGAGTCGTCGTCCGAGCATGCGGCGAACGCCACCGCCGCGAGGGTGGCGAGTACGACGTGCTTCAGCATGGATCCGACTCCTCCGAAGGCAGGTGCGTTGCAGGCAGGGAATTTCTGGGCATTGCGAGCGGCGGCCCGCGAGCTGGGAGCTGCGTGCCGCCAGCCGCGTGGGGGTCTTTCTCCGCAAGCAAGGCCGGGGCCGTGGAGTCGTGATCTCGTGCGCGATGAGCAAACCTTTGCGGGCAGCCGTCGCAGCTCATCGGACGACGTTCCGCATGGTCGCTGTCGCGTCGCATGAAACCTTCATGCACCCGCGGAAACTCGCGCGAGGAAACACGCCGCCGCCGGCTGCTGGAGCGGCTGGTGAAATCGTGGCGGCAGACCTCCGCACGTTGAAACGGAGGTGGCGGGTTCGGTATCTTCGGCGTGCGGGGCGGACGCGGCCGAGAGGGGTTCCCACGCATCCGCGCGAGATCCGCATGCTGCGATTGCGATCCATCCGTCGTCCGTGCCGTGCTCCGGCGGTGCTCCTCCTCGCAGGGCTGCTCCTGGCTGGTTGCGCCGCGCGTGAGACCACCCCACCCGCGCCGGGCCCCGAGCTCCGCTACTACGTCAAGGCCGGCGAGGAGGGCGGGCTCCTGCGGGTGACGCTCGTCGCCGAGAACCTGCAGAGCGATTCGCTCGACTTCACGTTCCCGGTCTGGCTGCCCGGCGACTTCCGGCCGATCGAGCCCGGCAAATGGGTCGAGGACGTGCGCGCCTACGACCGCGCGACGGCCGAGCTGCCCGTCCGGCGCATCGGGCCCAACCTGTGGCGCGTCTACCCACGCCGGGCGCCGTACTTCCTTGTCGGGTACACGCTGCACCCCGTCCGCCCCGACGGCTTCAAGCGCTCGCTCATCTCGGAGCTGACCGCGCGGGGCGGATACTTCACCGGCACGGTCGCGTTCGGCTATCTCCGTGGCCTGGAGACGCACCCCGTCTCGCTCACCTTCGAGCTCGGGCCCGGCTGGCCGGCGATCTGCTCGCTCGAGGAGCTCGGACCCGCGCGGTACCGCGCCGCGAACGCCTACGAGCTCGCCCAGTCGGCCTGCGCCTACGGGCCTCGCCTGCGTGAGGACCGCGAGACGGTTCGCGGGGTGGAGCACCGCCTGGTCCTCGTCGCGCCCGAGACGTTCGACCCCGATTCGCTGATGGAGGTGGTCGAGGAGGTCGCCGCCGCTCAAGGCCGAGTGTTCGGCTCCTCGGCCTATCCCGAGTACACGTTCTTCGTCCACTTCGTAGACCCGGCCACGACCGGGCTGGGCGGATCTCCACTCTTCCGCGGGTCCGCCTACTACCTGCCGCGGATCGAGGGCGCGCGTGTGCGGCGCTCCGGCATCCCCGGGCTCCTCGCGCACCAGCTGGCACACGCCTGGACGCTCTGGCTCTTCCCGCCGGCCGAGCTCGACCGGCCGCCCATCGACCGGCCGGTGAGCACGCGCGGGCTCTGGTTCGTCGAAGGGCTGGCGGAGCACGCCGCCCGGCTCGCGCTGTCACGCGCTACCGTGCTCCCCCGCGCGGAGCTGTACGCGGAGATCGCGCGCGACCTGGAGACGCTCGCCGACCATCCCGACGTCGCGGGCGCGAACCTCGAGACCGCCAGCGCCGCAGCCACTCGCGGTCCCGACCGGCGCGCGTCCGAGGTCGTGGCGCTGAAGAGCCCGCTGGCCGCGCTGGCACTCGACGTCGAGATGCGTCGCGGATCGGGGAACGTCGCGGGCGCGGACTCGCTCGTGCGCGTGCTCGAGGCGGAGGCCGTCGCCGGACGGGCCGTGCCGTACGACTCGATCGTCGCCCGGGCGGTCCAGCTCGGCGGTCCGCCCGCGCGCGCCCTGTACGCCTCGGCGATCGCCGGTGGGTCGCCGCTGCCGGCCCGGGGCATCCTCGCCGCCGCCGGCCTGGAGCTCGTCACCCGGGAGGTCGAGGAGCTGAACCTCGGCGCGGCGCTCGTCGCCGACAGCGGCGGCGTCTACCGGTTCCGCAACGTGGAGCCGCAGAGCATCGCGGGCCGGATGGGCCTGCGCGGGGGGGACCGGCTGGTGGAGGTGAACCAGCTGCCCGTCTCGCCCGACAACCTGCTCCCGCTGCTGGCGGTCCTCGCGGACTTGCGCAGCGGGACACGGATGGGGAAGCCGATCCGGATCCGGGTGGAGCGTGCGGGCGGGCAGGTCGAGCTCTCGGGGACGCTGCAGCCCTGGACCCGCGAGGTGGGGACCGTGGTCGAAGCGGCCTCGGCCTCGACCTCGGAGGTGGCGATCCGCGAAGGCCTCTTCAGCGGCACACGGCGACAGGCTGCGAGCCCCCCCGCGGGGGCAGGAGGCACCTAGCCCTCCGTGCGGTCACGCTACATGGCCGACTGCACCCAGTCCGCTCAAGCTCGAGGATGCCCAATCGCTGGAACGACTGGTTCCGACAGGCAGAGCGCGACCTGGAGCATGCGAATGCTTCCGCCGAGGCCGGTCGCCACGAGTGGTCCGCTGCAGAGCCGGCAGGCCCTCGGACGCTGCAGGACGAGGCGATCTGGGTCTACGACCGGGACGTCGAGACGGGCGGCTGAGCGGTCCTACAGCTGCTCGCGCAGGGCGTAGGCGAGGCGGTTCCGCGCGCGCTCGAAGACCGACCACTCCCGCACGTCCTCCAACGTGACCTCGCTGGACTTCGCCAGATCGGCCTCATAGACCTCGCGCAACCGGCTCGTCAGTCCCGAGTCGGGGATCGCCAGCGTGATCTCGTAGTTCAGGTCGAAGGACCGGTTGTCGAAGTTGGACGAGCCCACCACGCTCCAGCCCTCGTCCACGGTGACCGCCTTGGCGTGCATCATCGTGGGCTGGTACTCGAAGATCCGAACGCCCGCCTCGAGCAGGTCGGCGTAGTGCACCATGCTCGCGTAGCGCACGAGCGCGGAGTCGTTGTGCTCTCCCGGGACGAGGATCGTCACCTCCACGCCGCGCCGGGCGGCGGCTTCGAGCTCGGCCACGAGCGAGGAGTCGGGGACGAAGTACGGCGTCGCGATCCGGACGCTGTGCTCCGCCCCGCGCAGCGACATCCAGTAGAGGAGCGCCACCTGCGAGATGCTCCCGCCCGCGGCGCTCACGACCGGCACCGCGACCGCCTCTCCCGCGCGCCCGAGCGGCGGG
>JBHENL010000037.1:0-4310 GCA_046262075.1 Gemmatimonadota bacterium
CACGCTGCTCGTCGCGGCGTTCCCGACGCTGCGCAAGGCCATGCTCACGGCCCGCCTGGTCGCGGAGGACCCGCCGAGCTGGCTGCCGGTTCCAGTGGAGGGCGTCGAGTCGGGGGACCTCTACGACAGCTGGGAGGACCCGCGGTCCGGCGGACGCGTGCACCAGGGCGTCGACATCTTCGCCGCCCGCGAAACGCCCGTGCGCAGCACCACGCGCGGGGTCGTCGCACGCCAGAGCGAGAATCGGCTCGGCGGCCGCACGGTCACGGTGATCGGCCCGGGAGGCCAGCGGCACTACTACGCCCATCTCGAAGCCTACGCCGAGGCGGGGGCCGGGGATTGGGTCGAACCGGGGGACGTCCTGGGTTACGTCGGCACCTCCGGCAATGCCGCGGGGACCTCGCCCCACCTGCACTACGGGATCTACGGTCCGGGAGGGCCGGTGAACCCTTTCCCGCTGCTCACTGCGGCTGCCCCGGGACCTCGGGCCGCGCCCGGCGAGACGGAGGCCGAGCCCGACGAGGGTGGCACAGCCGGCCAGCCAGAGGAGGACGCCGGCGCCCCCCGCTCGGATGCTGTTCCACGCCTGGCCGGGACAACCCGCACAGGTCTCGAGCAGCGGATCCACGAGCACCGGGTCGCCTCGAGGCGGAAGGGTGGGAGGGGTTGGCGATGAAGGCGCGGTACAGCCGAATGAAGGATGCGCCAGCGCGGAGACGCTTCGGAGGAGCAGGAACAAGCTGCGTGCCAAAGGTCGCGTAGGGTTCAAATTCGCATGGCTACCAGACTTGCCAGGCGGGCCGAGGACTGGACGGCGAGCACCTGTTCGGTTGCGGGATGGGGACTTCCCACGAGCGGACAGTACGGTCGCGATCCGTGTCGGCCGCGGACGCGGCACTTGGCGGCGTGCGTTCGTCAGCCCACCGGTGCAAAGGGCGCCGATGGGCCGGCGCTCTCCGGCTTGCGGGCGACGATCTCGGCGGTCCACAGCTCGTGGCCTTCCTCTCGCGAGGGGCCCTCGCGAGAGAGCAGCACGTCCCAGCCCCAGCCCTCGAGGAGCCCGTGCAGCTCGCCCGGCACGAGCTGGAAGGCGCGGTTCCCCGAGGGGTGCTCCGCATCCGCCAGGTGAATCGCCGCCACCAGCCGCCCCCCCGGCCGCACGGCGCGCCGCACGCGGTCGAGCAGGTCCCGGTGCAGGAAGAAGAAGTCGCACACGAGGTCCCATGCGCTCTCTCCGAGGTGGAACTCCGGCGGATCCGCCTCGAGGTCGGCGCGGCGCGCCTCGATCCGCTCCGCCAGGCCGCGGCGAGTCGCCTCCGCGGCGAGCAGCCCGAGCCCGGCTCGCGAGGCGTCCACCGCCGTCACGCCCCAGCCCCGCTCCGCGAGGAAGAGCGCGTGACGCCCCGCGCCGCACGCCAGATCGAGGGCTTCGCCGGCGTTCAGGGTGACGACGGCCTCGGCGAGCAGCGGCGCCGGCGCGAAGCCATGGGTGTCCTCGCCGCGCGCGTAGCGCTCGTCCCAGCGCTGGATGCGCTCGTGCCTGCCGCGGGCCTCCGGTTCGTCCGCCTCGCGGGCCGTCTGCTCGCCGCCCACCACTACTCCTGCCGCAGCGCCGCCATGGGATCCCCGCGCAACACCCGGCGGGCCGGCAGCCAGCTGGCGAAGAGCGCCACGGCCAGGAGGAGCGCCGGGATCCCCAGGAAGGTCACGGGATCGGTCGGGCTCACGCCGTAGAGCATGCCGGCGAGGACCCGCGTGGAGACGAGCGCTGCGGCCAGGCCCACCCCCACGCCGATGGCCGCCAGGCGCAGCGCGCCGCCCACGAGCAGCCGGAGCACGTCGCCGGGGCCGGCGCCGTGTGCGAGGCGCAACCCGACCTCGCGCGTGCGGCGCCCGGTGGCATGGGAGACGAGCCCGTAGACGCCCACACCCGCGAGCGCCAGCGCCACGGCGGAGAAGGCCCCCAGCAACAGCATCGCGAACCTGGGCGCGGCCACGGAAGCGGCGCGCACCTGCTCCATCGTGAGGAACTCGCCGAGGGGGAGGTTGGAATCGAGTCCGCGGAGCTCCCGCGCGACCGCGGGTGCGAGCGCGGCGGGCTCGCCCTCGGAGCGGACCACGAGGGTCATGGAGGAGACCGGCCCGCCGCCGTTCCAGAACAGGAACTGCGCCTGCGGCAGGTACATCTGCGGCCGGGCCTCGCTCGCCAGCTCGGCGTGCCGCACGTCGGCCACGACGCCCACGACCGTCACCAGCCCGGGCCCCGCACCCCCACCCAGAACGAAGCGCTTTCCGAGCGCCTCCTCTCCCGGCCAGTACAGCCGCGCCAGGCTGCGGCTGATCACCACTACCCCCGGCGCCCGCTCGTCGTCCGTGGGCAGGATCCCGCGGCCGCGTAGCACGCGCATGCGCATCGCCTCGAAGTAGCCGGGCGTGACGGCCTGCCAGTCGGCGTCGGGCGAGTCGCCGCCCGGCTCCGGCCGGCCCTCGACGTGGAAGTTCAGGTCGCCGAGGGAGCTCGCGAGCGGCAGGTTCGTGACCCAGCCCGCAGCGCGCACGCCGGGGAGCGCCGCGACGCGCTCGCGCGTCTCCCGGAAGAAGCCGCGCACGCGCGATGCCTCGGCGTAGGCGGCGCTCGGGAGTGACACGGCGACCGTCAGGAGCCCCGTCGTGGCGTAGCCGGGGTCCACGGCGAGCAGGCGCGAGAAGCTGCGCGTGAGGAGCCCGGCCGAGACGAGCAGGAGCAGGGCGAGCGCGAGCTGCGCGAGCACCAGGCCCGCGCGCACCGGCTGCCTTCCTCCGCCCGAGACGTCCGCGCGGCCCCCGCCGCGGAGCGTGCGATCGAGGTCGCGCCGCGCGACGCCCGCGACTGGGGCGAAGCCGCAGGCGATCCCCGTCAGGGCCGAGAGCGCGAGTGCGAAGGCGAGCAACGGGAGCGACACCGGCGCGCCCGGCATGCGCGGCAGGCCGTCGGGCCGCACCGCGGACAGAGCGCTCGTCCCCCACGTGGCGATCAGGAGGCCCAGGAGCCCGCCAGCGAGCCCCAGGAGCAGACTCTCGGCCACGGGCTGGCGCGCGAGCGCCGCGCGCGAGGCACCCAGCGCGGAGCGCACCGCGATCTCCCGCTGGCGCTCCTCGCCGCGGGCGAGCAGCAGTCCGGCCACGTTCGCGCAGGCGATCAACAGCACGACCAGCACGGCGCCCAGCAGGATCAGGAGCGCGGGCCGCAAGTCGCCCACCACGTCCTCGCGCAGCGGCGTCGCCAGCGCCTCGAAGCGCATCGTCGGCGGGTAGTCGTCCGGGAACTCCCCGACGCTCCGCTCCGCACGTGCAGCCAGCGCCGCCGCCCCGGCCGCGGGCGTGACACCCGGCTTCAGACGTGCGAGGCCCTGGAGGAAATGGCTGCCGCGGTTGGTCACCTGCGCAGGGTCGAGGCCGAGCGGGACGTACAGCTCCGTGGGCTCGCCGGAGACGACCTCCTCCGGCAGGCTGAAGCCCGGCGGCATGACGCCGACGATCGTGTGCGGCTCGCCCTCGAGCTGGATCCGCCGGCCGATCACGTCGGGCGAGGCGCCGAAGCGGCGCCTCCAGAGACCGTCCGACAGCACGGCCACCGCGTCCCGATCGGGCAGGTTCTCCTCCTGCGTGAACGTGCGCCCGAGCGCCGCCTCCACGCCGAGCGCCGGAAAGAGGCTGGACGAGACGACGGCGCCCTTGAGGACCTGCGGCTCGCCGCTGCCCGTGAGCGCCAGAGGGACGTCGGTGTAGACCGCGAGCTCCTCGAACGCGGCGACGCTCTCGCGGAAGTCCAGGAACTCGGCCGGCGAGAGCTGACTGCGCGGGGAGCCCTCCCAGCGCGTCCAGACCGCCATCAGCCGGTCCGGCGCCGGATAGGGCAATGGGCGCAGCAGGAGCTCGTGGACGGCGCCGAACGTCGCCGTGGTGGCGCCGATGCCGAGGGCGAGCGTGACCACCACCGCGGCCGCGAGGCCGGGCGCCCTGCGCAGCGAGCGCGCGGCGATCCGCAGGTCGTGGAGGAACGTGGTCATGCGTCCCCCGGTCGAGGCTTCGCGGGCCCTCCTTCGGCTCCGAAGCCTCTCCTTGACGGTCCGCCTCTCCTTCTGCTGCGCTGCGCGCACTCGATGCGTTGCACCTCGCCACCTATCTGACCGCGCGGCGACGCATCGCGGTACTCGAGCTGCTCACGGTAGACCGCCGGCTCGAGAGCGCGGCCGGTAGCGTCTGAGGGCGCGGACGCGGCGGCTGCACTCCGCATCACCTCGTTCCTCCTCCAGGCTTCGTCTCCCACA
>JBHENL010000038.1:0-11144 GCA_046262075.1 Gemmatimonadota bacterium
CCTCCAGGCTGTCCGCCACCGCGGACACCGGCAGCGAGTCGCCTCGCGCAGCTCCACGGCCGAACAGGAGCCGCCCCACCGCCAGCTGCTGGCCGCCACCGCTTCGCACCCCCGTGGCGAGCTGCTGCATGCGAGAGGCCACACCGAAGGGACGCGCCGGAAGGCTGTCGAGCCCGAGCCTATCCTCGTAGAACTCCGCTACCGCGGAGAACGAGGCACTCGTGCCGTAGATGCGGGTGGGCGGCGGCTGCTGTCCCGGAGCCAGGATCAGCGCGAGCAGCCGGCGCTGGAAGGCGGTCTCCTCGCGCCGCAGCGTAGCGCCGGGGAAGACCGGCACCTCGGACGGCGCCGGGCGGGCGTCGTCGGAGCATCCGGGCGCGAGGCAGGCGAGCGCCACGAAGAGGCGTCGCACCGCAGCCGGCAACGACGGTCGGCTGGTTCCAGAGGACATGCGTGGCCGTGACGGTCGGAGGTTCGCGGCCAGTGTAGCGCGGCCACGCGACGCCTTCAATCGCCGGCGCACGAAAAAGTGCCGCCCCCCGAGGAGATCCGACTCGGAGGGCGGCGGGGGAAGGAGGGGAGGAAGAAGAAACGTCCCGGCGCCTTCCGAGCACCGCAACGTCGCTGGAAAATACTGCAGGTTGCGTACCGGCCGGCTTTGAGTCACCTCTCGAGCACACTCAGCGATGCCGAAGATCATACGGTATAACGTGGTATCGCCAGGACACCGTTCCGGTCGGTCGGCGTCGATGCACCAGTTCGGCGATCGCGATACATGGAAAAACACGGCGTTTCATTGCATTTCGCCCTTCTGCGGCAGCGGATGAAGCTCCTCGGCGTCGCTTGTGATTTGAAGCCTCCCCTGTAGGTTTCACGCCCATGGATCTCCTGTGGAAGTTGCTGGCGGTCATCGGCTTGGTGCTCGCCAACGGCTTCTTCGTCGCGGCCGAGTTCTCGCTGGTCGCCGTTCGGCGGACCAAGATCGAGCAGATGGTTCGCGAGGGGCGGCCCTTCGCCGCGACCCTGAAGCGCGCGAGCCAGCACCTCGATGCGTTCATCGCCGCCTGCCAGCTGGGCATCACGATGGCTTCCATCGGCCTCGGCTGGATCGGAGAGCCCGCCTTGGCCGGACTCTTCGAGCCGCTGTTCCGCTCGCTGGGCCTGGACTGGGCAGAGGCCGCCGCACACACACTTGCGGTGATCTGCGCGTTCGCGATCATCACCGCCCTGCACGTCATCCTCGGGGAGCTCGCGCCCAAGGCCATCGCCCTGCAGCAGCCCGAGGCGACGTCGCTGATCGTGGTCACGCCGCTCGAGGTCTTTCAGAAGATGTTCCGCCCCTTCATCTGGGCGATGAACGCCATCGGCCTGGGGGTGGTGCGGGCGCTCGGATTTCAGCCGGTGAGCGCGTCCGACGTGGCGCACTCGGAAGAAGAGATCAACATGCTCGTGCGCGCCAGCCGGGATGCGGGGATCCTCGCGCGCGAAGAGCAGGACATGGTGCAGCGGGCGCTCGCCTTCTCCGACCTGAGCGGAGACCAGGTGATGGTGCCCCGGACCGAGATCATCGCGTTGCCGCTGCACCTGCCGAAGCACGAGCTGCTGGCGCGAGTCGTCGACTCCGGGTTCACGCGCTTCCCCGTCTATCGGGAATCGCTCGACGACATCGTCGGCATCCTGAACGTCAAGGACCTCCTGCCCGCGCTCCAGCGCCTGCCCGAGGTCGTGGACCTCGCCCCCTTCGCCCGACCGCCGGTGACGCTGCCGGAGACCGTCTCGATCTACGGGCTCCTGGCGCGCATGAAGGAAGGCCACTCGCACCTGATCGTGCTGATCGACGAGTTCGGCGGAACGGCGGGGCTGGTCACGCTGCGCGACCTGATGGAGCGCGTCTTCGGCGAGGTGCGCGAGGAGTCGGACGGGGACGAGCGGCCGCTCTTCGAGGAGCTCTCGGGCGGCGAGGTCCTGATCGACGGGCTGACGCTGATCGAGGACGTCGAGCAGGCGCTCAACGTGGAGCTGGACGAGGAGGACCCCGACCTGAACACGATCGGCGGCTACGTCTTCAGCGCGCTCGGCCACAAGCCCGAGCTCGGCGAGGTCGTGGAGCGGAACGGCTACCGGTTCACGGTCGAGGAGCTGGACGGGATGCGCATCGCCCGCGTGCGCTTCGCGCGGGTCGCGGCCGGCGAGACCTCCGCCGCGTAGCTCTCGGGGCGCGGCTCGAGCTCCACGATCCGGGCGTCCGCGAGGGCGCCCTCCACGAGCTCGTCGAGCGGCAGCGCGCTCTCGGCGCGCGCGATCTCCTCCGGACGCGCGCGCGTCTCGGGCCGGCGCGGGGCGAAGAGCACGCAGCAGTCGTCGAAGGGCTGGATCGAGAGCGTGAAGGTGCCGATCCGCCGCGCGCGCTCCACGATCTCCGCCTTGTCGAAGCCCACGAGCGGCCGCAGGACCGGCAGGTCCAGGCCGCGGTCGGCCGCGGCCAGGTTCTCGAGCGTCTGCGACGCCACTTGCCCCAGGCTGTCACCCGTCACGAGCGCTCCGTGTCCGTGGCGTCGCGCGAGCGCGGCGGCGGTGCGCAGCATCGCGCGCCGCAGGAGCAGGGTCCACAGGCGCTCGGGCGCGAGCCGCGCGAACGCCTGCTGCGCCGCCGTCACCGGCACGAGATGGACGCGCGCGCCCTGGCCGCGCCACCGCGCCAGCTCCCGCGCCACCGCCACCGCGCGCTCCTGAGCGGCCTGGGCCGTGTAGGGGAACGCGTGGAAGTGCACGGAGTCTAGCGCGAGCCCGCGCTTGAGCGCCATCCACCCCGCCACCGGGCTGTCGATTCCGCCGGAGAGCAGCAGCAGAGCGCGGCCGGCGCTGCCGACCGGCAGCCCGCCGGGACCGGGCACCACGCGATCGTAGACGTAGGCGGCCTCCCGCCGGACCTCCACGTGCAGCTTCGACTCCGGCCGGGCGAGGTCCACGCGCAACCTCGCGTGGCGGTCCTGCACGGCGCGGCCCAGGCGCACGTTCAGCTGCAGCGAGGTGAGCGGGAAGTCCTTGTGCGACCGGCGGCTCTCGATCGCGAAGCTGGCCGCTCCGCGGGCCACGGCGCGGTCGCTGCGGACCAGCACCTCGGCCGTGATCGCCGCCTCGTCGGCGGCGACGCGCTCGGCGGGGCTGAAGGAGCGGATGCCGAAGATGCGCGAGAGCCGGCGCTCCGCCTCCTGCGCGCTCACCTCGCCGCCGCGGCGCTCCACGAAGAGACGCCCACGGTCGCGCGACACCGCGCCAGGAGTCACTTCCAGAGCGCGCGCCACGTTGCGCCGCAGCCGCCCCTCGAAGAAGCGCCGGTTCTTCCCCTTCAGACCGATCTCGTCGTAGCGGACGAGGGTGACCTCGCTCATGCGGCTCCCGCCCCGCGGCGCCTTCCCGCCGGGGGGAGGAGCAGCTCCTCGCGCGCGGCGCGGAGCGCGGCCACCGCCGCGTCCACCTCTTCGCCGGTCGTGAAGCGCGAGAGGCTGATGCGGATGGCACTCTCCCGCACCTCGGTCGGCAGCCCCATCGCCTCGAGGACGTGGCTGCGTGCGCGCTTGCGTGTCGTGCAGGCCGAAGCCGTCGAGACGTAGACGTCGCGGGCCTCGAGCGCCCGCAGCATGACCTCGCCCGGCAGCCCGGGGAACGACACGTTCGTCGTGTGCGGCACGCCGCCGGGCGGCGAGTTCAGGCGCCCGCCGCACCCGTCCTCGAGACATCGACGCAGACGTTCGTGGAGCTCGCGGAGCGTGCCCAGCGCGCGCTCCCGCTCGCTCTCCGCGAGTGCCACCGCGCGCCCGCAGCCCACCGCTCCGGCCACGTTCTGCGTGCCGGAGCGCATCCCGCCCTCGTGGCCCCCGCCGCAGAGCACCGGCGCCAGGGCCAGTCCCCGGCGCACCGCCAGGAAGCCGCTGCCCTTGGGGCCGTGCAGCTTGTGCGCGCTGGCGGCGTAGAGGTCCACCTGGTTCAGATGGACCGGCACCTTTCCCAGCGCCTGCACCCCGTCCACGTGCACGACCAGGCGCGGGACGCGACGCTTGGCCTCGGCGGCGAGCCCCTCGACGTCGTGTACGGTGCCGACCTCGTTGTTCACGTGGATGAGCGAGAGCAGGACGGTGCTCGGCCGCAGGGCGGCCCAGAGTTCCTCGACCCGGACGTGGCCGGAGGAGTCCACGGGAACGAGCGTCACCTCCGCTCCCTCGTCACGCAGGCGCGCGAGGGCGGCGAGCACCGAAGCGTGCTCCACGGCCGTGGCCACGAAGTGACGGCGTGCACCCTGCCGCGCCCGCCGCACCCCCTCGATCGCCAGGTTGTTGGCTTCGGTACCGCCGGAGGTGAAGACGATGTCGTACTCGCCGCCCCCGAGCGTCTGGCGGATCTCGCTCCGCGCCCGCTCCAGCGCCTCGGCGGCCTCGCGTCCCTTGCGATGGACGCTGGAGGGGTTCCCGAAGCAGCCGCAGAGGAACGGCTCCATCGCCTCGCGGACCTCCGGGATCAGGGGCGTGGTCGCGTTGTTGTCGAGATAGATCTCCGCCATGCTGGAGAGTCTACCGGGGGATCAGGAGCGCGGCAACGGAACGACGGGAGGAGACGAGGGGACTACTTCGGACGAGCCGCCCGTCACGAGCGGCAGGTGGAGAGCCGGCGGGAAGCGAGGGACGAGGGACCCGAGCCCGGTTCCCCTCCGGAGAGCCCGCCGCGCGCCGCCTCGGAGCGCCGTCGCCGGCGTTCCGAACCTCTCCTGACGTTGCCCTGCCCTTCGGAGTCCGAGCCGCCTGCCGGTAGCGCCCCTCTGGTTGGGCGCTCCCCCTCTGCCCTTCCTCCGGGCTCTGGGGTCTTCCCCGCCGACGGCCGCCGCGGCCGGACGCGAGGTCCGCCGCGACTGCCTCCCCTGGGCTTGGGCCGCCTTCAGAGTCTGGGCGGCACGAGCGTTCCGCGCGTTGCGCGGGCGCCCTCCCCTGGGGTTTCGTTCCCTTCCAGCGCATGCGGCTGGCGAGAGCCCACTCACCCGGGGGTTGCCTCCCCCCGGTGCGTCACGGGACGGCGCCGAAGCGCCGCCCGATCTCTTCTCCCGCCGCCTTACCGGCCCGAAGGCCGGAAGCGCTCGTAGGGCATCCCTTCGAAGCCTTCCCCTCCCGGAGAGCACGGCTGCCCTCGACGGGCAGCCTTGCCTGCCTGCCGTTGGCGCGAACCGCTCGGGACCGAAGTCCCGGGGCCCCCGCCCCGACTTCCAGGCTTTCCTCCCCCCGGGAATCCGTTGCGCCCCGCCGGCCGCAGCCGCCGGAGTCGCCCGATGCTCCCCTGGGCTTTCGTTTCCTCCTGAGGGGACTCCTCCCTCCTCGCGACAAACCACGGCCCGAGGGCCGCGATTTTTCCTCTCCTGGACTTTCAGCACACCGCCCGAAGGCGAGCCACCCGGTCCTTCAGAGTCTTGATCGGCGAGGAGAGTGGCCGCGCCCCTTTCGAGGCACGGCACCCCTTGCGAGGTTCTCGATCCACTCGGGCACCGCTCGCGCGGGCCGGTGGATCAGGGCTCGGGTCCGTTCGAACCCTCGACCCCCAATGTTAGCCGCGCCGCAGCACTGCGTCAAATCTTTGCGTGGCAACAACTTGCCAGATCGTGCGCATGACGTTGACGGAGCGCGGCTTCGGCTGCTTCGCGTGCCGGCGGGCTGGAGGACAAGCCCGCAGGAGCTTGCGCGCGCGCGACGTGCGGAGTTCTCCAGCGGCTGTGCACGCGAGATCCACACAGCGGCGCGTGGGTTTTCCACGCCCGATGCACGGCGTGTGCACAAGCGGCGCGCACGGCGTGCGCTCGGCCTTCGCACGCGACCGGCCGGGCAGCCGGCCTCCTGTACGAGCCCCGCGTGACGCCGGCCGGAGGCACTGCATATATTGAACGGATGTTCGAAGCCTGGCGTCAGAAGATCACCCGTGAGGTGACCGAGCTGGACCGGGAGCTGCGCGTGGACCTGCCGCGCGAGATCCGGCGGGCCGTCGAGCTGGGCGACCTGCGGGAGAACGCGGAGTACTCCGCCGCGCTCGAGCGGCAGGCGTTCGTCCGCGCGCGCCTCAGCCACCTGCAGCGCCGGCTGAACGAGATCGGACGCCTGAGCGCGCGTGACATCCCGCGCGACCGCATCGCGCTCGGCTCGTGGGTGGACCTCGAGCTCGAGGGCGGCGAGCGCATGGACATCCGCCTCGTGCTGCCGGAGTTCGTCGGAGAGGGAAACGGCCTGGTCTCGATCAGCTCGCCCATCGGGCGGGCGCTGCTCGGCAGGGTGGCGGGGGACCGCGTCACGATCCAACTGCCCGACGGTCCGCGCGAGGCGAGCGTGCGCGACTTCGAGACGATCCACACGCAGGAGTCCGCGACTCCGGAGCCCGGCGGCGGGGGCGCGGCGGTCGGTGACTAGCGGCGACCGGAGAGGACGCGCACGGTGGCGGTCCTGACCTGCACCCGCTGCGGCCGCGCCGCAGAGGGTCTTCCCTTCCCGCCGTATCCCGACGAGCTCGGCGAGCGCGTCCAGCGCAACGTCTGCGCCGAGTGCTGGCGCGAGTACATGGGGCGGCAGGTGATGGTGATCAACGAGTATCGCCTCGACCTGCTCGAGCCGCGCGCGCAGGAGATCCTGACGCAGGACATGCTGGAGTTCCTGAAACTCGAGGATGCTCCGGGGGACGTGCCGTCGGGCGGGAGCGCCGGGACCGCGGAGGAACCGGCCTAGAAGTTCTTGTCGTACTGGAACTCCCACTCGTCGGCGAGACCCTCGATGCGGGCGCGATCGAGACACTGCCGGCTGCAGTAGTAGGAGCCCTTGTACTCGACGGCCCTGCGCTCTTCGACCTCGGCGCGGCAGAAGGTGCAGGGCACGAGCTCGTACGGGGTGGCGACCATGCCGTCAGGCTAGGCGGCGCCGACCCGGGTGTCAACGCGCCGCCGAGCGCCTCTGGGGCCGCCGGCGTCCACCCAACCGCTCGTCCGATCAGTAGTAGCGCGCGGTCGCCAGCGTCACGCGGCCCGGGCGCACCTCCACCGAGCCCAGGTCCAGAGTTCGCGAGCGGCCGGGCCCGTCGATCCGGACCTGCACCTCGTGCCGGCCCTCCGGAAGCCGGACGCGCAGCAGCCGGACCTCACCGGGCAGGCTCCCCCACGCACGGGTGTCCGCCTTCTCGCTTGCCACGTGGAGCGCGTTGGCGAGGAGCCGCACCACGAGGTCCTCGTCCTCGGTCGCCTCCTCGAGCACCAGCGTCTTCGCCAGCGCACGCGCGGCGGTCTTGGCCAGCAACGCCACGAACGCGCGATCATAGGAGAGCGCGGCCGCGTGCGAGAGGTCGTACGCCACGGGCAGGGGCCAAGGGTTGCCGTCGAGAAGGGCGGTGACGCTCGCCTGCGACGGCTCCGGCACCGGCCGGCGCGGGAGCGCGATCGGCAGGAGGTAGGCGACGTCGCCGGCATCGGGATCGTGTCGCGGACCCGCCAGGTAGCGCTTCGCGAGCTCGTCGGCCAGTCGGTGGGGATCGCGCGCGGCGAGCGCGAGGTCTGCGTCATGGAGCACGAGCAGGAGTCTCTCCTCGACGGGAACGGCCACGAAGCCGCCCTCGACCAGGAGGACGAGCTCGCCGGTTTCGAGGGTCTCCGGGCCGGCGGCGGCGCCCCCGCCCCTCCACGCCTCGTCGCCGTCCTGCGGCAACCACGCCCGCGGCAGGGTCGAGTCGACCTGCGCCGCCGCCCGATACGCCACCCGCGCGTCCTCCGGGCGACCGGCCCACTCGAGCAGCACGCCCGCGACCGCATGCAGGAACGCGTCCCCCTCGGCAGTCGAGCGCTCGGGCTCGTGGTCACGTCGCTGGAGCAGGAGCGCCGAGAGCTTGCGCGCCTCGACGGCGACGTCCGCCGGCTCGCCCGCGGCGACGTGGTTCAGACCGCGGTAGAGCGGCACCAGCAGCCGCTCGAACGGGTCGGGTTGGTAGGGGAGGACCGTATCGTTCAGGAGGAGCGAGAGCGCCGCGCGGCTCACGCTTCGCGTGTAGCGCTCCTCGGCCAGCTGCTCGGCGCGCGCGAAGTACAGGTTGGAGGTGCGCACGTCACCGGCATAGGCGAGCACGAGCGCGCGGTCCAGGTGGCGGAGGAGCTCGTCGCCCTCTTCGGAAGCCGCCTCGGCTGCCAGCCCGTAACGCCCTCGCGCCAGCTCGTCCTTGACGCGCAGCTCGGCGGGAACGCCCGCGCACCCGGTAGAGAGAACGAGGGCGGCCAGGGCGAGAGCGCGTCGCGTCGCGCACATGGCGGGGACTCCGGTCAGGCCTTGTAGCGCCCGCGCCCCACGTACTTCTTCAGCTTCTTCTGGCCGAGCCAGATCTTCTCGTTCGACTCGAGGTCGGTGAGGGAGAGGTCGACCTGGTAGTAGACGACCTGCTTCCCGTCCTCGCGGTCCTCGATGGCCGAGATCACGCCTCCCAGCAGCAGGTCCGCCCCCGTCTCGGCGCGCGTCGCGGCCCGCGTGGAGGGCCGGGCGTAGACCTGCTGCTCCTCACGCTCGCGCCGAACGGAGTCGCGATCCTCCGGTCCGGCCACGACGATCACCCGTCCCGAGGCGGCGAGCGCGCGCTCGACGTCGTTCAGGAACGTCTCGGTGGCGATGTGCTCGAGGGTCTCGTTCCGTACCGGCCCGAGAACGACGACCGGGCGCTCCTGCCAGGCGTTCAGCGACGAGGACGAGAGCACGTCGTCGATCATCTGCTCGGCGACCAGACGCGAGTCGGTGTCGTTCCACCGGCCGGAGAGGTCGATCTGGGTGGCGGGCTCGACGCGGGTGACCTGGCGCGAGGCGCAGGCGGGGAGAATCGAGACGAGTGAACCGAGGACGACGAGCGGCAGCGCGCGCACGCGGCGGGTCATGGACGAGCCTCCTTGGAGGAACGGATCACCCCCGCCCGTGGACGCCGTCCTCCCGGGATCCAGAAGCCTAGCGCGGCTCGGCGGAGGCCTTCTGCGCCTTCGCCAGCTCGAGCTTCGCCATCGCGATCTCGCTCGAGGTGACCGACCGCTTCTCCTGCTGCATCCGGAGCAGCTCGTCCACCTGGTCCGGGGTCAGGAGCCTCAGTCCCACCGCGATCTCGCCGAAGAGCTTCTGGTTCTTCTGCTGGATCTGGAGGATCTTCAGCACCTGATCGTGCCTCAGGTACCCTTTGATGATCGCGAGGGTTCCGATGTTGTAGAGCTGCACCTCTGGACGCGCCGGACGGCGTCCGGCCACCTTCCCGCGGTCGCGCGCGCGCTCGATCAGGGTCCCGCTCGCGTAGCCGGCGAGGATCAGGAAGCATCCCCACACGAACAGGTGCAGCCACGCGGAATCGAGGAGCCCCGTGCCGGATGGCGCCGCGAACTGCTCGGGGTAGACCATCGCCAGGAACGCGACGAAGAGCACACACAGCACGGCGATGAGGGTCGCCGTCCGGCGCCCGCTCCAGTACGCGACCAGGAGGACGGGCAGGTAGAAGAAGTTCAGGAAGGCGAGGCGCGCCGTGACGAGGAAGGAGATCGCCAGCGCGGCGAGGAGCACCATGAGGGCGAGCCAGGAGAGCCTGCGGTCTTCGCTCATCCGGGGGCGGGCTCCTCCGGCGGGACGAACAAAAAAGAGGGTCGGGGAAGTCCAGTATAGAGCGGAGACCAAGCTTGTCAACGACCTGGATGACTCCGGGCTCACGTAGCTCGTTCGTCGAGGACCAGGTGACTTCGGGTGGGCGCTAAGCGGGCGGCGCTCCTGCGGAGCCGGAGCGGGGAGGCAGGAGCCGTGGAGGGCGCGGGAGGCGCGGCGCGGGCGAATCGTGCACGGCGGCCGGTGGCAGGGGCTGCGCTCCTCGGCCGGTGCCGGGCGGATCGGAGGCGCCGTTCCCGGCCACGAACAGGAACTCGTCCACCCGGATCCAGCGCGACCGCGCGGGGTGCCAGACCAGGTCGTCCGGTCGCAGCTCGCGGCGGCGGTAGAGCAGGGCCAGCACGCTGTTGCCCGCCAGGGTCATCTCGTCCGCACCACGCCGCACGCGCAGAGGCATGCTCGCAGCCTAGCCCGGCGGTGCGTGCCCACGGCATCGGACGGCGGGCCGATGCGGCTCCACCCGGCGGCCGCACGCCTCGTCCACCTCTCCGCGAAGCAGCCGTTCACTCGCACTCCGCCAGGGCGTCCTGCAGCGCCTCGAGCGCGAACGCCCACTCGTCCGCGCTCAGGACGAGCGGCGGCGTGACCTGCAGCACGTTGCCGTGCGACCCGCCCGCGAGCACCAGCACGCCACGTTGCAGGCAGGCCGCGACGAGCGCCCCGGCCGCCTGCGGATCGGGCGTGGCAGGCCCGCCTGGCACCGCTCCGCGGCCGGCCGGGGGATGACGCACGAGCTCGACCGCCCACATCATCCCCCGGCCACGGACGTCCCCCACTCCGCGACGGATCGCGAGCCGGCGGAGGTCGGTCCCGAGCGTCGCCTCCCACGCCGCCGCCCGCTCCACCAGCCGCTCCCGCTCGAGCACCTCGAGGGCGGCCAGCGCGGCCGCGCAGGCCAGCGGATGGGCGAGGAAAGTGCTCGTGTGCAGCGCCTCGCCGGGCCGCTCCCACACGGAGAACAGGGCACCCGCCGCCACCGCCGCCGCCACCGGCATTCCGCCCGCCATCCCCTTCCCCAGGACCAGCACGTCTGGCACGACGCCCTCCCGCTGGACGGCGAACCACGCGCCCGTGCGCCCGAACCCGGTGAGCACCTCGTCGAGGACGAGCAGGGTGCCCGCCTCGCGGGAGAGGGCCGCCAGCTCCCGCAGCCATCCCTCGGGCGGAACGATCACGCCTTCTCGACCCTGCACGGGCTCGACCACGATCGCGCCCGGGAGCGATCCGCGGCGCGCGCCCGCGCGCAGCTCGCGCCGGGCGACTTCGAGGCACGCCTCTGCGAGCCTGTGGGGGGCGGTGTCGATCGGCGGACGGTACGGGTCCGGGAACGGAAGCCGGAGCGTCGGCGCACCGAGCGCCTCCGCGAAGGGCCCCCGGAACTCCGCGCGTGCGGTCGCGCGCAGCGCGCCGTAGCTGAGACCGTGATAGCCCCCGGTGAAGGCCGCCACCCCGGGGCGGCCCGTG
>JBHENL010000039.1:0-23298 GCA_046262075.1 Gemmatimonadota bacterium
GTAGGCATCCGCCGCGCGCTCCGGCTCCCCGCCGGCCTCGAGCACGCGCGCCTCGTTCAACAAGGCCTCCGCCCGCTGATAGTCGTACCGCGCCAGCTCCTGCGCCTTGCGGTACGCATCGGCCGCGTTCACCCAATCCCCGCTGGCCTCGTAGGCGGCCCCGAGCACCGAGGCGGCGGCAAAGACCAGCGGTGAGTCGCCGTGGTCGTCGTCGAACCCCTTCAGGACCTCGATGGCCGCGGGGTAATCGCCCGCCTGATAGTAGGAGTCGCCGAGGTACGCCGTCGCCTCGTCTACGTAGTCCGAGCCCGCATACTGGTTGCGGAACTGGCGGAAGTCGTTGGCCGCCAGCTGATAATTTCCCGCGGCGTACGCCTGCCATACCTCCTGGTAGCGTTCCGCCGCCCGGCGGTTCTCCCCCGCCCTCGAGGTGCGGTAGAGGAGCAACCCGCCGATCACGACGACCAGCGCCCCGCAGATGACGGCGACCGTGCGAGCATTCTCCCGACTCCACAGCGCCCAGTCGAACACGGTGTCGACGAAGCGATCGCGCTTGAGCTGCCGCTTCGTGACGCGCGCTCCCGGGAGACGCTTGCGGGTTCTCATGCCGGCGGTGAGCTCCGGTCCGAGATAGTTCAGGCCTCGCGATGAGCCGGTGTGACCCCGAAGACGCTCGATCGGCGGCCATGCCCCGCCGTCCCCCCCGATGCTCGAGGGCGGCGAGACGGGCGCGACGGCACGAACGCGCCCACGATGGCCGGAGGGGCCATGAAGGCGGTCAACTTACGTCGGGTGAGGAGCTCCGGCCAGAGGGCGGACGAGGGGAGGACTTCTCGCGGCGGCCGAGCACGTCCGAGAGAACGGGGCGCTCAAGCGAGCGCCCCGCACGTCGTGAGGGCCGAAGAGGTGCTCCGGCGGGTCGCCGCTACGCTCGTTCGGCGGAAGCCGTGGCGAGCTGCTGGCCCAGCTGCTTGCCGATGCGCTCGAGCTTCTGCGCCGTCTGCTCCTCCTCGCGGAGGCTCTGCTGCAGCAGCTCCGCCGCCTCGCTCAGGTCCAGCTGCTCCGCCAGCTCGATCAGGCCCTTGTAGGCAACGATCTCGTAGTGCTCCACCTTCTTCGCTGCCCCGGTCGCGAACACGTCGAGGACCGGACCCTCGGGCTTCTCTTCGCGCACGAACTTCGTGTACTCGCGAATGAGCCCGTCGATCCCCGCGCAGGGCTGACGCTCGGCGCGCGTGTCGAGGAGCTCGAACACCTGCTCGAGCCGCTCGATCTGCCCCTCGGTGACCTGGCGGTGCTGCTCGAAGCCCTGCGAGAGCTTCTCGTCCTCCACGTCCTTGGCCATCTTGGCCAGCGCCTTCACCAGCTTGTGCTCCGCGTCGTAGATGTCCTTCAGCTCGTGCTCGAAGAGCTCTTGCGCGTTCTCCGCCATGCGCGGACTCCTCTCTGGTCAGGTTCAGTCGGTTTAGTGCGTGATCCGCCGCCGCCGAAAATGGGGCGATCCACGGTCGGCCACCCCGTCAGGGGGGCAAGGATCGGGCCTGCATCTTCTGCCCCGCCACGGGAGGAGCCGGCCCGCAGACCGGGAAATTCTTGCACGCCCGACTGCCTCTAGCTGGCTACTGTACGCCTTTCCGGCTCCTGGCCTTGACCGGCTGAGGCCGCTCCCACGGCACGAACGTGATCGTGCCATCCGTCTCGAGAATGCCCCACTTCAGCTCGGCGAGGGTCTCCAGTCCGACCTTGTGCATTTCGCTAAGGATCTCCTGCGGGGGCACGCGCTCCACCGCCATGCTGCGCGGGACCAGGAACCCGTGGCGCACGAGCACCGCCGGTTCCCCCGCCAGGACCTTCTCGACCGGCTTGCTCAGGTAGCTCACGAGAGACGTGGCGAAGACCAGCGACAGGAGCGTGCTCACGCCCACGACCGCGTTCGTGAGCGAGTGATCCTCCCGCAGCAGCGACTGGGAGACGATTTCGGGAATGATCAGCAGCGTGACCAGCTCGAAGGGAGACAGCTGCGCGAACTCGCGCTTGCCGAGGATGCGCAGCGCCACCACGAGCAGCACGTACACGAACGCGACGCGCAGGACCGTTTCCATGCCACTCCTCCCTCAGGGAAAGATCAGGGTGCTCACGGCGACCGCGACCGTGTCGGGCCCGCCGCCGGTGGCGACGACGCGGCCCGCGTGGCGGCCGTAGCGCTCCGCCGTCAGATCGGCGCGCACCAGGCGCCGCTCCCCGGCGGCGATCCCGGCGAGACTCACCGCGTAGGCCTCGTCCTCCGCGGGCACGAACGAGACGTCGGCGAACCCCGAGAGGTAGCTCTCGTCCACGCGTACCCACACCGTGTCGAGCGCCGCACCCGAGCCGTTCCGGACCTCCGCTTCCAGGCGCGAGCCCATCTGGTAGCGCGTCCGCTCGGGCCAGCGGACCCGCAGCTCCAGCCCATCGATCTCACTTCTCCCCGCACCCTCCCGCTGGCCGAATACGCCCAGCAGCGCGAGCAAGGCCGGAAGCGCGAGCAGCGGCACGCCCACCCACTGCAGGGGCCGCAGCAGCAGCCTGCGTTCGATCTCCGGGACCTCGGGCGGATCGGGCTCGGACGCACTCTTCCCGTGGGAATCGACTTCGGTCATCCATGCACCTCCAGGTGGGCCTCCGCCTTGTGCCGGTGCGCAGCCCCGGGCCAGGGCAGGTGCATCCCCGCGGCGGCTCAGGCGGCGGCGTATCCTCGCGCGCGCCCGCGGAGCACGTGGTCGACCTCATGCGCGCGCCGGTCGTACGTGTGCTCAGCCAGCGCCCGAGTGCGCGCCGCAGCCCCGATCACACGCGCCGCGGAGAGCTCGACCTCCTCGACGTAACGTACTACCTCGGCGCCGTCGGCGGCCACGAGCACCTCGCGGCCGGGCCCGAAGAACGCCTCCAGCCCGGGCCAGGCATCCGTGATCTGGCAGGCCGCCGCGCCGGCCGCCTCGAACATCCGCGTGGCGGGCGACCAGCCGTTTCGGACCATGGACTCGCGGTGCACGTTGAGCACGAGCCGCGCCGCGGCGTTGACCGCGTTGTGCTGGGCGGTCGGCACGTGACCGAGCCAGCTGACGTTCGGCGGCAGCGACCGATCACCCCAGCCCTCGCCGCCGAGCGCGAAGCGCCGCCCCGGCGCGAGTGCGGCGGCGCGGAAGAAGAACTCCTCGACGCGCGCCTCCCGGTCGGCCAGGCGGTTGCCCATGAAGAGGAGGTCGAAGGAAGGCTCGAGCGCCCTCTCCGCCGGCCGGTGCTCGGCGGGATCGAGACCATTGTAGACGGCCGTGCAGCCCCTCGCCCCGGCCAGGCCGTAGGCCGCGAGCACCGGCGCCCCGCCGCCGTAGGTGAAGACGTGATCGTACCGAGGGATGCACCCCGCGAGCGGATCCGCGGGCTCGGCGGCCAGGCGCGCGAGAGTGGCGGGAGCGTCCACGTCCCAGAAGGCCGTTCGCGCCGGCCCGCCGACGGCGTGCGCGAGCCCCTCCTCGAGCTCCCGGTCCCAGATCCCCACCCCGCTGCACTTGACGACCCAATCGCTCTCGCGCAGCGCGCGGGCGAGCAGCTCCTCACGCTCCTCCGCGCGCTGGAAGACCACGACGCGCGCGTACGGCGGGTCCTCCGCGAGGTCGCGGCGCTGCTGGCGGCCGAAGGCGTCGGGCTCGCAGAACGTGATCCGGTGGCCGAGCGCCGCCAGCGCCCGCAGCAGGCCGCGATAGTAGGTGGCCGCTCCGTTCCAGTAGCACGACACGAGCGAGGATCCGAAGAACGTCAGGCGCACGAGGCCTCCCGCTGGCCGATGTCCGAGCCTGCGCGTCCCACCACCTCGAGGATGCGCAGCAGCTCCTCGGCCCGGTGCGCGCACGTGTGGCGGGCACGGATCGTCTCCAGCCCACGCTCCGCCTGCTCGCGGCGGGCGCTCTCGCTGCCGGCCAGCTCGCGCAGGGCCGCCACCATCTCGGCCGGCGTGTCGACGCGTCGCAGGTCGCGGGGCCGGAACAGGCCCTCGACGTCGCGCCACGGTGCCGACACGAGCGGCACTCCGCACGCGAGCGCTTCGAAGACGCGGATCGTCGGGATGCCCGGCAGGGCCTCCGCGTAGGCGCGCCGCGGCACGTGCAGCGTCGCACGGCTGGCGGCGAAGATCTCCGGGACGCGCAGCGAAGCGGCCCACCCGCGGAACTCGATCCCCGCGTCGCGCAAGTCGGCACGGGCAGGCTCCGGATACCGCACGCCGTAGGCCGCAAAGCGCAGGTCGGGCAGCGCCCGCGCCGCGGACAGCCAGAAGGCACGCAGCTCGCGCGAGCGCTCTTCGCCGCCCCAGTTGCCGATCCACACCACGTCCTGCTCGGGCGCGCGTTCGAGGGGTCGGAACCGCTCGACGTCGGCCGCCTCGTGGAAGGTCCAGGAGCGAGCGACGCCGAGGCGGACGCGGTAGAGCCCGCGCAGCACCTCGCCGAAGACGAGCGCACCGTCGAAGGCCAAGAGCTCGAGCCGCTGCAGGGCCGCCGGATCGCTCCAGGCCCGATGATGGCTGTCGTGGAACAGCAACGCGAAGCGCGAGCGCCGCCTGGCTCGCGCCACCGCGGCCACCAGCTCGGGAGAGCTCCACTCGTGGACGATCACGGCGTCGGCCCCGGCCGTCGCCTGCTCGACGTGGTCCGCGAGCTCGCCCGGCGGGTGCGCCGGATACGCGCGCACGTCGATCTCCGGATACGCTCGCGCGAAGGCGACCACCGGGGGCACCCCCTGCTCCGCCAGCAGGTTCTCGAGCGACCAGCCGCCGCGCGGCTCGTGACTCTGCACGTCGTGGCCGGCGCGGGCCAGCGCGCTCAGCAGGCCGCGCAGGAAGTGCGCGTTGCCGTGGTTCCAGTCGGAGACCGCGCTGTGCACGAAGAAGACGAGCTTCACGGGCGCCCCGCGGATGCGCGCGCGCGGCGGACGGCTCTCCCCCGCCGCACGCCCGGCGCACGGCCCGCCGCCAGCTCGCGGTAGAGATCCAGGTAGGCGGCCGTCATGCGCGAGGCTGCGAAGCGCTCCAGCGCGCGAGCCCGGGCGGCTCGTCCGAGGCGGCGCACCTCCGCGGGCTCGCGAGCCAGCCGCCGCAGCGCATCGGCGAGAGCCGCTTCGTCGCCGGGCGGGACGAACGTCGCCGCGCCGTCCCAGAGCTCGCGGAACGAGCCGAGGTCGGTCAGCAGCAGCGCGCATCCACGCGCGGCAGCCTCGAGTGGAGCGAGGCCGAAGGGCTCGTAGAGGGACGGCGCTACGTAGAGCGTGGCGCGCGCCAGCCATCCATCCACCGCGGCTCTGGAAAGCGGGCCCCGCGCCTCCAGCGACTCCACCGCGAGCGCTTGGCCACACGGCCCCTCCAGCGGCCCCAGGAGCACCGCCCGCGGCGCCTCCGCCCCCAGCCTCCGCAGCGCTGCGTCGAGGACGGCCACGCCCTTCGCCGCGTCCCAGGCGCGGCCCGCCGTGACCACCAGGCAGCCGCCGTCCTCGTGCCCGAGCGGCGGCGCGACCGGGGGGATCCCGTTGGCGATCACGCGGTCGGCCCCGCGCCCGTAGTGACGGCACAGCAGCCGGCTCTGATACGCCGAGGGGGCCACCACGCGGTCCGCGGCGAGAAGGCCAGCCGCCACCGATCGGGCGTACGGCTCCCATTCCGCGGGAGCCTTGCCGCCTCGGGTCTCGCCGAACCAGGAGAGCACGTCGCTGTGCGCGGCGACGAGCACGGGCACGGCGAAGCGCCTGGCACCGGCGGGAGCGAGCTGGTTCAGGTGCACCACCTCGGCGCGCCAGCGAGACGCCAGCTGCGAGAGCCAGGCCGCCGCGTCCGGCACGTCGTCCAGCCCGCCGGGCATCCATTCCAGCCGCAGGTCGCGCTCGGCGAGCTCGATTCCCGGCGGGAGCGCGGCGCTGCGCGCGGCAGGGACGCGGCCGACCGACGCCACGAGCACCGCGCAGCCTCGGCGCGCGAGCTCCCCCGCGAGAGTGAGCGCGTGATCCCACACGCCGCCCACGGGATCCGTGGAGAGGAGGAGCCTCACCTGCCGTAGATCCGGTCGAGGACGCTGGCCACCTCCACCAGCCGATCCGCGGCCGGGTCGTAGCCGCTCCCCCGCCGCAGGGCGTCCGCCCAACCGACTGCCGCGCGCCCGCCCCACTGGTCCGGCGGCTCGGCCAGCGTCTCCCGTGCGGTGCCCCGGAAGCGCTCGGCCACGAAGTCGTAGAACGATCCGCCCACGTTCCGCAGCGCCGCGCCGCCGGCCGTGCCGTAGAACCAGGCTTCGATCACCGCGTCGCCTCCGGCGGCCGCCCCCCAGGAGCACGTGATCCGAACGGCGGCTCCGGATGCGAGGTCGAGCCGTGCGATGGCGTGGTCCTCCACGACCCGGGGCGCGCGCGGCAGGGGCCGTCCGCGCGCGAAGAGGCGGCTGGTCACGGAGTCCACCCGCGGGAACTCCAGCGTCCAGAGCGCGAGGTCGACGAGGTGGACCCCCAAATCCATCACGCAGCCTCCACCCGAGAGACCGACGTCGTAGAACCAGGGCTTGTCGGGGCCGTAGGCGTTGTGGAAGGTGAGGTCGATGGAGTACACCCGGCCGAGCTCCCCGCTCCGCACGAGATCGCGGATCCGGCGCACGCCCTCCAGCTCGCGGTAGGAGAGATCGACCCCCAGGAGTCTGTCGGCCCGCCGCGCGGCGGCCACCACGGAGGCGACCTCGGCCGCGGTCCTGCCCAGCGGCTTCTGGCAGAAGACCGCCAGCCCTCGCTTCAGGGCGGCGACGGCCTGGTTCGCGTGCAGCGCGCTCGGAGTGGCCACGACGAGGCCGTCCAGCCGCAGCTCCAGCAGCTCGTCGAGGGACGCCACGGCGGTTGCCTCCGGGGCGTGTCGCGCCGCCTCGCGCAGCGCGTCCGCGCGTGCGTCGGCGAGGGCGGCCACCTCGACCTTCCCGGACTCGGCGAGCCGCCGCAGGCGATGCACGCCGATCCAGCCCAGCCCGAGGAAGCCCAGACGCGGGAGGCGGGGGCTCGGGGCGCGGCCCGCGAGCTCGCCGGGCGGGACCGCGGCCGTCGCTGAGCCGCCGGGCATCACGGCACCACGAGCGCCTTCAGAAAGCCCGCAGGCCGCTCGCGCGTGGCCTCGAGGGCCTCGCCCAGACGCTCCAGCGGAAACGTGTGGGTGTACAGCGGGTCGGGATCCAGGCGCCCGGAGACCACCGCCTCGGCGGCCGCGCGCATGCCCTGCACGTAGAGCGCGGAGTCGCGCTCGTGGGCGTTCACGACGTCGAGCCCGCGCCAGTTCCAGAGCTGCAGGTTCACCCGCCGCGGCCCATCCTGATGATAGCCGGCGATCACCAGGCGACCACGGACGCGCGTGAGCTCGGCGGCGAGGTCCAGGGTCGCCTGCTTTCCCGCGGCCTCGATGGCGACGTCACAGAGCTCGCCGCCGGTGAGGTCCTGCACGGCCGCCAGCACGTCGTCGTGGCCGAGCCGCAGGGCGGCCTCGGCGCCCATGGCGCGGGCGATCTCGAGCGCGAACGGCCGCTGCGACACTCCGATCACGCGCGCGCCCTCGCCGACGGCGAGTCGCGCCAGCAGGGCCCCGAGGAACCCCACCCCGACGACCGCCACCGTGTCCCCGGAGCCGATGCCACTGCGGCGCAGGACGTTCAGCGCGCACGCCAGCGGTTCGGCTGGAAACGGCCGGCCCTCGATCTCGGGAGGCAGCGGGACCACGGCGTCGGCCGTGGCGACGTCGTAGGCGGCGTACGCACGATAGGAGAGCAGCGCAACCCGGGTGCCGATCCGGGGGGAGTCCACTCCGTCCCCCAGCGCATCGACCACGCCCCAACCCTCGTGGCCGGGGGCGCCCGCCGGAAGCGGGAAGCTCGTCCCCGCCTGACCCTCCCATGGGCCCAGATTCGAACCGCACACGCCGCAGCCCTCGAGCCGAACGCGCACCTCTCCGGGTCCGGGCTGCGGCACCGGCACGTCGAGCAACCGTATCCGGCAGGGGGCCTCCAGGACGGCAGCGGGCATCGAAGCCCGGCCGAAGCTCGCCTCCCCGACGCGCGCCGCCCCGCTCGGAGAGAGCACGGCCGAGGCGCCGTCGTGTGTCACGTGGCCGCCCGGACCGCCACGGGCGCGCGCGCCTACCCGGGGGGCGCGGCGCGGCGCGCGGAGCCGCGGGGCGTCGCCCTCGCGCAGCCACTCGAGCAGCTTCTCGAGGCCCCGGGTCCAGGCCGTCGTGGCCGTCCAGCCCAGCTCCCGGCGTGCCCGCGAGGTGTCCGAGACGTAGATGCGCTGATCGCCGGGGCGCCAGGGCGCGGTCTCCACCCGCACTTGCCTCCCGAGGAGGACCGTCAGCCGGTCGAGCACCTGCCGCACGGAGACGGCGTTCTCGGGTCCACCCCCCAGGTTGAAGATCCTGCCCGAGAGCCGATCCGCCGAGCGCATGGCGGTGCGCATGGCGCGGACCAGGTCGTCCACGAACAGGACGTCCCGCACCTGGCGCCCGTCGCCGTAGATCGTGACCGGCTGCCCCGCGAGCACGGAGCGCGCGAAGTGCGCGACCCAGCCCTGGTCTTCGGTGCCGAACTGCCGGCGGCCGTAGACGCAGCTCAACCGGAGCACGATGGTCGGCAGGCCGTAGACACGCGCGTAATCGCGCACGTACTGATCGGCCGCTCCCTTGGAGCAGCCGTACGGCGAATGGAAGTCCAGCGCGGCGCTCTCGTCCACTCCCGTGCGTCCGTCGGCGTAGCGGTAGGCGCCGTCCGCCCGGCTCACGGACATCTCGTCGAGGCCGCCGTACACCTTGTTCGTGGACGTGAACAGCACCGGCGGCGGATCCTCCCGGCGACGCGCCGCCTCGAGCACGTGGAACGTGCCCAGCACGTTCGTTTCGAGGTCTCGCACGGGATCCTCGATCGACGTCGTGACCGCCACCTGCGCCGCCAGGTGGTACACGGCGCGAGCGCGCTCGACGAGGCTGGTGACCCGGCCGCGGTCCCGAACGTCACCACGCTCCATCCTGACCAGTCCGCCATGGCGCTCGCGCAGCCAGTGGGCGTTGTGCTGGACGCCCTCGCGGGAGAAGTTGTCGAGAAGCACGACTCGCTCGCCCTCCGTCAGGAGGGCGTCCGCCAGATTGGAGCCGATGAACCCGGCTCCGCCCGTGATCAGCGCGTAGTCACGGTCGTTCATCCGGACCCCTTTCGTCAGATGGTGAGTCCACGCGCCGTGAGGTCGGCCGCGTGTCCCGAGACCCCGTCCTCCGGCAGCTCCTGCTCGCCCAGCCAGGCGACGAGCTCCTCCATCCCCGTCTCGAACGACACCCGCGGCTGGTAGCCCAGCACCGCCCGCGCGCGCGTCACGTCGGCGGTGCAGTGGCGCACGTCCCCTACGCGGCAGCGGCCCGTGACGCGCGGCTCCAGGCTGGAGCCGAGGACGCGCGCGAGGGTCTCGGCGACCTCCAGCACCGTCACCGCGCGGCCGGAGCCGACGTTCAGCACCTGCCCCTCCACCCCGTTCCGGTCGCCGGCCAGCAGCAGAGCCTCGACCACGTCGTGCACCGAGACGAAGTCGCGGCGCTGGTGGCCGTCCTCGAACACCAGGGGCGGCCGGCCGTTGAGCAGGCGCGCGGAGAAGATCGCCGCCACGCCGGTGTACGGATTGGAGAGCGCCTGCCTCGGGCCGTAGATGTTGAAGAACCGCAAGGCCACCGCGGGGATCCCGTAGGCGGCGGCGATCTGCAGGACCATGCGCTCCTGATCGGCCTTCGTGAGCGCGTAGATCGACATCGGGTCCAGCGGCTTCGCCTCATCGGTGGGCCGCGGCTCGAGCGGCGTGCCGTCGAGGTCGCGCAACTCCCACTGCCGCTGGCGCAGCTGCTCGGCGGGCCGGCGCTGGACGCAGGGTTCCGCTCCGTCGGGGCGTGCGTAGCGTCCCTCCGCGTAAATCGACATCGAGCTGGCGACGACGAGCCGCTTCAGCTCGCGGGACCCGTCGACGAGCGCCTGCAGCAGGTTCGCCGTTCCGAGCGCATTCACCGCCACGTAGTCCGCGACGCGGTACATCGACTGCCCGACTCCCACGGCCGCCGCGAGGTGGTACACGGCGCCGACCTCGCGCAGCGCCCGCGGCCAGACCTCCGGATCCCGGACGTCGCCGATCATCAGCTCCGCTTCCGCGGGCAGCCACGCCGGGCGGACCGGTGCCCGACCATGGACCTGAGAGTCGAGACTGTCGAGGATGCGTACCCGCTCGCCACGCGCGAGGAGCGCCTCGACGAGGTGGCCTCCGACGAAACCCGCGCCTCCGGTGACGAGAACGGTCTCTCCGGCCACGTTCGCCCCCTGTGGTGGACGGCCGTTTACGCGCTCCGCGCTGCGGGCTCAGCCGCCGGCCGATGATCACCTCGCTCAAGATCTGGAACGAACCCAACAACCTGTCTCACTGGGACTTCCTGCTCGACCCGGGCTGGCGGATCTACGCCGATCTCGTACGCGCCGCCGCGGCGGCCATCCACGAGGTCGCGTCCGGCCTGTCGGTCGTCCTCGGCGGGCTCTCGCCGATCGACCTCGATTTCCTCCGGAACCTCCGCGAGCTCGGCGTCCTCGACAGCGTGGACGTGCTGGCGGTGCACGGCTTCCCCCTGGACTGGAACCTCTGGCCGCTCGAGGAATGGCCCGAGAAGGTGGACGGCCTCGAGGCCGAGTTCGCCAAACCCGTGTGGATCACCGAGACCGGCGTTTCGTCGTTCGCCGACGAGGCGATCGCCGCCTGGGGCCTTCGCCGCAGCCTCGAGCTGCTCCATGGCCGTCGCGTCTTCTGGTACACGCTCCTGGATCTCGCCCCCGCGGTGGAAGCCACGACGCGCCACAAGCACGCGGAGGGCTCGGCCTACTTTCGCCACTTCCACTTCGGTCTCCTGCGCTGGGACGGCACGCCCAAGCGCTCGCTCTCGGAGTTCCGGCCCGAGCTCGGGATCTGCCAATGGTTCCAGTTCGGTGACGAGCGATCGCTCACCCTCGCCGTCGAATGGCTCCAGCGGCTGGGCGTCCGCCACGTGCGGACGGGCCTGAGCTGGGCCGAGAGCCTGCTGCCGGGCGCGGATGCCTGGTTCGACCGCCTCGTCGCCGCGCTGGAGCCCTTCGACGTCTGTGCCACGCTGTGCTTCACGCCACCCACCCGAGGGGTGCGGCCGTATCACACGAGCCCACCGCTGGACGTCACCGAGTTCGCGGCGTTCGCCCGCCGCATCGCGCGGCGCTACGTCACGCCGGGATCGGACCGCGAGCAGAAATAGACCTCGCGCGCCGGGTGCGCGTCGATGCGCAGCCCGGCGGAGCGCAGCATCGCTTCGATGCAGGGCGCGTTGGGAATCCACCAGTTCGTCGGGTCACCGGCGTAGCTCCGCTCGATGAAGTACATCGCGGGGAAGCCCGGCTCGTCGAAGGCGGCATCCGCCTCGATCGGGTAGTCCGCCTGCGGCGAGAACTTGCCGGCCGGGCCGCGGATCATGCTCTGGAAGATGAGGCGCCGTCGCGGCAGCCGCGCCACCTTGTCCAGCGCGAGCAGCGGGTGGCGCAGGTGGTAGAGAACGCCCATGAACAGCACGTAGTCGAACGTGCGACCGAGGAGGTCCGCGTCGTAGGCGTCCAGCTGCCGGTACTCGATGTCCACGCCCAGCCACTCGGCCGCGAACCGGGCCTGTGCGAGGTAGCGTTCGTCGTGGTCGATCCCGGTGACACGGGCGCCCCGGGCGTGGAGCTTGAGACTGTAGAAGCCCGCGTTGCAGCCGATGTCGAGCACGCTGAGCCCGCGCATGTCCGCGGGGAACGCAGGCATCACCAGGGACCACAGGTTCTGCAGGAAGCCGCCCAGCGGGTGCTCCGGCGCGGTGCTCACCCCCCCGAGCTGCAGGTCGTGGAACCACGGCCCGAGCTCGCGCACCTTCTCCTGGAGCCCCGCCGCGGCGCTCACGCGGCCGTGCCTCTCAGGCGCGCCTCGTACGCGGCGGCCCACGTCTCCAGCCGCTCGTCCACCTCGCTGGCGTAGATGCCTGCGACGAGGCGCTGCGCGAGCCGGACGCCGAGCCGCATCTCCTGGTGACGGGCCGCCGCGAGCTCGCGCCCCGATCGAACGAGCTCGACGCCCTCCATCTCCAGGGCGAAGGCCAGCCGGTCGATGTCGTTGAAGAGGCGGGCGCGGAGCTCGCGTGCGGCGTCGGGCTCCTCCGGTGGTGGTGCGCTGAGCATCGCTCCTCCTTGGCGCCTCAGGCGGAGCGGGCCGTCCGCGCCGCCCGCTCACGCTGCGCGGGATGGGGACGCGGGCGCAGCGGCAGCGACTTCGCCGGCTCGAGTCCGAGCTCCTGCTCGGATTTCGGCGGGATGCGCCCCCCGTAGCACAGCTCCGCCGTTCCCTGCACCAGCCGGTTCGCGCACTCCGCGCCCATCTGCACCGCGTGATCCATGTTCCCGATCTCGTACCTCCAGGCGCCGAAGCGGCCGCGCGAGCGGATGGACCGCGACTCGAGCCACGGCTGGATCACGCGCAAAGCCTGGTCGCGGCCCAGGCTTGGGATCGGGTACGTGTACTCGCGCACGATCAGGTGCGTGTCCACGACGTCGTCCAGATCGCCCGGCGAGAGCAGCCGCGTGCTCACGAATCCCTGCAGGACCTCGTCTACGACGGTTTCGAGGTTCACGGGCTTGTGCGCGGAGCGTGAGACCTCCGCCAGCAGGGAATAGTGCGTGGCGGGATCGGGCACCACTTCGGGCGAGTAATTCGACAGATAGGTGACGCGATAGAACGGGCAATCCGCCTCCGGGAAGTACATCCAGCACTTCGTGGAGGGCGGTGGCTGGCGGACGCCGACGCCGACGATCGCACTCCCCGAGTGCAGCAGCAAGCCCGCCGCATGGCGAACGTCCGCCGGCGCGTCGGGGAGCATGGCGACGAGTTGGTCGAGCGGCAAGGTGCTGATCAGCTCGTCGTACGGCTCGTCGCTGCCGTCGGCGAGGAGCACGCGCTTGCGGCGCGGGTCCAGCCCCGCCACCGGCGCGCCGTAGCGAATGCGTCCCCGCAGCGTGGCGGCGATGGCTGCGAAGAGCCCGCCGGTGCCGCCGTGCAGCGGATACTTGAACGTGTTGTTCGGCCCCCAGGAAAGGTCCTCGCGGTCCAGGATCACGTTTCCGAGTACCCGCTCGAGGTCCACGACGGGGACGCGCTCGCCGATCCATTCCGTGCTCATCATCCGCGGCGGGTGTGCCCACACCTTGAAGTTGTAGGGCATCATGAAGAGCTCGGCGATCCCGCGGCCGAACACACCCTGGATCAGGTCCTCGAACGAGCCGTACGGCTCGGTGCGCTGCGCCTGGCGAGCTTCGATCAGCCCCAGGACGCAGGCCAGCGTCATCTCGCTCGGCAGGTATTTGATGTTGTTCTGGAAGGGATAGGGCAGGAAGCGGCCCTGCATCCACACCCACGCCTCGCGCAGCAGCTCCTGGTGCTCGTCTCCCAGGATGCGCTCGAAGAGTTCGTCGAAATAGCGGAAGTGCGAGAACAGCACGTGGCCGCCGATGTCGTACGTGAACCCGTTGCGGCTGACCTCGCTCGCTGCGAGCCCGCCCGGTTGCGAGCGGCCTTCCAGCACCACGAAATCGTCGTGACCGAGCTCCTGCAGCCGATAGGCCGCCCCCAGGCCGGTGGGACCGGCTCCGATGATGACGATCCTGCTCATGGTCGTGCCTCGCTTCCGCTCTCGAGATGTGCGCGTTCCCTCCCGCTCCCCCCATCGCATTCTGGGGCGGGCATCGTGGGCGCGGCTGCGGCCGGCCCGAACAAGTCCGCGGCGTTGTCGTGGAAGATCCGCTGCAGGTCCTCGGGCCGTGCGCCGAGCGCGCGCAGCAGGGCCTCATCCTGGGCGATCCGCTCGCGAATCGTTGCCGCCCCCACCGGAAAGAACCGGTCGCTGCCGAAGATCAGCGCCTCGGCTCCGAGCACCGCGAAGGCCTTGCGCAGGGCCGCGCGACGGTAGACGGGCGGCGTGCCGGGCGAGAGGTCGAGCGAGATCTGCGGGGCTCGTCCCTTCAGCGGGTCCATGAACGCCACCGCGATCGCCTCGTCCACCCAGGGCCAGCCCATGTGCGCGAGCACCACCCGCAGGCGCGGGAAGCGCCGCACGGACTCGTAGCGCGCCGGCCGGCAGGCGTTCGACGCCCGGCCGCTGATGAAGATCCCGCTGTGGAAGAGGATCGGCAGGCCGGCCTCCTCGCAGGCGCCGTACACGTCGAGAGCCGCCGGATCCTCCGGGTTCCAGCCGTGGGGAATGAGCTTGAGCCCGCGCACGCCCTCCCGCTCCGCGTACTCCAGCACCCGGCGCGGGGCCGTCGGTTCGCGCGGGTCGACGGTGACCAGACCCCACAAGCGCTGCGGAGCGCCGCGCACGACGCCCAGCAGCGCCTCGTTGGCCCTGGTCAAGGCGTCGCCGGTGACGGGCACCCAGTCCCCCGCCGTGTCGAGGAACGGCCCGATGAGGCACGCGGCGGCCACGCCGGCTGCGTCCAGCGTGGCGAGGACCTCTTGCGTCGTCTCACCCCCGCTCAGGTGCAGGTGGTTGTCCACGACTGCCGGCGGAGCCTCGGCTCGCACTTCCGGCGCGCGGTCGGCGGCGGCCGGCCGGCCGCTCCCGCTTCCATTCGCGGAACGGCGGCGAACGCTGACAAGCTCGGTGAGGCTGGCGCTGGGAACCTGCGCGGTGGGCTCGGTCAGGTTCGCGTACAGCTCGAGGAGCGCCTGCGTCGTGGCGCGGAAGTCGAACCGCTCCAGGATCCGTGCCCGGCCCGCGGAGCCCAGCTTCCGGCGCAGGGCGGCGTCGCCCGCCAGCGAGACCAGCCGCGCGGCGAAGCCCTTCGCGCGCCCGAAGGGCAGGAGGAACCCCTCACGTCCGTCGCGCAGCGCCTCCCCCACCCCCCCGACGTCGTGCGCGACCACGGGGAGCTCCATCGCCATGGCCTCCAGCACGCAGAAGGGCAGGCTCTCGGTGCGCGACGCGAGCGCCGCCACGTCACTCGCGGCGAGGATCTCGGGAATGTCGCTGCGAGCCCCCAGCAGCCGCACCCGTGAGCCGAACGCGCTCGCCGCCAGGAGCTGCCGGAGCTTGGACTCGAGCGGTCCCGTCCCCACGAGCGCGAACCGGAGGCGCGGCTCCGCCGCGGCGGCGATCTCCGCGGCTCGCAGGAAGCCTTCGGGAGACTTTTCGCGCGAGAGCCGCGAGACGCTGGTGACCAGCACCTCGTCGGAGCGGATCCCGAGCGCGCGGCGTGCGGCCTCGCGGTCGTAGGCCGCGGGATCGAAGCGCACGGCGTCGACGCCGTTGGGGATCACTCCCACGGCCTCGGGCGGCAGCCCCTTCGCGATGGCGCTCGCGCGTCCCGCCTCGGAGACCGCGACGTAGCGCAGCCCGTACAGGTCGCGCAGCAGCAGCTCCTCCTTGCAGCGGTACAGACCGTGCAGCGTGGAGAGGCAGGGCACCCCCGCGTGGGCCGCCGCGGCGGCCCCGAGAGTGTCGGCCGGCTGGAGATGCGTGTGGACGAGGCTCACCCGCCGAGCGCGAAGGAACGTGCTCAGCTCCGACAGCGCGCCGACGTCGATGCGATCGGACATGTCCAGGATCTGGAGGTCGCGCGCGGGATGACCCTGCTCGAACAGGGCCGCGGTGAACTCGCCGACGAACGGCGCCGCCACCAGCACGCGCTGCCCCACCGCGCGGAAGTGGCGTACGAGGGAGAGCACGTACTCCTCCATGCCCCCGACGATCCCGTTCCCCACGACGAGCATCGGGAGCAGGCGGCGCGGGGCCGAACTCCGCGTGCGGCTGGCAACGGAGATCACGCCGGGATCCCCCGGCCCCCTGCCGCGGCCGCTTCCGCCTGCGGGCTCGGGGAGCAGTCGGAGGCGGACAGGAGCGCCTGGAGCGCAAGCTCCTCCATTCCGCCCACGACGCGTTCCCACGAAGCGCGACGCGCCGTCTGCAGGCCGGCGCGGGGGTCGTGGCGATCGCCGGCGAGCACCCGCCGCAGCTCTCGGCCGAAGCGCTCCCGCGGAGCGACGTGGACGACGTCGGAGAAGGACCGAACCACGTCGCGGACCGGCGTGCTCACGACCGGCTTCCCTGTCGCCAGGTACTCCAGCGTCTTCGTGGGATTGATGAACTCGGTGGCCTCGTTCAGCGCGAAGGGCATCAGGCAGGCATCGAACCCCGCCAGGTACGCGGGAAGCATCTCGTAGGGCCGCGCGCCCAGATAGAAGGCGTTGACTGGGCGCGGCAGCGCCGCCGGATCCACCTTGACGACGGGGCCTACCATGACGAGCGACCAGTCCGGATTGTCTTCGCAGAGCGCAGTGAGGAGGCCGTAGTCCAGCCGCTCGTCGATCACGCCGACGTAGCCGACGCGCGGCGCCGACACGAACGCCAGGTCTGCCGGGACGGCGAGCCCCTCGGCGGCGGCATGGAAGTGCTCGTAGTCCACCCCGCAACCGAAGAGGTGCACGTTCCGATGCAGCCGGCTCTTGGCACGCTGAAGCTCGTGGCCGCCGGTGAACACGACGCCCGCGCGAGCAAGCAGGCGCCGCTCGCGCTCCACGAGCTCGGCGGGGGCGAACGCGAAGCGCGAGAGCTCGTCCATGCAATCGTAGACCACCGCCCCCACGTCCGCGAAGGCGTCGAGCTGCGGCTCCATCTGCGGGGTATAGAGCCAGTGCACCGCACCCGCGAATCGCCGCCCCAGCGGGCCGTCCAGCGACTCCCTCAGCAGACCCATCACCGCGGCTTCGGTATCGGTCCCGCGATCCCTCGGGCCGGCCGGGAGTATGGGCGTCGCGACCGTGACGTTCGGCCACGGCTCGGAGAGCTGCAGGCGTGCGGGCCGGCCGGTGCCGTCCCACTCCGGCTCCTCGAGGAACAGCACCGGATGGCTTCGGGCGAGCCGGCAATGGGTCTGCTGAGGCCGCTGCCACACGAACGACCAGCGTAGATGGCAGTGCACGACGATCGGAAACCCAGGGGGCGACTCCGAGCTCACGGGTGGCTCTCCGGAGGTGAGTGAGAGGGTGCCGCCCCGTGCACGAGGCACGGCAGCCACAGGGCCCACGTCGGCGTCGCCCCTGCGCGTCAGACGCGCGAAGGCGGTGACGAGCGCGGTCGGCGCGATCTCGTACGCTCCGAGCTCGCCCGCGAGCCGCCAGAGCCCGACGGGATGGACGTTGCGGGACTGGTGGAGCAGCGCCCCATCCCAGTCGACGTGATCGAAGGCGGGCCACCAGAAGAGACCCTCGAGGGGAGTCCCCGCCGCGCGCGCTGCGCGGACTTCGCGAATCATCTCCTCGAGCCAGGCCAGCCGTGCGGCCTCCGAGCCGCACGCGTTGGTCTCGGTCGCGATCAGCGGCAAGCCGTAGCGCGCGTGGTACTCGGCGGCGAGGGCCGCGAACCCGCGCGGGGACTTCGCCGCCGCCTGCCTGACGCCGCCGAGCCGCGTCGAGAGGTCCGTCTCCGAGTGGCGGTAGTAATCGAGGCCGAGATGGGTGGGCGGCTGCGGGTTTCGCCGGAACCACTCCAGGTCCGGCTCCGGAAACCCGTTCTCGACAAGCCAGCTTCGCAGCGGGTGGCGCTCGTCCACCCGGCCCATGACGAGGTCCAGCCCGGCGAAGCGCCGGGCGTTCCGAAGCTTGACATCCTCGGCGAGCCCGGCCTCGCACGAGCGGTACTCCTCGACCGCTTCCACGTGCACGACGTCCGCACCGGGGTCCTCGGCGCGCAGGGCGCGCGTGGCTCGCGCGAGCGCCTGCAGCGTCCGCGAGAGCACGGGCATGTATCCGCGCCACCCGCGACCGAAGGGAGGCCACAATCCCAGGTCGCCGGCGAACAACGCGGTGATGAGCGGCTCGTTGACCGGAACGTAGGCGGCGGCCAGGCCACGGAAGCGCTGCGCGAACGCGGCCGCATACGCCTCCACGGCCTCCGGCAGATCCGGATCCCCGAAGGCGCCCGGAAGCCAGCGCGGGGTGCCGAAGTGGATCAGTCCGGGCACCACCTCGAAGCCCAGATCACGCGCGAGCTCGAGCGGTCCGGCGACGGCGTCCCAGGCGAACGCTCCGCGGGCGGGCTCAGCCGATTCCCAGGCGACCGGATAGCGCAGCCAGCACGGGCCCAGCGCCTCGCGCAGCGCGCGCAGGTCGCTCTCCCACCGGCGGTCGTGTCCGGTCCAGCGGAACTGGCTGATCCCGAGCTGCGGGATGCTGGACCCCTCGATCCCCGTACCCCATCGGAATGTGCCGCCAGGTCTGGAAGGATCCATGCTCCCCCGCAGAAGGATCGGACGCACTACGACGCACGGCCCGGGAGGACCTGGCCGGGATTTCTGGTCAGTGAATCGGTACTAGAATGTCAGCAGCGGCGGCGGGACGGATCGGGTAGCGCAAGATCAAGCAAAGAACATACCAGCAGCTTTCATCCTCTACGAAGCCAGCGGGTTGGCCGACACGGCGAGTAATTTTTTCCCGACCTGCTGCTTGGGCCTATACAAATGATCGACGCGGCGCATCGCGGCTCAGCGGGCGGTCCCGCTCCCGGCCGTGACCGGATCTAGCGCCGACCCGCCGGGCTCCTCCGCGACGCGGCGGCGCAGGGCGTCGCCGAAGGGCGGCAGAAGGCGGCCGCGGCGGCTGGCCAGAGCGCCGCTGCGGCGCGTCGAGGTACCCAAGCCCAGCGCCCAGGCCGGCCGGGACTCGACGAGGGTCCCGTCGAGCCCCGCCACCTCGGCAGCGCGTCGCGCGAGCTCCGCGGGCGTGAGCGTGACTTCTCCAGCGAGGTGCCAGAGCCCGCGCTCGCCGTCGATCAACAGGTCGAGTGCGGCGTTCACGAGGTCGGGCAGGTAGGTCGGCGTGACGGCGACGTCCGCGGCGGCCATGTGCCTCCTCCCGAGGGCCAGCGCGCGAAGCGCTTCTCCGAGCGTGTCGGCTGCGCCGCCCCCGAACAGGTCGCCTGCCCGGACGACGAGCGCCGGTGCCGGGCCCTGCAGCAGAGCGCGCTCGCCGCGGACGTACGCACGGGCGAGCCGCGTGCGCGGCGAGGGCAGATCCTCCTCCACCGGGGCGGCCGCACGCGCTGCGCCGAACACGCGCGCCGAGGAGAACGCGAGGAGCGGGGTGCCCCGTGCGGCGCAGGCGCGTGCGACGGACGCCATGCGATGGGCGAGACGCGCGCCGACTCGCGGGTCCTCCGCCGCCGCCTCCCCGTCCGGTGGGTCTTCGGCGTGGACCATCGCCCAGGCACCCGTCCCCGCCAGTGCCTCGGCGCCCCTCCACGAGTCGTCGTGGATCTCCAGCACCACCGACCGCAGGCCCCGCGCCGCGCAGGAGCGGAGGACCGCCGCCATCAGCGCGCCGCTGCCTGTGACGGCGACCGGCCGCGCAGGCTCGCGAGTTGCGGCGCGGGTCTCGATCACGGGCCGGCGGGCGCCGCCGCCGCAGACCACCGGCGGATAGATCAGCCGCTCGGGTCGTCGCCACCATCCCGGCTGGGACAGAACGGGATGCTCGCAGCGACCCTCCCGGGCCAGATCGCGCACGACTCGCGCCAGCGCCGTGGCGCGCGGACGCGGCGCGCGCAGGTCGAACGCTCCCGGCTCGTACGAGCCGCCGCCACTCGTGACGAGGCTCGCCCAGTCGAACGCTCCGAGCAGCGACCAGGCGGTGACGGCGCGGACGTCGGCGCCCTCCGCCCGCAGCGACTGCGCGGCGTCCCAGAGCTCGGCCAGCCAGCGCATCTGCTCCTCGCGCGTGCAGCCGAGGTGCGCCTCGGTGACGGCGAGCGGCAGGCGATAGCGCTCCCACGCCTCGCGCAGCAGCGTGAGCGGCCCCTCCGAGCCTTCGACGCGGACGCGCACGGCCTCGACGTCGGCGTAGCGCTGGCGGTCGTTGCCGCCGTGGCTGTCGGCCGGATAGCGGCCGAGACGCTCGTCGAGGAAGCGCTCGCTCGTGACGTAATGATTGAGCCCCAGGAGGTCTGGAGCGCAGGGTGCCTCGAGGAACCAGGCGACGTCACGCTCTTCCACGCCCACCCAGCGCAGCCACTGGGCCAGCGGGTGCTCCGGCGTGACGCGGCCGCACAGCAGGTCGAACGTGAGCCACCGGCGCTCGTTCTCGAATTCCGCCTGGTAGCGCAGTCCCGGCGTGGAATGCGTCTTGGCGAGGTCCTCGGTCTGCACCAGGCGCGCCTCGGGCGTGACCTCGCGGACGGCGCGCATCGCGAGTGCCACGCCGCGGCACTGCGTGAGCAGGACGCGTGCGAAGGTGAGCGCGTCGCGGCCGTGCGGGTGCCAGACGCCGTAGAGGCCGCTGAAGCGCGCCGTCGTCAGCGGCTCGTTCACGGGCGTCCAGTCGAGGATCCAGGGGTAGCGCCGGGCCGCGGCTGCCGCGAACCCGGCGAGCCGCTCCGGCCACTCCGGATCGAGCAGGTGGGTGTCGTGCGGGCCGCTGCCGTGATGGACGAGGCCTGCGATCGGCCGCACTCCCAGCTCCCGCAGCCGTGCCAGCCTCCGGTCCGTCCAGTCCCACATCGGCTGGTCGCCCCGGAGGGGCGTCACGCGCTCCCACGACACCGGATAGCGCATCGCGCGGATCCCGAGGTCGGCAAAGCGCTCGAGGTCCTCGTCACGCTCGGCGTGCCCGCTCCACGCCAGCTGGTCGAAGGCGAGGTCCCCGACCCTGTTCAGCGTGCACTCGACGCCGCCCCACACCTCGAGCGGAGCGGGGAAGCGGGCGGTGTGCGTGTCCTCGCGAACGTCCGAGTTGGGCATGGAAGGCACGGCAGCTGGAGTCAGGTACGTCGGACACACCGGGACTGCTCGGACGGCAGGATCGCCTCAGGCAGCCTTCGTTTTCAGCAGCTCGAGGAGGGCCTTCTCGGCGCCGTGCAGCGAAGCGCGCTGATGAGCCACGAGATCCTCGACCGTGTCGAAGTAGCGCTCGACGACGCGGCCCCGCTCGAAGCTGTCGAGGATCTGAGGATAGATGTAGGAGGACCGGCAGATGGCGGGCGTGTTCCCGAGCTGCTCGGCCGTCTCCTTCACCGCGGCGACGACCTTCCTCTTGCGCGCCGTCTTCGCCTCGGCCGCGTCCGCCCCCACGCGAGCGAGCGCGCAGGCACAGATCAGCGTGCCCGCCCACGTTCGGAAGTCCTTCGCGCTGAAGCGCTCCCCCATCGCTTCCTTGATGTAGTCGTTGATGTGCCGGCGCCGCACGTCGACGACCTCGCCCCCGTCGTTCAGGAACCAGAAGACCTCGTGCCCAGGCGGGCGCTCCTGCAGGAGCTGGCGGACGATCCGCGCGACGCGGCGGTCGCGAATCTCGCGCTGCTGCCGCTTGCCGGACTTCCCGGGGAAGTCGAACGCCACGGTATCGCCTTTCACGCGGACGTGCTGATGCTTCAACGTCGCCAGTCCGTAGCTGCCGTTCTCGTCGGCGTACACCTGACTGCCGGGCCGGATGAAGCACGTCGAGAGGATGCGCAGGATGCAGGCGAGCACCCTCTCCCGGCCGAGGCCCGGCCCCCGCAGGTCCGCCACCACGCGCCTGCGCATCCGCGGCAGCGCCTGGGCGAAGTGCACGATCCGCTCGTACTTCTTCTCCTCGCGGCGTCTCACGTGCGCGTCGTGGTAGCGGTACTGCCAGCGTCCCGCGGCGTCCTTGCCGGCGGCCTGCAGCGAGCCCCGCGCCGAGGGCGCGATCACCACGTCCGTCCAGGCCGGCGGGATACTCAGCGCGTCGATGCGGTCGCGGTCCTCGGGTCCCGGAGCGCGTCCGTCGGCCGTCACGTAGCGGAAACCCCTGCCCGGCGTACCCAGGCGGCGGATGCCGGTGGTCTGCAGCTTCTCGATCCGGGTCACGAGGGCAGCGGCGAAGGGGGAGAAGGCGGCGGCTCGCGCAGGAGGGCCGGTGCGCGTCCGAAGCGGACCGCCCACAGCGCCGTCGCGCGGGAAAGCTCGGGACTGAAAAAACGCGCCGCAACCCGGAATTCGGGAAGCGGCGCGGGGGGCCGAGATGGTGCCCCCGGGGTGATTCGAACACCCGGCCTGCGGTTTAGGAAACCGTCGCTCTATCCACCTGAGCTACGGGGGCGAAATCCACTCGAAGGTAACGCCGGCCGGGGGTAGCGCGGAAGACTACCCCTGGCAGGCACATGGAACGGCTCCCACCGCGCCGCCATATTGCCGCCCCGGTCTCACGTGTCCCCAGCCGCGCGGCGCGCATGCAGGCCCTGCTCACGGCCTTCTTCGAGCTCTTCGTGATCATCGACATCATCGGCACCCTGCCGGTGTTCCTGTCGCTGACCCGCGACATGACGCCCGCGGAGCGGCGCCGGAGCGCGAACGTGGCGCTCTTCGTGGCCGGAGCGCTGATGCTCCTGTTCCTGGGCGTGGGGCTGCACGTGCTGGAGCTCCTGCACGTGGAGCTCTCGAGCTTTCGAGTCGCGGGCGGGATCATCCTGGGCATCCTCGGCGTGCAGCTCGTCCTCGGCAAGGAGGGGCTCGGGGGGCCGCCGGGAACCCACGGGTCCGCGGCGATGATTATCGGCACGCCGCTCATCACCGGCCCGGGCACGATCTCCACGATCATCGTGCTCTCCGTGGCGCACGGACGGCTGCTGGTGCTCGCGGCGATCGTGGCGAACCTGCTGGTCTGCTGGGCGATGCTCATGGGCGCGGGCTGGATCGCGCGGATCCTCGGGACGAACGTGATCCAGGTCCTCTCGCGCGTCATGGGCCTGCTGCTCCTCGCGATCGCCGTACAGTACGTGCTGGACGGGGTCCGCGGCCTTTGACGTGTGTCCGAGAGACGGTCGGAGGCTTCGGTTGTGCCGGAGCCGGAGGACCGCGAACATGAGGCGGTGCTCACCCGGCCACCCCCACCACGAGGCTTTCCAGGATGACCGACACCGTCGCGCCGCCGCGGCCGGCGCAGGCCGAGGCGCTGAGCGCCCTGCTCGCCGAGCTCGTGAAGCAGCGTGGCTCGGACCTGCACCTCCGCTCCGGGCTGCCTCCCTACTGGCGCGTCGACGGCGAGCTCCGGCCCGTGAACGGCGCGCCCGCCTTCACGGGGGAGGATCTCGAGCGGTTGCTCGGGAGCGTCCTGCCGCCGGCGCAGCGCTCGCAGCTCGCGGCGGGCGCCGAGGCGGACTTCGGGCTCCAGTTCGGAGGGCTGGGC
>JBHENL010000040.1:0-19860 GCA_046262075.1 Gemmatimonadota bacterium
TAGCGCCGCCCGCACCCGCGCACGGATCCCGGAAGCCCCGCCCGAAACGGGCGGGGCTTTCGCGTTGAGGCAGCACTCGCACGCTCTCAGGGTATTGGATGTGAATCACTCGGTTCCGCGTGTGGGGTATGCGAATCCGGCGCACATCGCGGTGGACAAAGGGTGCGCCGGGTCGCTGAGCCTCGTACCACGAAAACGCCTCCGCGATGTCCGCGGAGGTCTCCGGTCGAAACCGGACTTCGAACGTCACTTGGCGTCGGAGTCGCGATCCTCGGACCGTGCAAGAAGGCCATGCGCTGTGCGACGGCTGACGCCCGAGCTGAGCTGCGGCCCGTTTTCTACAGGCCCGAAGGAGTGATCCAGGGTGCGCGCGATGCGCGCGTATGCCTCACGGTACTCCGCGATCCCGCCCCCGAAGGGGTCCGCGATGTCCACCGCTCCACCCACCGCGAGATGACCGAAGCGGTGCAGCCTGCCGCGTTGCAGGGGGAAGCGCCGGAGCGCCTCTCTGTGCACGCTCTCGTCGAAGGTCAGCACCAGGTCATGGGCTGCGATCTGCTCGGCGCAGACCACGGACGAGACGTGGCCGGCCAGATCCAGGCCGATCTCGCGCGCCGCCTGGATCGCTTCCGCGGGACAGCGGCGGCCGGCCACGGGGTAGAGGCCCGACGACGAGAAGCGCACGCTCGGCTGGAGCGAGCGGGCATAGCGCTCCGCGAACGGAGAGCGGCAGATGTTGCCCAGACAGAGGAAGAGCACGCGCGATGGGGAAGCCGCGGCCCGCCGTGCCCGCCTGGACGATCGGCCGCGCAGCGGGGGCGAGCCGACCAGGCGCGCGGCTAGCCCGTTCGAGAGCCGCCGCCGCACCCGCCGAAGCGTCGCGCCCAGCTCCGCGAGCGCGGGGCGGGGGTCGTCGCGCACGAACGTGTCGGAGCGCTCGCGACCAGCCAGCACGTTCCCCGTCTCCCGCACGAGGTCGGCCAGGCTCACCGTGGCGAGGGTGGGATCGGAGCGGTCGGCGCGAAGGTTGCCCCCGAACCATGCCAGGTCAGCGGTGAGGTTGCGGGAGTAGAGACCCGTGCGGTACCCCGGCGGAAACTCCCGCACCCCCTCGACGAGCATGCGATACAGGAACCACGGGAAGTCCGCGCCCGCCGCGACTGCCAATGGCAGTGAGCCCCAGAACCGACCGTTGATCTCCATGAACGTCCAGTCACCCCGCGCCCGATCGACCCGGAACTCCACCATCAGGACCCCGGTGTAGTCGAGCGCCCGGACGAGCCGGACCGACGCTCGGAGGAGGTCGCCTCGCAGGGGGACGCTGCGGCGGTAGCTGCTGGGGCCGCCGCGCGGAGGTTCGTGCACGCGCTCGTGCTGGAAGGCGAACAGCACCACACCCCGCTGGGCCAGCATCTCGACGCCCACGCCCCGCCCACGGACGATCTCCTGCGCCAGCGCGGGGCCTCGCTCGAGCAGCCCTCGCCCCGCCTCACGGAGCTCCTCCCGGCGCTCAATCCTGATCACGTTGCGCCTCGGCGCGAGCGGGTCGTCGGTGAACGAGGTGAGCGGCTTGAGGACCAGGGGCAGCGAGAGCTCGGCGGCGGCGGCATCCAGCTCGTCCGCTCGATGCACCGGCACCGAGCGCGGAACGGGGATCCCCAGCGAGCCCGCCAGATCCACGCTGCGCTGCTTGTCGAACGCGATGCCGAAGGCGCGGTCGTCCAGGAGATAGAAGTCACCCCGCTCGCGAAGCTCGGCCGCGTGCGCCTGGAGCGGGCGCATGGCCCGCTCCGCCTGGGGCACCACGAGATCGTACGCCTCGCGGTCCACCAGCTCGAGCAGCGCCGGCTTCCACAGATCCGCCACCGAGGGGAGCGGGAGGTCGTGCACCCGCGTGACGTAGCGGGAGCGCAACGCGGCGCAGCCCGGCGGGCACCAGGCGGAGTGCACGGCCAGACCGCGCCTCCCGAGGGAGCGCACGATGGCCAGATAGCTCCGCACTCCCTGGCCGAGTACGAGGACCTTGCCGGTGCGCGGCCGCTTCTGCATCTCCGCGTCAGGGCGTCTCAGCCGGTCAACTCCCTCCACGTGAGCCGCAGCAGCCGCCCAGCCGTGGCGAAGTCGTGCGCCGGGCGGCGGAAGCTGCGCGTGCAGAGCTCCACGTCCGTGCCGCCCCAGTCCCAGACCCGGTGCTCATCACGCCGGACACGGTCGGTGTCGTCGCCCGCGCAGGGATAGCGGAAGGCCCCCAGCGCCTGGACGCCCGCCGAGACGGCGAATAGCACGACGAACGCCGCCCAGAACGCCGGCCGCTCGATCCAGCGCTCGAGGGCCGCCGCCGCGGGAAAGAGGAGGAAGGGCAGCGCGTCGGTCAGGTAGCGCGGCCCGTACGTCCGCCCGCCCCACCACTCCACGTACCTGGCGTAGAGCGCGAGCATCGCGACGAACACCAGCAGCGAGAAGAGCGCGAGGCGCCGCGCGCGGGGGTCCGCGGGAGGCAACGGTGGGCTCGCGACCGAGACTTCGCGGCGCTCTCCGCCGCCGGGCTCGCCCGGCCTGCTCCGACCCGCGCTCTCCGCCCCCCGGGCGCGGGCGCGCGGACCGCGGCGCCCGCGCGCACGGTCTCTTCGGGCGGCGCGCGCGCTCCTCCCTTCCCGGCGGCCCTCGTCGGCCGCCCGCGCACGGGCGTGGCCTGCGGTTCGAGCCCCGGCGAGCCGGCCCAGGACCGGGAGCAGGAGGAGCGTGACCACCGGGCTCCACACGAAGAGCCCTTCGCCGGGACTCACCAGCAGCCCCAGCAGGCCCTCCGGCAGCGGGTTGCCGAGCTGGGCACGGATCCGCCCCACGAACGCGAAGGCCTCCAGCCCGCCCCCCGCGCCGCCCACGATCGCCAGCAGGTAGGCTACGGCCGGCACGCCGATGGCGAGCGTGGGCGCGGCGAAGGCGAGCGCCGCGCGGCGGTGCTGGATCGCGACGTACAGGAGGAACGCCGCGAAGAGCACCGCGTTCGAGAGCCGGATCCCCACCGCCAGCGCGCAGGCCACGCCCGCTGCGAGCGCCCAGCGCTTCGACCCCGTGCGCTCGAGGCGGCAGAGCGCGAGCAGCGCCGCGGAGCCGCAGAGCACGGTCAGCGCGTGCTGCCCCAGCGTCTGGCTGGCCGAGATCCAGAAGGGGCTGGCGAAGGCGAGCACGAGTGCCGCGAGCAGCGCGGCGCGCCGGCTTGCCACCTCGGCCGCGGCGAGAAAGAACATGGCCGCGGCGAGGGCGGCGAACGTGGAGCCGGCGAGCTTCGAGAAGAACGGGGTCCAGCGCAGGATGGCGCCGTCGATCTCGTCCCGGTGGGGCCACGCGAGCAGGTAGATGGGGAGACTCAGCAGCGCGGGCAGGGGCGAGTAGTTCGAGAGGATGCGTCCATCCTCCATGCGGATCGGCCCACCGATGCCGGCACTCGGCGGGTGGTACTCGTTCAGGTCCAGGTCGCCCTCGTAGAGGATGCTGAAGGGCAGGAGTGCCGTGGGCCGGCTGTCGCCGGTCGGGTACGCCTCACGGCCGTTGGCGTTGTAGACCAGGAAGGCGGCGACCGCCAGCCCCAGGGAGAGGACCCGGATGCTCGGGCGCGCCGGCCTCGAGCGCGGCTCGCCCCGCGGGGGTGCCGCGGAGGCGCCGGCGCGCCGCTCGCGCGATCCCGCGCCCGTCACCGGCGGCCCACCCGCGTGGCCGGCCGGGTCACGGCCGCCGCGAACGCGGCGCCCCGTCCTGCGCGAGCTCCCGCAGCACCCGCTCGGCGCAGCGCGCGAGCAGCTCGACGCCGGGGGCGAGCACGTCCTCGTCGATGCGGAAGCGCGGGTTGTGGTGCGGGTGGACCGCGCCCTTCTCGACGTTCGCCGCGCCCCAGAAGAAGAAGCACCCCGGCACCTCGCGCAGGAAGAAGCTCATGTCCTCCGCACCCATCGAGCGGATGTCCTCGAACACGCGCTCGGCTCCGAGCATGCGCCGCGCCTCCTGCGCCACCAGGCGGGCGATGCTGGGATCGTTCACGGTCGGCGGATAGTACGGCTGCCAGCGGAAGGAATGGCTGGCGCCGAGTGCTTCGCAGACTCCCTTCACGACGCGCTGGATGCGCTCGGGGAACGAAGCACGCACCGCCGGGTGGAACGAGCGCGCGGTGCCGCGCAGCGTCGCCTTCTCGGGGATCACGTTGTACGCGCCCGCCCCCGCATCGATCCGGGCCACGGTCAGCACCGCCGAGTCCAGGGGATCGAGCGAGCGGCTGACGATCGTCTGCAGGGCGGTCACCACGTGTGCCGCGACCACCACGGGATCGATCGTGGTATGCGGAGCGGCGGCGTGGCCGCCCTTGCCGTGGACCTCGACCGTGAACTCGTCCGCCGAGGCCATGAGCGCCCCGGGGGAGGTGCCCAGCGTCCCCGCCGGGAGCTGCGTCCAGAGGTGCAAGCCCACCGCGGCATCCACCTCGGGGTCGCGGAGCACGCCGGCTTCGATCATCGGCTTCGCACCCCCGGGGTCCTCCTCGGCCGGCTGGAACACGAGCTTCACGTCCCCCGCCAGACGATCTCTGCGCCCGAGCAGCACGGCGGCCGTGGAGAGCAGGATCGCCGTGTGCCCGTCGTGGCCGCAGGCGTGCATCCGCCCGGCGATCCGCGAGGCGAACGGCTCCTCGCTCTCCTCCTGGATCGGCAGCGCGTCCATGTCGGCGCGCAGGAGCAGGGTCGGCCTCCGCCGCCCCGCCGGCAGGGCCGCCGTGCCGCGGAGGAGCCCCACCACTCCCGTTCCCGCCACGCCGGTGCGGCAGGGGATCCCCAGCTCGCGCAGCCGCCCTTCCACGAGGGCCGACGTCCGAAGCTCCCCGAAGCCGAGCTCGGGATGCGCGTGGATCTCGCGCCGCGTGCGGACGAGCCGCTCTGCCTCGGCGGCGACGTCCTCGCCCACGGTCGGGATCAGCGGCGGGAGGTGCGCGTGGCGCATCGAAGCTCGGGGTGACGGAGAGATCAGCGCGCCGCGGCGGCGGGCGAGTGGGCGGCAGCCGGAACGGAAGGGTCCTGCTCGCCGTCGGCCACCGGCCATAGCCGGGAGAGCAGCGCCGGGTCGAGGTTGCCACCCGAGAGGATCAGCCCGACGCGAGCGCACTCGGCGGGCAATCGGCCGGCCAGCAGCGCCGCGAGCGGCACGGCGCCGGAGGGCTCGACGACGAGCTTCAGCCGCAGCAACGCGAAACGGACGCCCTCGAGGATGTCGTCCTCTCCGGCGGTGACGATCGCCTCCACGTGCTCGCGCACGATGGGGAACGTGAGCCGTCCGGGCGTCTGAACGCGCAGCCCGTCGGCGAGCGTGTCGGGGAGCGGAATCGTGACGCGCTCCCCCGCAGCCAGGGAGCGGCGGGTGTCGTCGCCGCTCTCGGGCTCGACCCCGAAGACCCGCAGCCGGGGCCGCAGTCCGTGGCTCGCGATCGCGCTCCCGGCGATCAGCCCGCCGCCACTCACGGGCACGACGAGGGCGTCCAGGTCCGGCACGTCCTCCAGCAGCTCCAGCGCCGCCGTCCCCTGCCCCGCCACGATCGCCGGGTCGTCGTAGGGCGGCACCAGCGTCAGGCCGCGCGCGCGCGCGATCCTCTCCCCCACCTTCGCCCGGTCCTCCGACGTGCGGTCGTAGAGCACGACCTCCGCGCCGTAGCCGCGCGTGGCGGCGAGCTTCACCGCCGGGGCGTCCGCCGGCATGACGATGGTGGCCCGGACGCCGAGGAGGCTCGCCGCCAGCGCCACGCCCTGCGCATGATTCCCCGACGAGTAGGCGAGCACGCCGGCGGCGCGCTCCGCCGGGTCCATGCCGCGGATCTTGTTGTAGGCGCCACGGAACTTGAACGCCCCGCCGCGCTGCAGGTTCTCGCACTTCAGGAAGACGCGGCGGCCGGCGCGCTCGTCCAGCGTCCGCGAGGTGACGACGGCGGTCCGGTGCGCGACTCCCGCCAGCCGTTCGCGGGCCTCGAGCACGTCCTGGAAGGTCACGTCCGCCATGCCGCCTCCGCGAGGAGCTTCGGTTGCCGTTCTCCCGGCGCCCTGCGGGCGAGGGGCACCGTCCGGACGGGCCGCTGGAGGGTGAGCGCCGGACCGTGCAACTTATCCCCTCCGGCGAGGTAGTAGGGGGATCCGACTCGCCGCCGGCGGTGGCGTGGTCCGTGCCGCCTGGCGCGATCCGTGCCGCGAGCCGCATCCGGTCGCGCCGAGCTCCCAACGCCCGCCTGAGATCCGAATGAGTCCGCGTCGCCCCAGCGCCGCCACCGGCGCCTCACCCCGCCGCCGCACGCGCGCCCGCTCGCGCTCCCTTCTCGCCGCCGCGGCCCTCCTGCTCGCGGTTGCGGTGGTCGCCGGGCTGCACCTGCTGGCGCTCGAGCGCGAGGTCACGGCCAAGTGGGAGGGCCGCAGGTGGAACATCCCCGCGCGGATCTACTCCGACGCGGAGCCGCTCTACCCGGGGCTGAACCTCGGCCCGGCGGAGCTCCCCGAGAAGCTCGCCAGCCTCGGGTACCGAAAGGTGAGCGGCTCGGTGCAGCCGGGCCAGTACCGTCTCTCGCCCGAGCGCCTGACGGTGTGGCTGCACGACTTCGCCTATCCCGACGGGCCCTTCGCCGGCTATCCGCTCGAGCTCGCGCTGGCCGGGAGGCGCATTCGCGCCATGCGGGACCTGCGGACGGGTCGCGACGTCTCGCTGGCCCGCCTCGAGCCCGAGGTCGTGGCCTCCATCTTCGACGAGCAGATGGAGGACCGCACACCGGTCACGCTGTCGCAGATCCCGCGCAATCTGGCCGACGCGATCCTCGCCATCGAGGACCAGCGCTTCTTCCGCCACCACGGGCTGGACCCGGTGCGCATTGCGGGCGCCGCGCTGTCGAACCTGGAGCCCGGCGACGAGCTGCAGGGCGGATCCACGCTCACGCAGCAGCTCGTGAAGAACTATTACCTGACGCACGAGCGCACGTTCTCGCGCAAGGCCAAGGAAGCGCTCATGTCGCTGATCCTCGAGGCCAAGTACGAGAAGCGCGCGATCCTCGAGGCCTACCTGAACGAGATCTATCTCGGGCAGCAGGGCGCCTCCTCGATCGCCGGGGTCGGCGAGGCCGCGAAGTACTACTTCTCGAAGGACGTCGGGCAGCTCACGCTGGGCGAGTGCGCGTTGCTGGCGGGGCTGATCGCCAACCCCGGGCTCTTCAACCCGTACGTGAACCCCGAGCGCGCGGGGGCGCGCCGCGATCTCGTACTCCGGCGCATGCTCGAACAGGAGCGAATCTCCGCCGGCGAGCACGCCGCGGCGCTGCGGGAGCCGATCGAGGTGGGTGGGCGGCGCCCGGAGCTGAACACCGCGCCCTACTTCGTCGACTTCGTGCTCGAGGAGCTGCGGCGAACCTACGGCCAGGACGCGCTCACGTCCGAGGGGCTGCGCGTCTTCACGACGCTGGACATGCGCGCCCAGCGCCACGCGCGCCGGGCCCTCGTGGAGAGCCTCGAGCACCTGGAAGAAGGCTACCCCGCGCTGCGCAAGACTCCCGGAGAGCTCGAGGGCGCGATCGTGGTGATCGACCCCCAGACGGGGTACGTGAAGGCGCTCGTGGGCGGGCGCGACTACGGCCGCTCGCAGTTCAACCGCGTCACGCAGGCGCGGCGGCAGCCCGGGTCCACCTTCAAGCCTTTCGTCTACCTGACCGCGTTCCGCTCGAAGACCAAGGAAGGCTCGCCGTACACCACGGTCACCTCGATCAGCGACGATCCGTTCACGCTCACGAGCGGCGGGAAGAACTGGACGCCGAAGAACTACGACGGCGAGACGCACGGCGTCGTGACGCTGCGCACGGCACTCGAGAAGTCGTACAACGTCGCCACCGCGCGCCTCGCGCTCGACGTGGGGCTGCGGCACGTCGTCGAGACGGCTCGCGCGGTGGGGATCACGAGCCCGCTCCGTCCGCTGCCCTCGCTGGCACTCGGGGCCTTCGAGGTCACGCCGCTCGAGATGGCGGCGGCGTACACGACCCTGGCCAACGGCGGGATCCGTGCCGAGCCGCTATCCATCATCCGGGTGGTGGACCGCGAGGGCGCCACGCTCGAGAAGCGCGAGATCGACATGCGGCGCGTGCTCGACGCGGAGTCGGTCTACCTGGTGAACTCGATGCTGCAGGGCACTTTCGAGCGCGGCACGGCCACGCCCGCGCGCCGCCTCGGGTTCAAGGAGGCCGCCGCAGGCAAGACGGGCACGACGAGCGACTACAAGGATGCCTGGTTCGTGGGCTACACGCCCAACCTGCTGGCGCTCACGTGGGTCGGCTACGACAACAACCGGCCGCTCCACCTGACGGGCGACCGCGCCGCGCTGCCGATGTGGACGCGCTTCATGCTGGCGTACGTCCCCGAGGCGGCGGACTTCCGCGCTCCCGAGGCGATTCTCCTGGTCGGGGTCGATCCGGCCTCCGGCCTCCTCGCCACGCCGGACTGCCCGGTCGTCCGCTACGAGCCGTTCCGGATGGGCACCGAGCCGATCGACGTGTGCCCGCTCCATGGTTTCGCTCCACCCGAGGAGGATGACGGGTGGTGGATCTTCTGAGGCGCGCCGGGGCGCGCCCGCTTGAACGCGCCGCCGGGTGCGCCTTCGGGGGCCTGGCGCTCGCGGCCGCCCTGCTCGCCGGCGCGGGATGTGGGGCACGTGATCGGGCGGAGGGCATCGACGAACGGGCCGGGGCGCCTCGACCGGCCACGGGGGCCGGCGCGGAGCGTCACGCCGGCGCCGACGCCACCGCCATGCCCGGAGCGGGCGCGACTCCTCAGCCGCCGCGTGGAGACACTGGCGCCGGCACGCCCCGGCGGCTGGCGTCGCAGCGGCTGGTCGAGGAGGGGAAGGGCTACTGGATCGCCGGCCGAGACGAGGACGCCCGCGCGCGCTTCCAGGAGGCGCTGCGGCTCGACGGCTCGAACGGCGCCGCCTACTACTACCTGGCGGAGCTCGCCGCCGACGGTCGCGACTGGTCGCGGGCCGAGGGCTACCACGCCAAGGCCGTCTCGCTCCTGCGCGAGCGCGAGGAGTTCCGCCGGCCCCTGCTCGACCTTGCGGAGCGAATCGCCGGCCGCCGATAGTTCGGCATGCTCGACTGGGAGGAGGAGCTGGCGCTGAAGCGGCAGCGCATGGTCGAGGAGCAGATCCGCCGCCGCGGGATCCGCGACCCCCGCGTCCTCGCCGCCCTGGCGCGCGTCCCCCGCCACCGCTTCGTCCCCGAAGAGGTGCTCGATCTCGCCTACGACGACCGCCCCCTTCCGATCGGGAAGGAGCAGACGATCTCCCAGCCCTACATCGTGGCCTACATGACCGACGCCCTCGAGCTCGCACCCGCCGACCGCGTGCTCGAGATCGGCCTCGGATCCGGCTACCAGGCCGCCGTCCTCGCCGAGCTCGCCGCGGAGGTGTTCTCGGTCGAGATCGTACCGGAGCTGGCGCGGCGCACCACGCGCAGCCTGCGCGAGCTGGGCTACGACAACATCCACGTGCGTCAGGGCGACGGCCGCGAGGGCTGGCCCGAGGCGGCGCCCTTCGACGGCGTGATCGCCACGGCCGCCCCGGAGTCGGTGCCGCAGGAGCTGCTCGAGCAGCTCGCCCCCGGCGGCCGGATGGTGCTTCCCGTGGGAGGCGCGGTCCAGGAGCTGCGCCGGATCCGGCGCTCGAGCGCGGGAGAGAGCCTCACGACCGAGACGCTGATGGGGGTGCGCTTCGTGCCGATGACGGGTGCCGAGCCCCGCGCGTGAGGCGCGGTTCTTGCTTCAGCTTGCAGCGCGGTATCCCACTCAGAAGCTTTCCGATCGTCGTTCTCGTCGCGAGTCTCTCATCTGCTCCTGCTCGACCCGCAGAGGCAAGTCCGAACGGCGACTCTACTCCGACGCTGGAAGCTGCGAAGTACTTCGATTCCGCCTTCCTGCAGCGCAGCGAGGCGTACAACCGCACGAAGATCCTCTTCGCCCTCAACTGGCGGGCCATCCGGTGGGCGGCCTACCTCACGCTGCTCCTCACCCCGTTCCTGGCGGGCCTCGCGGCGGCCTCGGCTCGCCGCTGGCCGGAACGCGAGAACCTGCGCGTCTTCGTGCTCGCCTGGGTCGTGCTGGGGATCACGTTCCTGGCGACCGCTCCGATCTCGTTCGCCTCGGGACACCTGCAGGAGCATCGCTACGGGCTCTCGCGCCAGAGCGCAGCCGGCTGGGTGGCCGACGCGCTGAAGGTGCTCGCGGTGAACGGAGCGGCCACGTCCCTGCTCACGGTCCTGTGGTTCGCGCTGCGCCGGCGGGCGTCGCGCCGCGGCTGGGCGGTCTTCGCCACGGCGGCGGTCGTCGCCGGCGGGCTCGCCACGTTAGTCTATCCGCTCGCCGTGGACCCGCTCTTCCACGACTTCCGCTCGCTCGAGGACGACGACCTGCGGCGCGACATCCTGGAGCTGGGCCGGCGGGAAGGCGTTCGGGTCGAACGCGTGCTGGTGATGGAGGCGAGTGCCAAGACCGTGCGCGAGAACGCCTACGTCACGGGCCTGGGCCGCACGGCCCGCGTGGTGCTCTACGACACGCTGCTCGAGAACGCGCCGCGCGCCGAGCTGCGGTCCACCGTGGCCCACGAGCTCGGCCACTGGAGCCGAGCCCACGTCGGCAAAGGACTGGTGCTCTGGGCCGCCGCAGCCCCGTTTCTGTGCTGGCTGCTCTGGAGCCTCCACGGCCGCCTCTCGAGGAACCGCGCGCTGCGGCTGGACGGACCGGCGGACCCGGCGAGCATTCCGCTCGTCCTGCTCCTGCTGTCGGTCCTGCTGGCCGTCTCCGATCCCTTCGCCCTCGCCATCTCCCGCGCCTTCGAGCGGGAGGCCGACCGGGTGGCGCTCCAGCTGACGCAGGATCCCGGGACCTTCATCGAGGCCAAGCGCCGTTCGGCCGTCCAGAACCTCGGCTGGGTCGACCCGCCCGATCTCGTGAAGGCGCTTTTCTGGACCCACCCCACGACGCTGGAGCGGATCCGGATGGCGGAGTCCTGGGGCGATGTAGTCGGCGGGGCGCGCTGATCCGCCGGCGGGGCGCGCTGATCTGCCGGCGGCGCGCGGCGGGAGCTCGTCCGCAGGCGGCGCAGGCGTGGAGCTAGACGAGCGCTCGCGGCGCAAGCTCGCGGAGTACGCGAGCGCCCTGTTCGCCCCCGAGGACGCGGTGCTGGCGGAGCTCGCGGCCCGAACGGCGTCCTCGAGCGCCGCGGGCATGCAGGTCTCGGCCGACGTCGGCAAGCTGCTGCACCTGCTCGCCGTGGCGGTGGGCGCCCGACGCGTCCTCGAGGTGGGCACGCTCTTCGGCTACAGCGCGATCTGGCTGGCGCGCGCGCTTCCGCCCGGCGGCCGGCTGCTCACGATCGAGCATGACGCCGAGCGGGCGGCGGAGGCGGGCGAGTGGCTGCGGCGGGCAGGCGTGGACTCCGTGGCCGAGGTGCGCGTCGGGACCGCGCTCGGGGTCCTGGACGGGCTGGCACCGCACGAGCCGTGGGACCTCGTATTCCTCGACGGCTCCAAGGAGGAGTACCCCGCCTATCTGGATCGCGTGCTCCCGCTCCTGCGCCCGGGGGGGATCCTGGCCGCCGACAACGTGTTCTTCTCGGGGTCCCGCGACGGCACGGTGGCCGACATGGAGCTCGACCGGCCGCACCTGGCGGCGATTCGGACGTTCAACCTGCGCGTCGCGCGCGATCCGCGGCTCGTCTCGCTCGCGCTGCCGCTGCGCGAGGGGGTCTCCGTGTCGGTGGTCCGGTAGCGGTGACCCCCCCGCCCGCCGGGAGGAGGCGCCCTCCGCCGACTGGGCGGTGAAATTCAGCGGCGGCAGTGCGAACTTCTAGGACCCGAGGCACCACGCGTCGGGCGTCGCCGGCGGCTGTCCGCGGCTCGGCGCCCGATCCCGGTCGAGGAGACTCCTGAGATGCGACACCCCACCCTACGCTTTCTCTCCTTCGTCCTCTTGCTGGGCTCCGCAGCCTGCAGCGACGGCTCGAGCGGTCCCGACGACGACGGGGACGACGGCGGCGGCCCCCCCACGCCCACCAGCGGCAGGATCGCGTTCATGAGCACGCGCGGCGTCACGGTGGGCTTCGACGTCTTCACCATGGCTGCGGACGGGAGCGACGTGCGGCCGGTGACGACCTCCGGCGGGGGCAGCCCGTCCTGGTCGCCGGGGAACGACCGCCTGGCCTTCAGCTCGAACCAGGACGGCAACCAGGAGATCTACCTGATCCGGCTGGACGGGACCGGTCTCCAGCGTCTCACCGATCACCCTGCCGAGGACGAGAGCCCCAGCTGGTCGCCGGACGGCTCCCGGATCGCGTTTCGCAGCGGCCGGGGGGGCAGCCGCGACATCTGGGTCGTGGGCGTGGACGGCGCGGGCCTGACGCGGCTCACCGAGGATCCGGCGGGCGACGAGAGCCCCGCCTGGTCGCCGGACGGCTCCCGGATCGCGTTCATGAGCAACCGGGACGGGAACTTCGAGATCTACGTGATGAACGCCGACGGCAGCGCAGAGACGCGGCTGACGAGCCACCCCGCGGACGACAAGGACCCGGCGTGGTCCCCGGACGGATCGCGCATCGCGTTCCGCTCGGACCGCGACGGCAACTTCGAGGTCTACGTCATCAGCTCGGCGGGCGCGAACCCGAACCGCCTCACGAACGAGCCGGCCGACGACGGCGGCCCGACCTGGTCGCCCGACGGATCCCAGCTCGCCTTCACCTCGTCGCGCGAGGGGAACCAGGAGATCTACGTGATGGCCGCGACCGGCGGCGCCGCCCTCAGGATCACGCAGCACCCGGCGCGCGACCTCACGCCCGCCTGGTCGCGCTGATGCGCGCGGCCTCCCGCGGCGTCGCGGCGTGGATGTCCCCGCTTCGTTGAGCCGCAGCCGTCCCGACCAGTCGCCGCCGCCAGGGTCCGCGCCCTTTCACGTCTCGCGCCCGAGCTCCTCCAGGCGCCGCAGCTGGCGCGCCGTGAGCGGCACCACGCTGAGCCGGCCCTGGCGGACGAGCGGGCTGCCGGCGAACGCCGCGTCGGCCTTGAGCCGAGCCAGCGTCACCGGTCGGGCGAGCCTCGGGCCCGCCGCGAGGTCCACCACGGTGCGACCAGGCTCGCGGGCACGCGGATCGGCGTAGGCGGCGCGTGCCACGCGGGCCCAGCCCACGGCCGCCTTCTCCTTGCCGGTGTGGTAGATCACGGCCCGGTCTCCCTCGCGCATCGCGCGCAGGTTCCTCAGCGCGACCGGGTTCGTGACGCCGTCCCAGACCGCCGTGCCCTCACGTGCCAGGTCGTCGAACGAGTAGGCGCCCGGCTCCGTCTTCAGGAGCCAGGCGGCCGGAGGGGTGGACTCAGCGGGCATTCGTCACGAGCGGCTGCGGGAGATGAGTGGACGAAGGCCCCTCTCGCGAGGGGCCCGTCTTCGTGCTCAGGATCGAAGCGCCAGCTCGGGCCGAGGCCTAGAGCTTGGTCACCTCGAGCGCCTGCAGGCCCTTGGGGCCCTGGCCGAGCTTGAACTCGACCTTGTCGTTCTCGGCAAGGCTCTTGAAGCCGTTGCCTTGAATCGCCGAGAAATGGACGAACACGTCGGGGCCGCCTTCACGCTGGATGAAGCCGTAGCCTTTGGCGTCGTTGAACCACTTCACCGTACCGGTCACTCTCTCACCATTCATCTCCTGATCTCACCTCCTTTCCTGCTCGGGGAGCCGAGGTCCCGACGGCCTCTGAGGCTCGGTCCAGCTGCACTGCGCGGCGGCGCAAAAAAAAACCAGGACCCGGCCGGTCGTCCGGCAGGCGCCCTGGAAACCCGCGTATGCTACGATGGCACGTCCAATCTGGAAAACCCGGGCCGACAATCTAGGCACGGAGGTCCGCTTGTCAAGAAGCGATGTGCGCCGTCGCGTCGGCGCGGGCCTGGGCGGCGCGCAGATTCGCCTCGTACTCACGCCGCCACTCGGGGGAGAGGTGGGCGCGGAAGTGCGCCGCGGTCATGATCCGCTCGCCGGAGCCGCGGCGGACATCCACCACGTCACCGAGGAAGAAGGTCGAGGCTCCGGCATCCATCCGGTTCGCCACGCGGCAGTCGAAGGCCGCGAAGCACTCCTCCAGGATCGGACAGCCCGTCGCGCCCGCCGACCATGCCAGCCCCGCGAGCTTGTCGCGGTCGCGTCCGCTCGCGAAGCCGAGGCGGTGGATCAGCTCCCACTGGTCGTCGCGCAGCAGGTGCAGCACGAAAACCCCGCCGCGGGAGACCAGCTCGTGGCTGAGGTTGAACTTGTGCAGGTGGAGCGCCAGCCGCGGGTGGAGTGGGGCGATCGAGGCCCGGACCGCGCTGTTCACGATGCAGCCGTTCCGCCGCGCGCCGTCGGCGGTCGTGATCGCCACGATCGGCGAAGCCAGGTTCTGGAGGAGCCGGTATCCCTCCGCGGGGGGCGCCCCCGTCACGCCGCTCCGGCGCGGGCTGCCGACTCGGCACGCCGCAGGTCCTCCCCCTCCATCTCGGCGGGACGCTCCACGCCCAGGAGGCCCAGCAGCGTGGGCGCGACGTCCCGCAGACCCCCTCCGTCGCGCAGGCCCACGCCCTCGGGGGCGCCCACCAGGATGCAGGGCACGGGGTTCGTCGTGTGCGCCGTGTGCGGACTGCCGTCGGGCTCGCGCATCGTCTCGGCGTTGCCGTGGTCGGCGATGACCAGCGCCGGGCCCGGGAAGCCCTCGAGCAGCCGGCCGAGCTCACGGTCCACCGCCTCCACCGCCCGGCGGGCGGCCTCGAGGCTCCCGGTGTGGCCCACCATGTCGGGGTTCGCGTAGTTCAGGATCACGGCGTCCGGAGCATCCTCACGCACGCGCTCCAGGACCCGATCGGTCAGCTCCGGGGCGCTCATCTCCGGCTGCAGGTCGTACGTCGCCACCTTGGGGGACGGAACGAGCAGCCGCTCCTCCCCCGGCCAGGGCTGCTCCACCCCGCCGTTGAAGAAGTACGTGACGTGCGCGTACTTCTCGGTCTCGGCGGCTCGGAGCTGGCGCAGGCCCGCCCCCGCCACGGTCTCGGCGAACCCGTGCCGCACGTCCTGGCGCGGGAAGGCCACGCCGGCCGGCAGGTCATCGGCGAAGCGCGACATCGTGACCACGTGCTCGAGGCGCAGCTCGCCGCCGCCGGAGGCCGGCACCCGGGGAAACGCATCGAACCGCTCGTCCATGAGCGCGTGAAGGAGCTGCCGCGCGCGGTCGGCCCGGAAGTTGAAGAAGATCAGCGTGTCGCCCGCCCGCAGCGCGCCGTCGGTGCTGCAGCGGACAGGCCTCACGAACTCGTCGGTGACCCCCGCCGCGTAGCTCTCCTCGAGCGCCTCGGCCGGATCCCGCACGTCCAGCTCCGCGGGGTCGGTCAGCGCCCGGTAGGCGACGCGCGTGCGCTCCCAGCGCCGGTCCCGGTCCATGGCGTAGTAGCGCCCCACGAGCGTGGCCAGCGTTCCCACTCCGATCCGCTCGATCGTGCGCTGCAGCGCGGACACGTACTCGACCCCGCCGGTAGGCGCGGTGTCGCGTCCGTCGGTGAAGGCGTGCACGAACACGCGCGGCACGTCGAGCCGCTTCGCGAGCTCCAGGAGCGCGAAGCAGTGGTTCATGTGGCTGTGGACGCCGCCGTCCGAGAGGAGGCCGAGGACGTGCACGGCGGGCGCCTCGCGGCCGTGGGCGGACCGCACCCGGTCGAACGCCGAGACGAGGACGGGGTTCTTGTAGAACTCACCGCTCGCGATCGCCTGGTCGATGCGCGTGATGTCCTGCGCCACCACGCGTCCCGCGCCGATCGTGAGGTGACCCACCTCCGAGTTCCCCATCTGGCCTTCGGGCAGGCCCACGTCGCGTCCGGACGCGGAGAGCCGGGTGGCCGGCCACCTCGCGTGCAGCCGGTCGTAGACCGGGGTGTGCGCGAGCGCCACGGCGTTGCCGTCGCTCTCCTCGCGAAGGCCCCAGCCGTCGAGGACCACCAGCAGGACCGGCCGGCGCGGCATCTACTGGAACTTGAGGAACGCGCCGGCGCCATTCATCCTCTGGAGCAGCTCGGACGCGGCGTCGCCATCGACGAACTCGACCTTCGCGTCGTGGCGCTCGGCGAGCTCGATCATCTTCTCGTACAGATCGATCGGGTGGAGCTCGCCGCCGCAGTAGGGGCAGCTCGCCTCGCCGTCGGCGAGCACGAACGCGCAACGGCCGCACTGCCGGCCCTGGCGCCCCAGCCGGCTGCCCACCACCAGGGTCTCGACCCGCCCCGCCTGCAGGTCGTTCAGCGTCGCGCGCACGCCGCCTACGGCGAGGTAGTCCTCCCGCACGCGCTGCTCCAGGCGGTCGAGGATCTCGACGTCTTCGCGCACGTGCTCGAGCTCGAGCAGGCCCTCGATGCGCGCCAGGAGCGCCGCCGCGGGCTCCTCGGCCGGCGCGGGCTGGACGAAGCGCACCCGCTCGCGCAGACCCGGGGGCAGCGCCTTCTGGAACTCCGCCGTCGCCTCTTCGGTGCCGAGCAGGACGATGTCGTCGCTGCCGTAGCGGCGCACGAAGCGCTCGAGATGCTCCACGACCTCGGCGTGGAAGTGTTGCACCTGCTCCACGCGGTGGCGCTGGAAGCGCGCCTGCGACCAGCCGCCGCCGCGCGTCCGCGCCGGGATCGTCTCGTCGCGGTAGCTCTCCTCGGTCTCCACCGCGTTCAGGTAGACGCTGAGGATCCGGGCCTGCGTGGCGTCGAGCACGACCACGCAGTGGTGGTCGTGGTCCTCCACGATCCGCGCCAGCGGCGCCACGACGGCTCCGACGTGCAGCGCGAAGAGGTTGTCGGTGCGCGTGGGGAGCTGCACCGCCTTGATCAGCTCGCCCTCGGGCGTGACGAAGAGCGCCGCGCCCTGGTTCGCTTCCTCGAACTCCTCGGCGAGCCACGCCCGAACGCTGCGCAGCACCGCGTCCACGCTCCCGCGCCGCGCCTCGTCCTCGCCCGCCAGCTCCTGGAGCTGACCCTCCTTCTTCCTGAGGAACACCTCGTGTGTGCGCTGGCCGTTGCTCCCCACGGAGAGATCCAGGTAGACGCTGTAGAGACGGCGGTCGCCGAGCGCGAGCAGCTCCTCGAGCGTGCTGCCGTCGGGCGCGGCGGGCGGCGATTCGGGCATGGGCGTCCTCCGGTATGCGGTCAGGCGGAACGGGCCTTCTGCAGGTGCGCCAGGATGCGCGCCGAGTCGTGGATGACGCGGTCGCCGTCGACGAGGACCGGCACCTGGTCCTGGCCCGTGAGCCGGACCACCTCCTCGCGCTGCCAGCGCGCGAAGGGCACGACGACCTCCTCGTAGGCGAGCTTTCGCCGATCCAGCTCGGCCTTGACGCGCTCGCAGTAGGCGCAGTAGGGGACCGTGTAGAGCGTCAGGGGCACGAGGACTCCCGCGGCGCGGGCGAGTCCACGGCTCCGGGCGCCGATCCATGACTGGCCGCGGCCGTCCCGGCCGGGGCGCCGTGCTGAAGGAGCCGCGCAAGGACGTCCAGCGCGGCCGAGCGGAGCGCGGCGAGGGAGCCGTCGTTGCGGACCACGAGATCGGCTCGGGACTCCTTCTCCGCGTCGGGGATCTGGCTCGCCATCAACCCCTCGAGGGCAGCCTCGTGCACCCCCCTCCGGCGCAGCCGCTCGCGGCGCGCCTCGGGGGAGGCCGTGACCAGCACGATGCGGTCGAAGCGTTCCTCCGTCCCCAGCTCGAAGATAAGCGCCGCGTCCACGGCGACCAACCGCGGATTCGTCGCACGCGCCTCGGCCAGGCGGCGTTCGAGCAGCCGCAGGAGCGGCGGGTGCACGATGCGGTTGAGCGCGCGCACCGCCTCGGGCGTCGCGAAGGCGCGGCGCGCCAGCTCGTCACGGCGCAGCGCGCCGGTGTCCGCGTTGGCCGAGGGCTCGAGGACCTCGTCCCCGAACTCGATCGCCAGCGCGCGCCGCAGATCGCGGTCCTCGTCCACCGCCTCGCGCCCGAGCGCGTCGGCGTCGATCACCAGGACGCCCTGCTCGCGCCAGACCTCCGCGACCGTGGACTTGCCGGAGCCGGCATTGCCGGTGAGGCCGACGGTCAGCACGAGCGCACAATGGGCCTGGGGCGAGCCGCAAGCTCCCACCCTTCAGGAATGCCGCTACGCGTCGAGAAACGCGTCGATCGAGACTTCGATGTCACGGCAGATCTGACGGAGGAGAATCAGAGAAATGTCGCGGCCAGCGTGAACAGGAACCGTCGTGACTCGCCCGTCGGCGTGACGAAACTGCTTGTGCGAACCCTTCTGGCGGACCTCCGAGAATCCGAGTCGCTCGAGTCTTACGATCACCTCCCGCGACTTTAGGACGCCTCGTGGAACCACTCGTCAACCGACGAGCACGGTCTGGGTCCCGACGAATTCCGTCTCCAGCGCCGGCTCCCCGTCTTCCAGCAAGAGGTCCAGCACCTCTCGCAGGTTGCGATTGAGCTCATCCAAGGAGGCAGCCTGCGTGTGCGCACCCGGGAAGCCCGGCACGTATCCGATGTAGAGTCCCGTGTCCGCGTCGCGTTCGATGATCGCGGTGTACGTCTTCATGGTGAAGCTCCTCGTCTCTCTCTGCTCAAAGTCCAACTTCGCCTTTCGCTACGTACCAACGCCGGGGCACCGTCAACGCCTGCGCCCCCGCACCGCTACTCCTTCGCCTCGTACCACGTCCTCCCCACCCCCACGTCCACCACGACCGGCACGGCGAGCGTGATCGCGTTCTCCATCCGGTCCTTCACGATCGGCACCAGCGCCTCGAGCTCCTCCTCGGGGGCCTCGAAGATCAACTCGTCGTGCACCTGCAGGATCATCTTGCTGCGCCAGCCCGCGCAGGACATCCCGGCGGCCTCCAGCCGCGCCGCGTCCGCCGCGGTGTCTGGCTCGCCGCGCAGGACCCGGCCGATCCGGATCATGGCCAGCTTGATCAGGTCGGCGGCCGTGCCCTGGATGGGGGAGTTGATCGCGGTGCGCTTGGCGAACTCCCGGATCTGAAAGTTGCGGCTGCGGATCTCCGGCAGGTAGCGCCGCCGCCCCATCACGGTCGTGACGTAGCCCAGCTCCTGGGCCATGGTGATCGCGTCCTCCTGGTACTTCCGGACGCCGGGGAACACGTCGAAGTAGTCGCGGATGAACCGGGCGGCCACCTCCTTCTCGATGCCGAGCCGTTCCGCCAGCCCAAAGGAGCTCATCCCGTAGATCAGGCCGAAGTTCACCATCTTGGCCACGTTGCGCTGCTCACTCGTCACCGCCGCCTGCTCGATCCCGAGCACGAGCGCGGCGGTGCGGCGGTGGATGTCCACGCCCGAGTGGAACGCCTGCAACATGTTCTCGTCCCGCGAGAGGTGTGCGACGAGCCGCAGCTCGATCTGCGAGTAGTCGGCCGAGACCAGCACCGTCCCCGGGGGGGCGACGAAGCCCTTCCGCAGCTCGCGGCCGATCTCCGTCCGGATCGGGATGTTCTGCAGGTTCGGATTCGAGCTGGAGAGCCGCCCCGTGGTGGCGACCGCCTGGTTGAACGAGGTGTGCAGGCGCCCCGTCTCGGGGTTCAGGAGCTGCGGGAAGGCGTCCACGTAGGTGCCCTGCAGCTTCGAGAGCTCGCGCTGCTCGATCATGAGCCGCGGGATCGTCCAGCCCTCGGCCGCGAGCTTCTCCAGCACCGACACGTCCGTCGACGGACCGGTCTTCGTGCGTTTGCGCACCGGCAGCCCGAGCTTGTCGAAGAGGATCGACTGGAGCTGCTTCGTCGAGGCGACGTTGAACTCCTCGCC
>JBHENL010000041.1:0-8543 GCA_046262075.1 Gemmatimonadota bacterium
GAGACGACGAGCGGCCGCCGGGCCTCCGGCACTCCCAGCGCTTCGGCCATCAGCCGGTGATCGTCGCTCTGTCCGGCGTCCGCGAGCCGCAACCCGAGATAGAGCACCGAGTCGCCTGCCGCGGGAGGCGGCAGGGCGCGCAGGAGCCGCTGGGCGACCCGGTCCGCGCGCTGCTGCTGCGCGATCACCTCGCGCTGCTGCGAGAGCGCTGCCTCCCGCGCCGCGCGGCGCCGCTCCGCCGCCGAGGGCTGCGGGCCCGACGCCGTGGCGCAGCCGGTCGCCAGCGCCAGAAGCAGAAGTACCGGCGCGTGTCCAAGCCCGCGCTTCACGAAGCCCCTCCCACGACGCGCTTCAGCAGGGTCCCCGCGGCGGCCCGCTCTCCCGGCTCGAGATGGTTGATCAGCGCGACGCGCTCGGCCGGCAGGGCGGAGGGCCAGCGCCGGGAGAACTCCTCCACCGTCATGACGGCCGGCAGCGTGACGAGCTCGAGGCGCGCGGGCTGCACGGCCAGGACGGCGGGGTCGCGCTCGGGCGCGAAGCTGGCGAGCGCGGCGGCGATCCCCCGCTCGTACGCCGGCCAGCGCGCGCGGGAGGAGTAGCCGAGCATCCGGTAGACGCGGCCGCCGTGCTCCACGAAGAGCGCGATGCCGAGCAGCGGCACGTCTCCGGCAGCCGCCTCGAACGCGGCGTACACGGCGGGCAGGCCGTTCACGTCGCGGCGCTCGAATCGGCCCGTGCGCACGCCGCGCTGCGCGGTGAAGGCGCGCGCCGCCGCCTGGAGCGAGGCTTCCCCGGCCAGCGCGAGCTCCACCACGGCGTCGCGCTGCGGGCTCACCGCGGCGACGGAGCTCTTCGCGTTGCGGCTGCTCCAGCCGGCCGGGAACGTCATGCGGAACTGCAGGTCGGGATGGTGGAAGACGCCGTCGCGAAAGAAGCCCTCGCGCGGGTTCGCGCCGAAGACCATGCCGTCCAGGCGCCGCAGGTACGGCTCGCGATCGACCGTGGCCGAGGAGAAGTCCCGGCCGAGGCTGTCTACGGCCTGCGCGAACGTGACCCGCCGCTCCTCGGGGTTCGGGTGGGACGCGAGCCAGTCCGGCAGCCGTCCGGCGCCCTCGAGCTCGCTGACCCGGCGCAGGACGGTGAACACGTCGGTCATCGGCCGCGGGTCGTACCCGCGCCGCAGCAGATAGCGCAGGCTGAGCTCGTCGGCCTGCCGCTCGTCGTCGCGGCTGTACTTGAGGAACAGGAGCTGCAGGCCAGCTCCGGCCAGGTCGCCGTAGCGGGCGAGGTCCGGCAAGAGCACGCTCCCGATCCCGAACCCCAGGTTCGCGAGCTGTGCGTTCGTGATCCGGCTCGCCGTGTGGCGCGCGGTGACGTGGCCGATCTCGTGGCCGAGGACGCCTGCCAGCTCCGCCTCGGAGTTCAGGTGCGCCAGCAGCCCCCGCGTCACGTAGACGAAGCCGCCGGGAAGCGCGAACGCGTTCACCGTCGGGTCGTCCGCGACCCGGAACGTCCAGGGCAGGTTCGGCCGCTCCGAGACCGCCGCGAGGCTGGCCCCGAGGCTCTGCACCCAGCCCTGGAGCTCCGCTCCGCCGTACAGACCCAGCGTCTGGACGACCTCGGCGTCCGAGGCGCGGCCGATCTGGATCTCCTGGCTCTCGCTGACGAGCGAGAGCTCCTTCTCGCCGGTGGCGGGGTTAGTGGCGCACCCCGCCGGCGCCGCAGCGAGGAGCGCCAGGAGGAGCGCGCGGCGGATGGCAGTGCGGGACCACCCGCGGGATCGGGGCCGGCGCGTCATGCCCAAGGTATGGGCCCCTCCGGCCTGCGGTTCAAGGTCTGGAGCGCCGCCGGCCAGGCTCCGCCTCGCTCGCCACTTCGAAGGCGGCCTCGCGCCGGCACCCGGGGACGGCCCATGTTGCCTGGCGAGGTACGACCTCCGGCGCTCGGCCGGCCCGCGCCTCCCTCCAACCCGGCTCCGGAGCTCCATGGCCGAATCTCCCGCGCCGCCAGCGCACACCAACCGGCTGGTCGACGAGACCAGTCCCTACCTGCTGCAGCACGCCCACAACCCGGTGGACTGGTTCCCCTGGGGCGAGGAGGCGCTGCGCCGTGCACGCGAGGAGGACAAGCCCATCCTCCTCAGCATCGGGTACTCGGCCTGCCACTGGTGCCACGTGATGGAGCGCGAGTCCTTCGAGGACGAGCTCATCGCCGAGCGCATGAACGAGCACTTCGTCTGCGTGAAGGTGGACCGCGAGGAGCGCCCCGACCTGGACGAGATCTACATGGCGGCGACGCAGGCGATGAACGCCGGGCAGGGCGGCTGGCCCATGACCGTGTTCCTCACCCCCGAGCAGAGACCGTTCTTCGCCGGCACCTATTTCCCCCCGGACGACCGCTACGGCCGCCCGGGCTTCGCGCGCGTGCTGGAGCAGATCACGCGCCTCTGGCGGGAGCGGCGCGACGCGCTCGAGGAGCAGGCGGCTCAGCTCACGGCCCACCTGCAGCGCCAGGCGGAGGCGGCGGCCCCGCTCGCGGTGCGCGGCGAGGCGGTCGGCGACGCGGTGCTCCAGCTCGAGCGCGAGTTCGATGCCGCGCACGGCGGCTTCGGACGAGCACCCAAGTTTCCGCCCACCACGGCACTCGCCCTGCTCTTGCGGCACCATCACCGCACGGGCGACGAGCACTCGCTGGAGATGGTGCGAAAGACGCTCGACGGCATGGCGCGGGGGGGGATGTACGACCAGATCGGCGGCGGCTTCGCGCGCTACTCCGTGGACGAGCGGTGGCTGGTGCCCCACTTCGAGAAGATGCTCTACGACAACGCGCTGCTCGCGCGCGCCTACCTCGAGGGGTTCCAGGCCACGGGGGAGCCGGCGTTCCGCCGGATCGCCTCCGAGGTGCTGGATTACGTGCTGCGCGAGATGACGTCGTCCGAGGGTGGCTTCCATTCGGCGACGGATGCTGACTCCGAGGGCGAGGAGGGCCGCTTCTTCGTCTGGACGCCGGCCGAGGTGGAGGCCGTGCTGCCCGCAGAGGAAGCCCGCCGGGTCTGCGCCTTCCTCGACATCACCCCGGACGGCAACTGGGAGGGAAAGAGCATCCCCAACGCGCCGCGTGCGCTGGAGCAGGTGGCCGAGCGACTGGGCGTCGCACCCGCCGAGCTCGAGCGGTCGGTCCAGGAAGGGCGGCGGAAGCTGTACGCGGCGCGGCTCGCCCGCGTCCCGCCCGGCCTCGACGATAAGGTGCTCACGGCCTGGAACGGCCTGATGATCGGCGCATTGGCGGAGGGCCACCGCGTGCTCGGCGAGAGCCGCTGGCTCGAGGCGGCGGAGCGCGCCGCGGCGTTCCTGCGCTCCGAACTGGTCACTCCAGAAGGCGGGCTGCTCCGGACGTGGCGTGCCGGACGGGCGCACCTCGACGCGTACCTGGAGGACTACGCCTATCTGGCCGACGGGCTTCTGGACCTGTACGAAGCCGGTGGACCGGTGGACCACCTGCGGGAGGCGCTCCGGCTCTGCGAACGGCTGCTGGCAGACTTTCGCGACGAGGACGGCGCCTTCTTCACGACGGGCCGCGGGCACGAGCCCCTGCTGGTGCGCCATCGGGAGGGCCTCGACGGGGCCACTCCCAGCGGCAACGCGGTGGCCGCGCGCGTCCTTGCCCGGCTCTCCTTCCACCTGGACCGCCAGGACCTGCGCGAGGCGGCGGTCCGGGCGATCGCGGCGTACGGCAGTACGGTCGCGCGCTTCCCCCGCGCCTTCGCCTCGACGCTGCTCGTCGCGGACTTCCTGCGCGACGGTCCCGTTGAGCTGGGCTTCGTCGGCGGCCGGCGCGACCCGGCTCTGGAGGCGCTGCGCCGCGAGGTCGCCCGGCACTTCCTGCCCAACCGGATCGTCGGCCACCGCGACCTCACCGCCGGCGCGGGCGCCGAGCTCCCGCTGCTCGCGGAAAAGGAGCTCGTAAGGGGGCGGCCGGCGCTGTACGTGTGCCGGGCGTACGCCTGCCAGTCTCCCGTCACCGACCCGGCGCAGGTCGCCGCCGCGCTGGCGGGGTCCAGGGTCGCCGCCGCCGTCCCCGGCTGCTGAGCCGGCGCGTTCGCTCGCAGGATGCAGATCACGCGAGCCCCGCATCCGGTCCTTTCGCCCCGTCGCCCGGCGGGCTACCCATCCCCTCGCAATGCGCGCTTCCCGGAGCTCCCCCAGCTGGATCGTCGCGCTGGCGCTGTGCGCGGCGCCGGCCGCCGCGGCCGTTCCTCAGGCGGGAGGGCCGGGCGCCGCGCCGCGCGCGGATTCGGTGATCGTCACGTTGACGCGCACGCCGCGCTCGGTCGAGAGCCTCACCGGCTCGGCCTCCGTCCTCGGACGCGAGGAGCTGGACCTGCGGCAGGTGGCTACGCTGGAGGAGGCGCTCCGCGACCTGCCGGGCGTCACCGTGGCGGGAACGGCGGCCTTCGGCCAGGAGGTCCGGCTGGACACGCGCGGAATCCCGAGCGGGTTCGGCACGCAGCGCACGCTCGTGCTACTCGACGGCCGGCCGCTGACGGACGAGTACCTCGGCAACGTGGACCTCGCGCAGTATCCGCTGGAAGGGATCGCCCGCGTGGAGCTGGTGCGCGGCCCCGCCTCCGCCCTCTACGGCACGAACGCGCTCGGCGGCGTTGTGAACCTGGTCCCGCGCCGCGGCACGGGCCAGCCGCAGACGCGGGTCTCGATCGGCGGAGGCTCGTTCGACACCGGCAGCGCATCGGCCTCCCACGGACGCACCTTCGGCGGGGCCGACGTCCTCTTCGGCGTGTCGGGACTCGAGACCGCCGGCTACCTCGACAACTCCCGCGGCCGCGACATCGACTGGGCGTCGCGCCATGCGTTCTCGAACGTGGGATGGCAGAGGGGTACGCTCCACTCGCGGGCGTACGCGAGCGTCTTCCGCGGCGACGGCACCGACGAGGACTTCGAGCGGTCGGTCGCACGGGACCTGGAGGACCTGTCGCTGATATTGGGGCCGGCCGCCGGCGGCGGCGACGGCGGCTCGGGCGAGTCGCGCCTGCGTCTGTATCGCAGCTCGCTCCGGCAAACGCTTGACTGGTTCGACCGCGCCGGCACCGACTTCGATCAGCGCTCCCTCGGCGCGATGCTCACGCGCCTCCAACCAGTGGGCGCGGGACACCTGCTGACCGGCGGCCTCGAGTGGCGGCGCGAGGACGTTCGGGTGGCCGAGGCCGGGCCCGTCATCGACTGCGGCGTGACGACGACGTCCGCCTTCGTGCAGGACGAGATCGCGGCGTCGCCCCGCCTCGCGTTCGCCGCCGGTCTGCGCCTGGATGCGCAGGAGCGGCTGGAGGAGGTCTCGTGGCGAGTCGGCGCGCGCTACGAGGCGACGGCGGCGACGACGCTGCGAGCCTCCGCGGGCCGCGCCTTCCGCGCGCCCACGCTCTCCGATCGCTTCCTGCCGGAGACGTCCTCCTTCGGGCTCGTCTTCGCGGGAAACCCCGACCTCGACGCCGAGGTCCTGCTCAGCGCCGACCTCGGCGTCTCTCAGCGTGCGGGGCCGGTGCGCGCGAGCCTGATGGGCTTCGCCACGCGGGCACGGGGGTTCTGGGACTTCCTTCCTGACCCTGACGGCGTGCTCCGGCCGCGGAACATCTCCCGCGTCCGGATCGTGGGGCTGGAGGGCTCCGTCATGGCCGCACTCGGTTCCCACGTCGAGGCGCGCGCGAGCTACACGCTCACCGACGCGCGCTACGAGCGATTCGAAGGGCGCGACGACGTCGAGGGCAACCGTCTGGACGGCAGCGTCCCGCACCAGGCAGCCGCCGGATTGACCTGGCGCCACCCCGGTGGGCACGCGGTGGACGTGGGCCTACGGGTCGCGGGGAGCCGGGTCACGGATCCCGAGAACTCGCGGGAGGGGCGGGTCTCGCCCCACGCCGTGGCCGACTTGCACCTGTCGGTGGCGCTGTATCCGGGGATCCTGGCGCTGCTCTCGGCGGAGAACGTGCTGGACGCGGACTACCGAACGCGGCCGGAGCTCGAGGAGCCCGGCCGATCCGTGTCGGGAGGGGTGCGGCTTGTCTTCTAGCACGCGCTGCGGCTGCGAGGCGGGGAACGGGAGGCCACGGCACCCCGTCCGCCCGCCCGCGCGCGGCGTGTCGCCGCCTCGACGTTCGACTTAGCTTCCGGCCGTTCCGCTGCCGCCGATCCCGCGTCCGCTCGGAGCCTCCCCCCGTACAGGCCGCCGCGCCCGATGTCCTCCGTGGCCGCTCCGCCCTCCGCTACCGCCAAGCCGCCCTCCGTGCTGCGCATGGCGGGCCCGCTGGTCGTCTCGTTCTGGATGCGGGCGGCGTTCACGTTCGTCGACACGATCTACGCCGCCCTGATCGGCGACTCGGCGGTCGCCGCGATCGGGCTGACCGTCCCCTTCGAGTTCATGATGATCGCGCTCTGGGTGGGGCTCTCCACTGGCCTCACCTCGTGCCTCTCACGCGCGATGGGCGCGCGGCAGGGCGAGCGCGTGGAGCAGTACCTGCGCGTCACCTGGAAGATGTCCGTGTTCGTCTCCGCCGCGTTCCTCCTGCTGGGCGGCGCGATCTGGCTGCTGGCCCCGCGATTCGATCTGGACGCCGACGTGCGGCGCCAGTTCCAGGTCTACGGCACGGTGCTGCTGGCGGGCTCCGCCCTCACCACGTTCTGGTCGGTGATCCCCGACTCGCTCGTCAAGGCGCATCACGACACGCGCGCCACGATGTGGGCCGGGATCTGGTCGAACGTCATCAACGTGGCGCTCAACACGCTCTTTCTCTTCGTCTTCCACTGGGGGATCTTCGGAATCGCGCTCTCGACCGTGCTGGGGCGGATCGGGGGGCTGGCGTACGCGCTGGCACAGGCCCGGCGGCACGAGGAGCGCCGCAAGGCCGCCGGCCGCGACGCCGTGCCGGGAATGGACCCCGCACCGTACCGCAGCCTGCTGGCACTCGCCGTGCCCTCGTCGCTGACGTTCGGGCTCATGGGCGCGGAGACCGCCTTCATCAACACGCTGCTGGCTACGCTCGACAACGCGACCGAGGCCATCGCGGCCTATTCGATCTATTACCGCGTGGCCATGTTCGCGCTGAACCCGGTCATCGCCGCGGGAGTCGCCATGCTGCCGTACGCCGCGCGCCGGTTCGGAGAGGGCGACGTCGAGGGGGTCCGCCGCGGCCTGCGCGAGGCCGGCCTCGCCTCCGCGGCGTACGCGTTGCTCGTGGTCGGCCCGATCCTCCTTGTGGGCGCGCCGTGGCTGGCCGATACGCTCAGCGAGTCGCCGCTGACGCGCGAGTACGCCACGTTCGCGCTGCGGCTGGTGCCGCTGGTCGTGCTCGTGGCCGTGCCCTTCATGCTCTGCCGCCCGGTCTTCGAAGGCATGAACCGCGGCACGCCGGGGCTGGCCGTGGCGGCCTTCCGCTACGTCGTGCTGACGCTGCCCCTGGCCTGGGCGGGGATGCTCGTCGCCCGCGCGCTCGAGCGCCCCGCGCTCTTCGGGCTGCTGGTGGGCGTGCTCGCGGCGGCGGCGCTGTCCTCGGCGGTCTTCTACGTCTGGATGGCCTCGGCGCTCCCGCGCGACGCCGCGCCGGGCACGCCCGGCGCGGGATGAGTGGCGCACTCCGCCTGCAGGCGCTGAGCCTGCCGGTCGAGGACCTGGAGGCGACGTCGCGCTTCTACCGCTGGTCGTTCCGGATGGAACCGGTCCAGGACGCCGATAGCGTCGAGCGCGCGGTGCTCGGCTGGGGCGCGGGCGAGGATCGGCTGCAGCTGCGCCCCGAGCGCGTGGCGGAAGAGGGCGAAGCCCTGGCGCTGCGCATGCCGGCGATGGCGTTCGAGGACGCGGTGAGGTGGTGCCGGGAGCGCGAGATGGACGTCGAGGGCGCATGCGTGAGCCCGGACGACCTCGAGGCCGCCGCGGCGCTGCTCCCTGCCGTTCCACTGCGCGCGCTCGAGGATGCGCGTGCCGCGAACCTGTCGGTCCTCCGGGTGCGCGGGCCCGGCGGTGGGCGCCTGGACCTGGTGTTTCCGCTGCCGGCGGAGGTCGTGGTCGGACGCGGCCTCCTGGAGCGGTTCTGGTGGCGGAGCGGCGATTGGAGCGGGCTCGAGACGCCGGGGTTGCTGGGCGTCACGTGGGGATCGCCGCATGCCGGGGAGAGCCGGCGGCTCTTCGAGCGCCTCGGCCTGGCTCCGCTGGACCGCGGGGACGACTCGAGTCCGCTCCGCGTCGGTGACCAGCAGGTGGTCGTGGAGGAGCGCGAGCGGGAGGGCGTCCACGCGTTCGCGCTCGTCCTGCCGCTGGCGCGCCTGGCCGAGGTGAAGCGCGCGCTCGAGCACCTCCGGGCGCCCGTCCGCGAGGCCGGCAATCGTCTCCTGACTCGTGATCCCGACGGGCGGCCGGTGCTCGTTCACGGCGCGCGGGGCGGCTGAGAGTGGGACTCGCCTCCGCCTGCCTGCTCGCGGGGGGGCTGGCGCTCCAGGGGCCGCAGCTCCCGCAACCGCGCGGGTTCGTGAACGACTTCG
>JBHENL010000042.1:0-11695 GCA_046262075.1 Gemmatimonadota bacterium
CCGTCGGGATTCACTGCCAGCGGTACGCGCAGCTTGTAGCCATCGCCCGTACTGATGCCAATCACATTGTGCAAGAAGAACGGCATTGGATCTTCCAACTCGAATCGCTGCCCCGTGACCTCCGCATGCTCCTGAAAGATCTCGACGGCGGGCGAGGCATTCAAACTGATGAGACGCATGCCCTCGGCCTCCGTCACGCGCATGGGAGCACCGGTCGGTTCCCAAGCGTGGCTCACACCAACGCCCACCGGCTTGTTGGATAGTATCTCGAGCGCAACCGCTGCATCGGGATATGCTTCGGTGCCATAGAACACGTGGGTGCGGCTGAATCGTGCATCGTCTCCTGCACCGCCACCGAAGAGGCTGTACGTACCAGCCGTGAGCAGGTTGAGCCGTTCGACCAGATCATCGGCGTGTCCGGCCAGTGCATCGGTGAGGACGAGCGCCGAGTGGAACGAGTAATTGTGGTCGTTCAGCCCCACGAACGAAGAAACGATCTGTTCAGCAGCTGCAGCTCGATCCGCACGCAAATGATTGCCGATCCCTGCCGCAAAGTGCATTTCTGGCGCACGGAGTGCGACTGCACAGGCGGAGCCTTCTCCCAGTGTATTGCTGATGAACTCGCCTGCGGATGAACAGCCGACGATGATCTTGGGCCGGCATGCTCGCTCGATGGCCTCGAGCAATTGGGAATGATCGTACTTGGACGAGGCAAATACGATGAGCGCGTCGGGTCTTCGGCTCTTGAAGCTGCGTGAGATTTCCGCGCCGAGGAACGTCCCTGCCTCGCTGCTTTCGGAGATATCCGTGAAGACGACTTTGGAGTCGGTCACCTGATTTCGCCCTTTCCGGTGCCGGCGGCACCGGGAGTGCTCCACCGTGGAGCACGTGCCACAGGTGATCGCCTCATGGGACGTGGGGAAGAGCTTCCGGAGTTCGCCATGGCAGGTAACCTGTCCATTCTGTGCGGCCGACGGCTAGAGTCAAGACACGGCCCACTTGGAGGCGATGGGGCAGCCTGCGACGTGCCCGGCGCACGGGAGGTACGATCGGTTGCCGCGGGGCGCGCGCACTTCACTCTTGACAGCTCGCGCATGCGCCGCGTACTCTCCGCCCCCCATGGATCTCCGCATTCTTCCTGTCGATGCGCGGGACGCGCAGCCGGCCCTCGCGACCGGCCACGGGTGGTGGCCGCTGACGGAGGAGTGCGCGGGCGCCGGGCGAAGATGAAGGGCTGAGCTCCCGGCGACGTCCCGACGGGCGCGCTCCTCTCGTTTTCCAGAGGAGCGCGCCCGTTTTTTTTTGCAGCCGTCCAGCATGAGGAGAGAGATGGGGACCGAGTTGGACTCGTTCGAGCATGCCCGCGAGGCTTCTCTCGACGCGGTAGTACCGGTATGGCGCACCGTACCGGCGGATACCGAGACACCCGTATCGGCCTTCCTGAAGCTCAGGCGGGGCGGAACGGCGTTCCTGCTGGAGAGCGGGGAGCAGGACGGGCGACTCGGACGACATTCGTTCATCGGTGTCGGGCCGGATGCCGTGCTGCGGGCGGACCTCGACCGCGGAACCGTGACGACGGAGTCGGGTGTCACCGCCTATCGCGCCTCGCCACTGGATGCGGTTCGGCGCCTCGCCGGTGACGCCGTGGTCTGGAGACCCGCGCCGGACCGGGGACTGCGAGGAGCCTCGGCTCTCCCCGCCTTCGTCGGGGGCCTGGTCGGTGCATTCGGATACGACCTGACTCGGACCCTCGAACGACTACCGGCGCGGCTGCCGGACGATACGCGCTTCCCCGCGGCGCTCTTCGCGCGCTTCCACACCGTGCTCGCGTTCGACCACCTGCGGCAGCGTCTCCTCACGATCTCCTTGCTGCCTCCCGCCGCCGACGCCCAAAGCCGGCAGGACGACCTGCGTCGCGCGGGGGGACGGATCGAGGCGGTCCTGGATGCGCTTCGACGGGGCACCGCGCCAGCCAGGACGCTGGAAGGAATCGGCGTGGCCAGCGCCCGCCGCGACGAAGGTGGGTACACGACGCCGGAGGCGCTGCTCGCACGCTGTCCGCGCTCCCCGGACGACGCGACGTTCCTTCGCGCGGTCGAACGGGCGATCGAGCACATCCGCGACGGCGAAGCGATCCAGGTCGTGCTGTCTCGACGTCTGGAGCTGGACTACGACGGCGATCCCTTCGATCTGTACCGCTCGCTGCGGACGCTGTCCCCCTCGCCCTACATGTTCTTCCTCGAGTTCCCCGAGGTCGCGCTCGTCGGCGCGTCGCCCGAGATGCTCCTGCGAGTGGAAGCCGGCACGGCGCAGGTCTCGCCGATCGCCGGCACGCGGCGGCGCGGCTCCGACGTGCACGAAGACGCCGCGCTGGAGGCGGAGCTCGTCGCCGATCCCAAGGAACGGGCCGAGCACGTGATGCTCGTCGACCTGGGACGCAACGACCTGGGTCGTGTCTGCCGCATCGGGTCGGTGCACGTGCCACGACTGATGCAGGTGGAACGCTTCAGCCACGTCATGCATCTCGTCTCCATCGTGACGGGACGGCTGCGCGAAGAGGTCGATGCCCTCGCCGCGTTCGCGGCCTGCTTCCCGGCGGGGACCGTAACTGGCGCGCCGAAGGTCCGGGCCATGGAGCTCATCGACGCACTGGAGACGGTACGGCGCGGAGCCTACGGAGGCGCGGTCGCGCACGTCGCTCCGGGAGGGCGCGACCTCGACGCGTGCCTCACGATCCGCACCATGACGGTGCGTGGCGGCCGCGTCCACGTTCAGGCCGGCGCGGGCATCGTCGCCGACTCCATTCCCGAACGGGAGCTGGCGGAGGCCGGGGCGAAGGCACGGGCCATGATGACTGCGCTCGCTCTGCTGGGTACGCGGACTGGAGAGAATCCCCGAGCCGATGCGGCAGAGGGCGCTTCCGCGGCGGGCGACGACCCGCGGTGCGAACGGGTCGGTTTCGGCCAGTGATCCTCGTCGTCGACAACTACGACTCGTTCAGCTACAACCTCGTGCAGCTCCTCGGCGAGCTGGGCTCGGAAGTGCAGGTGCGGCGCAACGACGCGCTGGACGCGGACGGCGTCGCCGAGATGGCTCCCGCCGGCGTCGTCCTCTCTCCGGGACCGTCGCACCCGGACCGCGCCGGCAACTCGGCGACCATCGCGCGCCGCGTGCTCGGCCTGGACGCGGGCGTCGTGGTCTGCCCGGTGCTGGGCGTCTGTCTGGGTCATCAGGTGATCGCCAGGATCTTCGGCGCGGCGGTCGGCAGGGCGCCGGCGCCGGTGCACGGCAAGCTGGCCCGGATCGAGCACGACGGGGCTGGCATCTTCGCGAACCTCGCCCTGCCTCTCGATGCTGTCCGCTACCACTCTCTCACCGTGGACGAGTCGACCCTACCGCCGGAGCTCCGCGTGACTGCGCGCAGCGAGGACGGCGTGATCATGGGGTTGCGGCACGCGTGGCTCCCCGCCGAGGGCGTGCAATTCCATCCCGAGTCGATCCTGACCTCCGAAGGAGGGGCGATGCTGTCCAACTTTCTGGCTTTGGTCGAGCTGCATGCCGGCCGGCGCGTCCGGAGGTGTGTGTGATGATCGAACCCGGCGAGCGGTCGGCGGGGGCCGGAGCACCGGCCGGCGAGCCGAGACCTGGCGACGTGGCTGCGCTGTTCCGGGAGGTGCTGCAGCGTCTCGGCGAGAGAAGGCATCTGGGAGAGCGTCTGACTGCGGAAGCGATGGGATGCATCATGGCTGGCGAAGTCTCGCCGGCGCTCGTCGCGGGATTCCTGATCGGGCTGCGGGTGAAAGGCGAGACGGTCGACGAGATCGTCGGGTGCGCCCGGGCGATCCGATCGCGTGCTCGCCCCTTCCCCACGGGGCACTCGGGACTCGTCGACACGTGCGGCACGGGAGGCGACGGGGCGGACACGTTCAACGTCTCCACGACGGCAGCGTTCATCGTCGCCGGAGCCGGCATTCCGGTGGCGAAGCACGGCAATCGGGCGGCCTCGAGCCGGGCGGGATCCGCCGACGTGCTCGAGGCGCTGGGTGTGGAGGTCGGGATGCCGGGGCCTCAGGCGGCCGGGGCCCTGGAGGCGGCTGGCGTGACGTTCCTCTTCGCCCCGACGTTCCACGCAGCTCTGCGACACGCAGCACCCGTCCGGCGGGAGCTGGCTGTGCGGACGGTCTTCAATCTGCTGGGGCCGCTCTGCAATCCGGCGGGTGCCGGCGCCCAGGTGATCGGCGTCTCGGAGCGGGCTTTGCTCCGGCCGCTGGCGGAGGCTGCGGCCAGGCTGGGCGCAGAGCGCGTCATGGTCGTCCACGGCTCGGATGGTCTCGACGAGCTAACGGTGACCGGCCCGAGCTGGGTCGCCGAGTGGGACGGCTCTAGGATCCGGGAGTACACGGTCGAGCCGCAGGCGCTGCGGCTCCCGCTTCGGAGGGCCGACGAGCTGCGCGGTGGCGACGCGGCCAGGAACGCGGCGATCCTCCGCGGGATCCTCGGAGGCACGGATTGCGAAGACGGAAGCTCGGCCGGCGTCGTCACCGCCGCGGCCGTGGAGATCGCGCTCCTGAACGCCGCCGCGGCGCTCGTCGTGGCGCAGAGGGCGTCGGGCTTGGCGGAGGGCCTGGAGCTGGCGCGCCACAGCATCGAGTCGGGTTCGGCGCGAGAGCGCCTGGACGTCCTGATCGCGTACTCGCGACAGCTGCGGGCCGGCCGGGACCGGCGACGCCGGCGGGATCCACCGGTCCCGGCGAAGACGGCGGGATGGGGACGCTGAGCGGCGAGCTGCGGGCTCGCGGCGAGCTGGCCCGTCTCCGCGACGGCGGCCGGTGCGGCTTCCTCGCTGCGATCGCAGCGACGGTACGCGAGCGGCGGGCGCGGGAGGCCCCGACGGGAGCCGCGCTGGAGGAGCTCCGCGACCGCGCGGCGCACGCTCCCCCCGCACCTCTCCTGCGGTCGCTGCTGGCCGGCGGGGACACCGTCGGGCTGATCGCCGAGTTCAAGCGACGTAGCCCCAGCGCCGGCCGCCTCGCCGAAGGCGAGCGGCCGGACGAAGTGGCCGCCCTGTACGTCGAGGCCGGGGCGGTAGGAGTGTCGGTGCTCACCGAACCCGAGAGATTCGGGGGCTCGCTGGACGACCTGGCGTCCGTCACCCTTCGACTGGGCGCAGCGGCACCGGTGCTGCGCAAGGACTTCATCGTGGATACGGCTGGGCTTTACGAAGCGCGTACCGGGGGTGCCGCCGCGGCGCTGCTCGTCACGGGTCTCCTGGGCGGCAGAGAGCTCCCGGAGCTGCTGCAAGCGGCGACCGCCGTTGGACTGGAGTGCCTTGTCGAGGTCCACGATGGTCGCGAGCTCGAACGTGCGCTCGCCGCGGGTGCCACGCTGCTGGGCATCAACAACCGAGACCTGCGACGGCTCAAGACCGACCTGCGAACGACGGAACGCCTCGCAGGCGCGGTTCCCGATGAAGTCGTGCTCGTGAGCGAGAGCGGCATCCGGTCCGCCGCGGACGTGGCCCGCCTCGGAGATGCCGGGGCGGACGCGGTTCTGGTGGGCGAGGCGCTGCTGCGTCTCGCGCCGGAGCAACGCGCCATTCTCACGCGGGAACTGGCAGGGGTACCACGGTGACGAGCCGGCGACTGGCGGTCAAGGTGTGCGGGCTCACGCGACCGGAGGATGCGCTCCTGGCGGCACGGCTGGGGGCGAGCGCGCTCGGAGTCGTGTTCGCGCCGAGCCCTCGCAGGCTGGATCCGAGGCGGGCCGCGGTCGTACTCCGTGGCGTACCTCCGGACGTGGTGAGGGTCGGGGTATTCGTCGATCCGCCGCCCGAGCTCGTGGCACAGGCCGTGATCAGGTGTGCGCTGCACTGGATCCAGCTCTCGGGCGACGAATCGGCGGAGCTGGCGGCGGAGCTCGGCGCCGTAGCGCAGCGGGCCGCCGCTACGAGCGGACGGAACGCACCGCCGCGGATCCTCAAGACGGTGCACGTCCAGTCCCCGGCGGAGCTGCTCGCTGCGGCCGACTACCCCGCCGACGGCTTCCTGCTCGACGCACCGGCCTGCGACGGCAGGAGGGGCGGGACGGGCCGGCGGTTCGACTGGAACGCCGCCGCCAGCCTACCCTGGCCCCGCGAGCGTGTGGTGCTCGCCGGCGGGCTGAGTCCGTCGAACCTCGCCGCCGCCGTCTCGGCGGTGAGGCCGGGAGCCGTGGACGTCTGCTCCGCCGTGGAGGCAAGGCCCGGGATCAAGGACCCCGGACGGATGACGGCCTTCCTCGTGGCGGCACGACTGGTGCGCATCGCGGACGTGCCGGGGGAAGGTCCGCGGTCCCCATCGGTGCTGGCGGATGTCGGACGCTCCGAAGGCGGCCGTGGGTCCGACGACTGGCGGGCGGCCCTCGATCCGGCTACGGCTCTCGTCGCGCCCGCCGAGGGATCAAGGTGACGACGCGGGCGCAACCGGGACGCTTCGGCCGGTTCGGCGGCCGCTACGTGCCGGAGACGCTCGTTCCGGCGCTCGTGGAGCTGGAGGCGGCCTGGATGCGGCTTCGGGACGATCCCGCCTTCCGCACGGAGCTGAACCGGCTGCTCACGACGTACGTGGGCCGGCCGACGCCGCTGCATCGCGCGCGCCGACTCGAAACCGCCGTGGAGCGATCGTCAGCGGGCGGAGGAAGTGGGGGCGGCGGGTCGGCACGGATCCACCTTAAGCGTGAGGACCTGTGTCACACGGGTAGCCACAAGTTGAACAACGCGCTGGCTCAGGTGCTGCTGGCAAAGGCCATGGGGCGGCGGCGCGTCATCGCCGAGACGGGGGCCGGCCAGCACGGCGTCGCGACCGCCACGGCGGCGGCGCTGCTCGGCCTGCCGTGCCGGGTCTACATGGGAGCCGAGGACATCGCCCGGCAGCGGCTGAATGCGGTGCGCATGCAGCTACTGGGCGCGGAGGTCGCGCGTGTGGAGGCCGGCACGCGCACCCTGAAGGAGGCGACGAACGCAGCGCTCCGCGACTGGATGGAGAGCTACCGCGAGACGCACTACGTCGTCGGGTCCGTGGTCGGACCCCATCCCTATCCGACGATGGTGCGCTCGTTCCAGTGCGTCATCGGCGTAGAGGCGCGCGCACAGGTGCTCGAGGTGGAGGCGAAGCTGCCGGATGGGCTCGTCGCCTGTGTCGGCGGTGGCAGCAACGCGCTCGGGCTGTTCCACGCGTTCCTCGATGACGACGTGGCCATGGTCGGCGTGGAGGCCGGAGGCAGCGGGCCGGAGCCGAGACGGCACTCGGCCTCCCTCGGACGTGGTCGCCCCGGCGTCCTGCACGGGGCGCTCTCCTACGTACTGCAGGACGACGATGGACAGATCGCGGCCACCCATTCGGTCGCGGCCGGGCTCGATTATCCCGGTGTGGGACCGGAGCACGCGTGGCTGCGGGAGAGCGGCCGGACCGATTACGTCGTCGTCAGCGACGAGGACGCGCTTGCCGCGTATGAAGCGTTGAGCCGCCTGGAGGGCATCATCCCGGCCCTGGAATCCGCCCATGCGATCGCCTACGCCATCCGGTGGGCCGCGCGCATGGGGCGCGAACGGGCGATTCTCGTCTGCCTTTCCGGCCGGGGGGACAAGGACGTGGATCGGGACCTGACGGTGCACCGGGATGCGGCGGATCCGGCCCCGGAGCCTCGCGTGTTCGACGCCATGTGCCGACGGTGAGGTACGTGAGCCAAGGCACCCGGCGCGGCGACCGTTCGGATCTCGGCAGCCCGCCGGTCAGCGGCGTCGAGAGGCTCGCCCTCGCGTTCCAGCGCTGCGCAGAGGAAGGGCGAGCGGCGCTGATCCCCTTCTGCGTGGCGGGGGACCCGGATCTCGCCACCACCGTCGAGTTGGCGCGTGCCGCGGCAGAGGCCGGAGCCGACGTGCTCGAGCTCGGGGTGCCGTTCAGCGACTCCCTCGCGGACGGCCCCGTGATCCAGGACGCGTACGCGCGCGCGCTCGCCGCCGGCACGAACGTTCGCGGCGTCCTGGCGTGCGCGTCCGAGATCGTGGCCGCGACGGGCCTGCCGCTCGTCCTGATGACGGCTCTGAATCCGGTGCTGAGCTACGACGTCGTAGCTTTCTGCCGAGACGCGGCGGCGGCCCGTGCGGCTGGCGTGCTCATCCCGGACCTGCCCGTGGAGGATGCTCGCCACCTGCGCGCGACGTGCGCCCGGTTCGGTCTCGCTACCGTCTTTCTCGCCGCACCCGACAGCGGCCCCACGCGCGTCGCCGCGGCGGCTCGGGCCTCTACGGGATTCGTGTATCTCGTGCGCCGGCGAGGCGTGACCGGCGTGGGGAGCGCCGACGAACCTGGCGACTCGATCGTCTCGACACGCCAGCTCGCGTCGGGGCCCATGGCGCTCGGATTCGGTATCGCGACGGCCGGCCAGGCTGCCGAGGCGGCCCGGCTCGGGGAGGGCGTGATCGTCGGCAGCGCTCTCGTGGGAGTGGCGGCAAGCGCGTATGCAGCCGGTCTGGCCGTGCCCGCCGACATGGCCGGCACGTGGGGCCGCGTGCACGAGACGTCCAGCGATGGGCGCCTCGAAGCGCGCCTGTCGGCCGCGGAGGCGGTGCGGCGGCTTACCGCCGAGCTCGCGGCTGCCGTTCGAGTGGCCCGCCGAGCGGGCGCGAGCGGAGCCGCGCCCATGACGCTGGACATCCCGCGCCGCACCGGAGCGGACGCATGATCGTGGTGATGGAGCGAAACGCCACCGAGGGGCACGTGGCGGACGTGGTCGAAGCGCTGACGGCAGCCGGATGCCTGGTGCACCGGTTGGACGGCGAGCGCGTCATGCTCGGCACGACGCGTGGCGCTCCCGATCGGGCAGAGCTCGAAGCGATGCAGGCGGTGGCTGCCGTGCTCGACGAAGCTGGTCCGCCACCGCTCGGCGCGGGCGTGGCTCGGCACCGGCCCGTGGATCCGACGCCGCAAGATGGGGCGGCGGCCGCGCGCGATGGGAGATCCCGGCCCGGGCCCGACGCGGATACGGAGCCCCGAGGCTTCGCCGTCTCCGACCGATGGGTCGGGGGCGAAGCGTTCTTCGTGATCGCCGGGCCCTGCTCGGTGGAAGATCCCGAGACCATGGACCGGATCGCGGCTGGCGTCGCGGCGGCCGGAGCCACGGCCTTGCGCGCCGGCGCCTACAAGCCGCGGAGCAGCCCCTACAGCTTCCAGGGGATGGGCGAGGTCGGCCTCGCCACGCTGCGTCGAGCGGCCGACGCGCATGACCTGCTCGCCGTGAGCGAGGTGCTGGACGCGACGCAGATCCCGGTCGCGACGCGGTACTGCGACGTGCTGCAGGTCGGCGCACGGAACATGCACAACACGGCCCTGCTGCGGGAGCTGGGGCGTGCTCGCCGGCCGGTGCTCCTCAAGCGCGGCCTGGCTGCCACCATCGACGAGTGGCTGTACGCAGCCGAATACGTCGTGGCGCAGGGGAACCCGCGCGTCATCCTGTGTGAACGCGGGATCCGCACGTTCGAGACCGCCACGCGAAACACCTTGGACCTGAGCGCCGTCGCCGTCATGCGGGAGCGAAGTCGCCTCCCTGTCGTGGTCGACCCCAGTCACGGTACGGGGCGGCGCCAGTACGTCGCCTCGATGGCGCTGGCGGCCATCGCGGCGGGCGCGCACGGATGGATGATCGAGACGCACGTGGATCCGGACTGCGCCCTGTCCGACGGAGAGCAGACGATCTCCCTCGAGAGCTTCGCCAAGCTCATGCGTCAGGGGCGAGCCGTCGCCGCCGCGCTCCGAGGGGAAGCGGCAGCGACCCCTCAGCTAGGCGCGCGCGGCCGGCCCCCCCTAGACGCGGCCAGCCGAGAGGACGAGCAGGACGATCACCCCACCCGCTCCAGCGCGCGCTGAAGCACGGCTTCCCCCCTCGTCTGGTTGCGTTCACCCGCGTCCATGGAATGCAATCGCGTGGCGTGCCGTTGTTGTTTTCGACGCCTCGCACGGCCCAGTCACGGCCCGCAGTTCGTTCGACAGCGGTCGTATCGCTCGTGGCAGCCAGGCGACGCGTCCCGACCGAGTGCGAACCCTTGAATCCCGCTTCAGCACAGGAGGATGCATGTCACGTTCAGTTTCAAGCTGTCGGGTACGATCGCTCAGGAGCACGAAGAGTTCTCTCGCGGGGGCCCTCGTGACGGGTGCCCTGCTCTGCGTCGCCGCCACGGCCTCGGCACAGCAGAAACCGCGCGAGACCGAGATGGCCAAGCCGGAAGCCGGCGAGGAGCGCATGGGCGAGATGCACGGCATGCCGGCACACAGAATGGAACCCGTCGCCCCGGCCGAGGTCGACCGCATCATCGCCGGTTGGCTGGCCAAGCCTCAACAGGTTGCGCGCCAGCTCATCTCGCAGTACGGGCAGCCCCAGGAGGCGACGGCGATGCGGCTCGTATGGCACGGCAACGGGCCATGGAAGCGGACCGTTCTCGTCAACCAGGAGATCCCGCACAACTTCCCGATCCCCCACCCGGACATGCTCGAGCAGGTGATCGATTACCGGGTCCCACCCGAAAAGTTCGACGAGCTCGCCGCATACGACGGGAGCGTGATCGTCGAGCGCACGAAGGGCGAGATCTCCGCCCGTTGCGACAAGGAGATGGCGAACTTCCTGGCGCTGAACCTGGCCAACGACATCGTCGAAGGTGAGAAGAGCGTCGATGAGGCTCGCCGCTTCTACGCCGAGGCGGTCATCCAGAAGAAGCATCCAGAGTACATGAAGGGCCTCGTATTCCAGCCCGCGACGGCCAAGGCCGGAGACCCGGACGAGTCTTCACCGCTCGCACGGTAGTGAGGAAGGCGGCGCCTCGCCCAGTCAGGCCGGGTGAGGCGCCCCACCTCGTGTGAGGGCGAGCCAGCGGAGCCTGCCGCATCGCTTTGAAGTCATCGAGACTACGCCACTGCGCATAGTGATGAGGGTGAGGACGTCACCGCCCTTTTCGATGGTCGGCATCGGGAGTACCTCTCTGGTCAACCATTGGAGGCTCACTTGAGTACTTCCAGTTCCGCGGCTTCCCTTCGCCATCCAGCCGATCGCCGTCTCCAGCCGCCGCTGTCGCGTGCTCTCGCGCTTGGCCTCCGGCCCGCCGGTTCCTCTTCAGGGCCTCGCTCAGGTCCTCCGGAACGACGAGCTCCCGCGGCGCCTTCGGCTTCGCGCGCGGCGGCGGCTTGATGCCGGCCTCGTTCAGCTCCACCGCTCCCCCGCGGAACGTGGTTGCGCGGGCGGGTCACGCGGCCGTGGGTGCCGCGAGCGCCCGGCCGCAGTGCTTGCAGTACGCGGCTTCGACCTCGTGTCCGGCGCGACCGCAGCCCGGGCACGACACGTCCGCGCGTGAAGCGCCCGTCGCGGCGGACGCGCGGCCGAGCTCCACCGTGAGGATCCCCGTCGGCACGGCGATGATCCCGTAGCCAACGATCATCAGCACGGCGGCCAGGGCGCGTCCCAGCGCGGTCTGCGGAGCGATGTCGCCGTAGCCCACGGTGGTCAACGTGACGACCGCCCAGTAGACGCTCTGCGGGATGCTGGTGAACCCCGCCGCCGCTCCCTCGATCAGATACATCACGGACCCGACGGTCACCACGATCGACAGGACGGTCACCAGGAACACGACGATCTTCGGGCGGCTCGCCCGCAGCGCCCGCCCCAGGACCCC
>JBHENL010000043.1:0-2687 GCA_046262075.1 Gemmatimonadota bacterium
GGCTCGCGGAGCGTGGCCTCGCGACGATGCGGGGGCCCGCCAGCCCCTCGCTGAACGAGGAGGCCGGGCTGCTCGTGGACGGCTTCGATCGCCCGCCGGTGATCATGATGCCCTACAACCCGCCGTGGTACGCCGACCTGATCGAGGCACAGGGGTTTCGCAAGGCGAAGGACCTGCTCGCCTACTGGCGCGGCCACGCCGAGCAGCCGGAGCGGCTGGTGCGGATGGCCGAATCTCTCGCACGTCGCCACAAGATCGTGGTACGGTCGATGGACAAGCGCCGCTTCGAGGAAGAGGTCCAGCGCGTGCGGACGATCTACAACGCCGCGTGGGAGAAGAACTGGGGCTTCGTCCCGATGACTGACGCGGAGCTGGAGCACATGGCGCGAAAGCTCAAGCCGGTCGTCGATCCGGACCTGGTGGCCTTCGCCGAGGTGGACGGTCAGCTGGCCGGGTTCGCGCTGGGTCTGCCGGACCTGAATCGCGCCCTGAAGCACGCGAACGGGAGACTCTGGCCTTTCGGGTGGGCGAGGATCCTCTGGCACGCGCGCAAGATCGACACGTTCCGGGTGCTGACGCTCGGCGTGCTCGAGCCGTTCCGCAGGACGGGCGCGGCGGAGATGATGTACCTGCACCTGCTGCGCAAGGGACCACCCAAGGGGATCACGAAGGGTGAGTTCTCGTGGATCCTCGAGGACAACGCGCCGATGCGGGCCGGCCTCGAGAAGCTCGGCGCCGACCTGTACAAGGTGTACCGCCTCTACGACCGCCCTATCCCGCGCGGCGCCGAGGCCCCCGCACCACCGGCCGCGCCCGATGGCTGAGGCCGCCGCCGACCCCAGCCACGCCCCCGCCGGCGTGGCGCTCGTGACCGGCGCCACCGGGTTCGTCGGCAGCCATCTCGTGGACGCGCTGGTCGAGGAGCGCTGGCGCGTGCGCTGTCTGGTACGGCCGACGAGCCGTCTGCGCTGGTTGCCGGCGGAGAAGATCGAGCTCGCCACCGGCTCGGTGGCGGATCCCGGCTCGCTGCGGGACGCGCTGCGGGACGTGCGGGTCGTATTCCATCTCGCCGGCGTGACGCCCGGCGTCTCCGGCGGCACCTACGACGGCGTGAACGTCGCCGGGACGAGCGCGCTGCTGGGGGCCATGCGCGAGGCGAGCCGCGGCGCGTTGCTCGTCCACTGCTCCAGCCAGGCGGCCGCCGGTCCGGCGCGCGCGGGACGTCCGGTGACGGAGTCCGACCCGCCGCGGCCGATCGGCCCTTATGGAGCTTCCAAGCTCGCCGCCGAACGTCTGGTCGCAGGCTCCGGCCTGGACCACGTGATCGTTCGTCCGCCGGCCGTGTACGGGCCGCGAGACGTGGACTTCCTCCCCGTGTTCCGCCTCGCCCGGCGCGGCCTGGCCCTGCGAATCGCGCCCGCCGACCAGCGGCTCTCGCTGATCCACGTCCGCGACCTGGCGCTGGGGTTTCTGGACGCAGCCGAGCGGGGCGCAAACCGGGGCATCTTCTTCCTGACCGATGGGAGCGCGCACACCTGGCGTGACGTGATCGACGCCGTCGCCTCGGCGGTCGGCCGCAGGCCCCGCGTCGTTCCCGTTCCGATCCTCGCCGCCACCGCCGCGGCGCGCGGCGTGAGCCTGCTCGCGAGGCTGCGCAGCCGGCGCCCGCTGCTCACGACGGAGCGCGTTCGCGACCTGGCCCAGCGCGACTGGACCTGCGACGACGCGCGGGCGCGGCGCGAGCTCGGCTTCAGGACGTCGCTCCCGCTGCGCGAGGGAATGGCCGACACCGCCGCCTGGTACCGGGACAATCGATGGCTGTGAGCGGGGCGAGCCCCGCGAGGGCTGCCCAGGGAGGCGCCGGGTACACGGCCGGCACGGGAGCCGGCCCGGCGCACCGGCCGCGCCCGCACGAGATCCTGGCGGCGGGCTACTTCGCGCTCACCGGGCTCTTCGTCGTAGCGTACGGTTCGCCGATGTCCGTCTGGTGGGACGCCCTGCTCCTGCGCGCCGCGCTGATCGCGCTCTGCCTCGCAGGCCTGCCGCGCCTGCCGGATCGCGGCGCGTGGCGCCTCCTGCGCGACTGGCTGCCGCCGATCGGGCTCGTGTACGTCTACGCCGAGGTCGGCAGGCTGAACGACCTGTTCACCGAGGGCTACCACGACGCGGCGATCCTGCGGCTGGAGGCGGGGGTCTTCGGCACGCAGCCGAGCGTCGTCCTGCGCGAGCTCTTCCCATGGAAGCCCCTCTCCGAGTACCTGCACCTCGCCTACTTCTCGTACTACGCCCTGGGCCCGGCCTACGCGGGCAGCCTCTACCTGCAGCGACGCTACGCCGCTTATCGCTACTCGCTGACGGTGATGCTCGCGATCTTCTTCGTCTGCTACCTGGCGTTCGTCATGGTCCCCGTGGCCGGCCCCTGGTACGTCTTCGCTCGCCCTTCCCCGGACGAGATGGGTTGGCTCTTCCCGCACGTCGAGCACGCCGTCCTCGCGAGCGCGGCCACGGTAGGCGCCGCCTTTCCGAGCTCCCACGTGGCGGCGGCGCTGGGCCTCTGGTTGCTCGCCTGGAGGCTGTCTCGGCCGGTGTTCCGCGTGTTCGCGTTCTTCGTCCCGGCGCTGATCGTGGGCACCGTCTACGGCGGGTTCCACTACGGAGTGGACGCACTGGCGGGGATCGTCGCCGCG
>JBHENL010000044.1:0-3044 GCA_046262075.1 Gemmatimonadota bacterium
GGACTACGGTTTCACGAGCGTCCGCCTCGACCTGCGCCGCTACCAGCCCCTCGGCCAGCATCGCCTCGACGCGCGGCTGGTCCTCGGCGGCCGCGTCGGCGGCTCGCTGCCGCAGCAGAAGCGCTACCACCTGGGTGGCGCCGCGACCCTCCCCGGCTACGAAGCCCTCGCCGTCCGGGGCGACCGTGCGGCGCTCCTGAACGTGCGCTACCGCATCCCGGTCCCGCAGCTGCGGAGCTTCCGGCTCTTCCGCGACGCCGCGTGGGTGGCGCTGCTGGGCGACGTGGGCGACGCGTGGGAGTCCTCGGGCGGGGGGCCCGACTGGCTGGCATCGGGAGGTGTGGGCATCTGGGGAACGGGGTCGCTCAGCGACGTGGGGCTCTATGTCGTCGTTCCCACCGAGGAAGCGAGCCCCGACCAGTCCGACGTCTCGGTGTTTCTCTACCTGGGCCGGTTCTTCTGAGCGTTGCGGAAGACGCCACCCCGGGGCCGGCGCTCCCTGTGGCGCTCATCGCCATCCCCGCGCGGCACGGGTCCACGCGGTTTCCGGGCAAGGCGCTGGCCGAGCTCGAAGGCAGGACCGTCATCCAGCGCGTCGCCGCCGCGATGCTGAGGGTTGGAGGAGCGGACGTGGTCGTCGTGACCGACCACCCGGAGATCGGGCGCTCGGCGCGGGAGGTCGGCGCCTCGGCGTTCGTGTCGCCGCGCCCCGCCGCGAGCGGCTCCGACCGGATTCGTCACTTCCTCGACGACACGGGTGAACCGTGGCCCGATCTCCTCGTGAACGTCCAGGGCGACGAGCCGCTGCTCGAGCCCGAGGCCGTGCGGCGGCTCCTCGACGCGCTGCGCGCGGATGAGCGGATCGCCGTCGTGACGCTGCTGCGCGGGGTGCCCACGCCGGAGGAAGCGCGGGATCCCGACGTCGTGAAGGGGGCGCTCCGTCCCGGCGGCCGCATGGACGACTTCGCGCGCTTGCCGCTCGAGGACGACGAGGCGATCGAATCTCCCGAGGACCTCGCCTGCGCCCGGCGCCGACGCTGGCTCGTGCACGTCGGCGTCTACGGCTTCCGCGCGCGGGCCTTCCGCGCGTTCACCGACCTCCCCCCTTCGGCGCGCGAGCGGAGCGAGAGCCTCGAGCAGCTCCGCATGCTCGAGGCCGGGCTCCCGATCCACGGGATCGTCTTCCCGACCCGCTCGATCGGCATCGACACGCCGGGAGACCTGGAGCGGGCGCGCGCGCGGCTGCGGGGTCGCGACGGGGCGGAGCAGATCGCCTAATTCCCGGTGCAATCCCGCCCCGGCTGGCTTCGGGGCGGTGGGGTCGCTACATTACCCCGTTACCGCCCCCTGCCCGTACCCTCGGCTCGAGGAGGAGCGGATTCCCCCCGCGGTGCCGACCACCAAGTACGTCTTCGTGACCGGGGGGGTCGTCTCCTCGCTGGGGAAGGGCATCTCCGCCGCGTCCCTCGGGATGCTGCTCAAGGCGCGCGGCCTGCGCGTCACGCTCCAGAAGTTCGATCCCTACATCAACGTCGACCCCGGCACGATGAGCCCCTTCCAGCACGGGGAGGTGTTCGTCACCGATGACGGCGCCGAGACGGACCTCGACCTCGGCCACTACGAGCGGTTCATCGACCGCTCCCTCTCTCGTGCCAACAACGTCACGACGGGCTCCGTCTACAGCACGGTGATCGGCAAGGAGCGCCACGGCGACTACCTGGGTGCGACCGTGCAGGTGATCCCGCACATCACCGACGAGATCAAGGGGCGGATCACCCGGCTCGCCGACGAGGACGAGCTGGACGTCGTGATCACCGAGATCGGCGGCACGGTGGGCGACATCGAGAGCCTGCCGTTCCTGGAGGCCATCCGGCAGTTCCGCCAGGAGCGGGGGCCGGAGAACGTGCTGTTCATCCACGTCACGCTCGTGCCCTACATCCGCGGCGCGGGCGAGCTCAAGACGAAGCCCACCCAGCACTCCGTGCGCGAGCTGCGCGAGATCGGCATCCAGCCCGACATCCTCCTCTGCCGCACGGAGCTGCCGCTCGGCGAGGAGACGCGGCGCAAGATCGCACTGTTCACCAACGTCCGTCCCGAGGCGGTGATCGAGGCGCGCGACGTGGGGTCGATCTACCAGGTGCCGCTCGTGCTCCACGAGGGCGGCCTCGACGAGCTCGTGGTTCGGCAGCTCGAGCTGGAGGCGGGCGAGGCGGCCGACGAGCCGGACCTGTCGGAATGGCGGGAGACGGTGGGGCGCATCTACCACGCGACCCGCCGCGTCTCGGTGGCGATCTGCGGGAAGTACGTGGGCCTCAAGGACTCCTACAAGTCGATCGAGGAGGCGCTGGTCCACGCCGGGATCCACGCCGACGCGAAGGTCGAGATCGCCTGGGTGGACTCCGAGAGCGTGACGCGGGCGAACGCCCCCTCCCTGCTCGCCGGCCACGACGGGCTGCTCGTGCCGCCCGGCTTCGGCGAACGGGGGATCGAGGGCATGCTCGAGGCGATCCGCTTCGCGCGCGTCAAGGGCATGCCGTTCCTCGGCCTGTGCCTGGGGATGCAGTGCTCGATCATCGAGTTCGCGCGCAACGTCTGCGGCTTCGCCGGCGCCACGAGCCAGGAGTTCGATCCCGGCGCCGAGCACCAGGTCATCCACCTGATGCCCAGCCAGAAGCAGATCGTGGAGAAGGGCGGCACGATGCGCCTGGGCGCGTGGCCCTGCGTGCTCGGAGAGGGCACGCTGGCGCGGGCGGTGTACGGCCGGGGCGAGGTCGCGGAGCGCCACCGCCACCGCTACGAGGTGAACAACGCCTATCGCGGCGCGCTGGAGGAGAAGGGCCTTGTCCTCTCCGGCCTCTCTCCCGACGGCGAGCTCGTGGAGGTCGTGGAGCTCGCCGACCATCCCTGGTTCCTGGGCTCGCAGTTCCATCCCGAGCTCCTCTCGCGACCTCTGCGCCCGCACCCCCTCTTTCGCGAGTTCGTTTGCGCCGCGCTGGCCTACCGGCTCGGTGCGGCGGGACGCGGAGCCGACGTCGAGGAAGGCG
>JBHENL010000045.1:0-28313 GCA_046262075.1 Gemmatimonadota bacterium
GAGGGTAGCCACCGCTCCGCGTCTCCTTTCCCCGGCGGGCCGCGACCGCTCCGGGGACGTCCGCGCCCGGCCGCCCGCGCGCGCGCGAGCCGGCGGCCCCCACCCCTTGCTCCGACAGATCCCCGGGCTCCGGAGACGTTCCGCAGGACGAGCTCGCCGCCGCCGGCGTGGCGCGCGCGGCGCCGGGCTGCTCCTGGCCTGCGCGGCGGCCGCGCTCGCGCCGGCGCCTGCGCACGGGCAGGTCCGCGCAGCGGATCCGGCGGCGGCCGCGCGCCTCGAGCGCGTGCGCTACGTACTCGACGCGTCGGGCTCGATGCGGGCGCGCTTCGGCGAGACCACGCGCTTCGGCGTCGCGGCGGAGGTGCTGCGGGCGCTGGACGCCCGGCTCGCCCGAGAGCGCCCGGCCCCGCAGCCGACGCTGTGGGCGTACGGCGCCCGCAGCCATCGGCTGCAGCGCGACTGCAGCGACGCGGCTCTCGCGAGCTCGGGTCGCGCGGGGCTGCCCGCGGCGCTCGACAAGCTCGCGCCGCGCGGGGTCTCGCCGCTCGTGCACGCGCTAGAGGGCTTGCTCGCGGCCGGCGGGGCTCCCCGACGCGAGGCCTGGGTGCTCTTCACCGACGGCGGCGACACGTGCCAGCAGGACCCCTGCGCGTGGGTGGAGCGGGCCCTGGCTCGCGCGCCGCGCCCGCGGATCTACGTCGTGGGACTGGGGCTCGAGCCCGGGGATGCCCGCACCCTGCGCTGCCTCACCACCCCGACCTCCGGCTACCTCCTCGACCTCGATCCCGCGGAGGCGTGGCAGCCGGCGATCGCGCGCCTCGCGGCCGTGATCGCGGATCGTGGCACGCTGCGAGTCGAGCTGGCCGCGCCGGGCGGAGCGCCCGTGGACCTGCAGGGCCGCCTCTTCCGCGAGGGGGAGAGCGAGCCGCTGCGGAGCGTGCGCGCGGGGCGCCAGGAGGAGCTCCCGGGCGGGATGTATCGGCTCGTGCTCGAGACGCTGCCGCCGACCACCGTGGAGCGGGTGCTGATCCTGCCGGGCGAGGAGCGCGTGGTGCGCGTGGACGACGTCGGCGCGATCCGGGTCCGGGCGCTGACGCCCGAGAACGAGCTCCTGCCGGCGTACGCCGCGATCGCTCCGGCGGCCGGGGGGGACGCCGAGCGCTACGTGGCGGCCGGACGAGAGGTCCTCGTTCGGCCTGGCGCGTATCGCGTCACCGTCGAGGTCGGAGACTCCGTCGCGTTGCGCGAGACGATCGAGATCGAGCGCGGCGAGCTCCGCGAGCTGACGACCGGAGGGACGGGCTGGGTGCGGGCGCGCGCGGGCGGACTGGCGGCGCCGGCGCTGGATCTGGAGCTGCAGGCCTACGGCCCCGGCCCCGCACGCGTGCTGCGCCCCTGGTTGGCCGCGGTGCGCGTCCCCGCCGGCGAATACCGGGCCGTGGTCCGCAGCCTGCCGCTCTTCGTCGAGGAAGGGTTCACGGTGGCCCCGGCGGAGACGACGGCGCTGGTGCTCTCCGGGCTCGGCTCGCTGCGCGTGGAGCTGCGCGACGGCGCGGGACGCCGCGTGCGAGCGCCGGTGACCCTGCTGCGGCCGCAGTCGGACCTCGCGGAGATGGCGGAGCCCGCGCCGGGGGCCGTGCTCGGCACGTTCACCTCGGGCGAGGCGCAGGTGGTCCTCGAGGGAACCTACGATCTGCTGGTCGACGCGGAACCGGCGTTCGTCGAGCGCGGCGTGCGCGTGCAGCGTGGCAGCGAGCGCACGGTCCGCCTCGAGCTCGGCGGCCCGGCGGACTCCGTCGGCCCGCGTCCGGCCGTGGCGGAGGACTCGTGACCGCGCCCGAGTTGCTCGCCGCCGTCCTCGCGGCCCTGGCCCTGGGTGCGGGCGCGGGCGCCTGGCTGGCGCGCCGAGGGTGGCTGCGCAGGGTGGCCGAGCTCGACGCATACCTCGAGGGCTGGTTCGACGCCAAGCGGGACGAGGACGACGAGTGCCTGCGTCGGGCGCGCGGGCCGCGCTCGCCCCTGCGCGGCGTCTACGGCAAGCTCGACGAGAGCCGCCGGACCTTCCTCGACCTGCGCTCGGTGTCGGAGCTCACGGCCCGCCAGCTCCAGCGCCTGATGGACGTCGTGAGCGACGAGGTCCTGGTCTACGACGGTACGGGACGGCTCCTGTTCGCGAGCCGCGAGATACGGGTCCTGGCCGCTCGCGCGGCGGGGCGGAGCGCTCCGGAGCCGGACCCCGACGCCGTCGCGGCGGAGGAGGTGGCCGCGTTCGTCGTGCGGCAACCCGAGCTGCACGAGGCGGTGCAGCGCGGGCTCGGGGGCGGCGAGGACGAGCGGCGAACCGTGACGCTGCGAGTCGGCAACGAGGAGCTGTCGTTCGTGGCGTGCGTGAACCGCGTCCCCACCGCCGAGGTCGCCCCGCCGGGGCTGCTGGTCCTGCTGACGCCGCTCGAGCTCCTGCGGGAGCTGCGTCGGAGCTCCGAGCGGCGCGTGGCGCTTCAGCACCTGGAGCTGGCGGCGGAGCTGCTGGCACACCGGCTGCGCAACCCGCTGAACTCGATCGTGCTCCTGGTGGAGGTGCTGCGCCGGGAGCGCGCGAAGAGCGGCGCCGGCTTCCCGGAGGACCATCTCGAGGCGATCCAGGCCGAGGTGGCGAAGCTCGAGGCCACTCTCGAGCGGTACCTCGAGCTGGTCCGGCGCCGCGACCGCCGGCCCGAGGCCGTCGACCTGGTGGGCGTCGTCGAGACCGTGTGCGAGCTGCTCTACCCGCTCGCGCGGGAGGTGGGGCTGCAGCTGCGCCAGGAGGTCCAGGTTCGGGCGGCGATCGTGCGTGCCGACCGGCTGGAGGTCACGCGTGCGCTGCTGGGACCCGCGCTGGCGGCGGTGCGGGCGGGCGGCGCCGGGGACGCTCTGAAGGTTCGGTTGGACTCGGATCGCCGCGAGCATCTACTATACGTGGAGGCCGCCGCCCTGCCGGCGGGCGTTGCCGAGCTCGGCGTGGCCGAAGACCTCGCGACGCGCAACGGCGGGCGCGTCGCCCTCGAGTCCGGCCCGCCCGCGCGCCTGACGTACCGCTACCCAGTCGAGGCGTAGCTCCCGCATGGCATCTTCGACCGAGACCGGGACCCTCGAGCCCGGCGCTGCCGCGGCGCTGGGCGAGCCCGGCCGGCCCGCGCCGGGCGCGTCGGTCCTCGTCTGCGACGACGAGCCCGCGATCGTCGAGAGCCTCTCGGCGATCCTGCTGGACGAGGGCTATCAGGTCGAGACCGCCGGCGACGGGGAGGAGGCGTGGCAGAAGCTCCGCCGGGGTGCCACCGCGATCCTGCTCGTGGACCTGATGCTGCCCGGGCGCGACGGGCTCTCGCTGCTGGCGTCCCTGCGCGAGGCGCGGATCCCCACCGAAGCGATCATCATCACGGGGCAGGGCAGCGTCACGACCGCGCTGCAGGCGATGCGCGACGGCGCCTACGACTACCTCACGAAGCCGGTCGACATCCGGCGGCTGCTCTCGATCCTCCCCAAGGCCGCCGAGCGCTACGGGATCCTGCGCACGAACCAGGAGCTGAAGCGGCGGATCGATCGCATGAGCCGCTTCGAGGACCTGATCGGTGAGAGTGGCGAGATGAAGGAGATCTACCGCCTCGTCGAGGCGGTGGCGGACACGGACGCGACCGTGTTCATCCAGGGCGAGAGCGGCACGGGCAAGGAGCTCGTCGCGCGCGCGATCCACAACCGCTCCAGCCGGCACGGCCGCGAGTTCGTGCCGATTAACTGCGGCGCGCTGCCGCGTGACATCATCGAGAACGAGCTCTTCGGTCACGTCAAGGGGGCGTTCACCGGCTCGATCGCCGAGAAGGCGGGCTCCCTCGAGCTGTCGCAGGGCGGGACCGTCTTCCTGGACGAGATCGCGGAGCTCGAGCCCGACCTGCAGGTGAAGATCCTGCGCGTGCTGGAGGACCGGCAGTTCCGGCGGCTCGGCGGCCGCGAGAACATCAACCTCGACGTGCGCTTCCTGGCCGCCACGAACCAGGACGTGCGGCAGGCGATGGAGGAGAAGACCTTCCGCGAGGACCTGTACTACCGCCTCAGCGTGGTCGAGATCCACCTGCCACCGCTGCGCAACCGTTTCGGCGACATCCTGCTCCTCGCCGAGGAGTTCCTGCGACAGTTCGCGGAGAAGTACGAGAAGCGGGTGCGGGGGTTCGACCCCAAGGTCACCAAGGCGCTCCAGGAGTACGGCTGGCCGGGCAACGTGCGCGAGCTGAAGAACGTGATCGAGCGCGCGGTGGTGCTCACCACGTCCGAGCGCATCGGCGTGGGCGACCTTCCGGCGCGCGTGGGCGGCCCGGCTTCGAGCGGCAGCATGCTGGCCCTGCCGATCGGCGACACGATGGAGAACTACGAGCGGCGGATCATCTATCGTACGCTGGAGCATACCGACAACAACAAGACGCAGGCCGCCAAGATCCTCGGCGTCAGCCTGAAGACCCTCCACAACAAGCTCAACCGCTACGAGAAGGAGGGTTACGCGCGACTCTGAGCCGACCCTCCCGCACGTCCCGCTCGCCCTGCCTTGCCTCCCCTCCCGAGTGTAAAATTTCCGTGGCGCCGCCTGCCGTCGCGCCGCGACGGATCTCGCGAACTCCATGCCGCCAGCGGCGTTGGCCTCCCCCGCCATTCGCGCGTTTCAGCGCTCGTGGCGTGGCCCGCGGCTTGCCGCTCTCCTCCTCCAGCGCAACCCCTTTCCCGGGAGCCCCGCTCCCCCGACCCGCGTGCGACATCCGTGAACATCCTCGTCGTCGAAGACGACTCCGTCTCGAGAGGCGCGCTCGTCGCGTTGCTCGCGTCCGAGCGTCACGAGGCGCGCGAGGCCGCCCGGGGCTCCGAGGCCGTGGAAGCCTGCCGGGAAGCGCTCCCGGACCTGATCATCGTGGACTACGATCTCCCCGACGGGACCGGTCTCGACGTGCTCCGAGAGGTTCGCGACGCCTGCGGCGCGGCCCCGCCCGCGCTGCTCGTGACCGGGCAGTCGCTCGGGCCGCGGGCCCGCGCGCGCGTCGCCGCCGCGGGGGCGCGCGTGCTGCGCAAGCCGATCTCGCCGCAGGACCTGCTCGCGCACGTACGAGCCGCGCCGCTCGGCGCCAGCCTTGCGTGAGCGAAAAACCGCCGGCTATACTCGCCGCATGACGTTGGGGGGCTTCCTCGTCCTGCTGGTCATCGCCGCGCTCTGCGGCGCGCTCGGCCAGGCCGTCGCCGGCTACACGGCGGGCGGCTGCCTCGTCTCGATCGTGCTGGGTTTCATCGGCGCCTTCCTGGGGCTCTGGGTCGCCGACGCCTTCGACCTCCCGCCCTTCTTCACCGTGAGCGTGCAGGGGCAGGATTTCCCGGTGCTCTGGTCGATCGTGGGATCCGCCCTCTTCGTGGCCCTGCTCAGCCTGATCAGCGGCCGGCGGACCTGACCTCCGCGGCCCCGCGGATGCCGCCGCCCCGCGCCGCCGCGTCGTCCGCGCTCGAGGCCGTGTACCGCGTCTCGGTCGTGGCCGCCCTCCTGCTCCTCTTCTGTTACGTCGCCAGCACGGTCGTGATCACGTTCGTGGTGGCCGTGATCTACGCGTACGTGCTCGAGCCCCTGGTCTCGCGGCTGGAGCGGCTGCGCATGCCGCGCCTGCTGGCGATCCTCCTGGCCCTCGTGTCGAGCCTCGCGGTCATCGGCCTGCTGGCCTACTTTCTGTGGCTCCAGGTGGGGAGCTTCCAGCAGGACTTCCCCAAGTATCGGCACGAGGTCGAGGAGCTGGTGGGGACCGTGCGCGGCTTCCTCGAGGCCCTCCAGAGCAAGACGCAGGCGATCGTCGCCCCAGCGCCGCCGCCGCCGGAAGACGCGGAGATCATCGCGGTGCAGGACGAGGCGAGCCCGTGGGTCACGTGGGGCGGCCGGCTGCTGGGCGCGGTGAACGCCTTCGTCGCCGCCACGCTGGTGCCCTTCCTCACGTTCTTCATGCTCGCCGGGAAGAGCTTCTTCAAGGAGCGCGCTACCGCGCTCCTGTGCCGGCACGGCCTGCCCCGCCAGCGTTGCGAGACCCTGCTGGAGGACATGAACCGGCAGATGCGCGGGTTCGCGATCGGCAAGGTATTCCTGCACGCCGTGCTGGCGGTGCTCACGACCGCCGCCCTGCTCGTGATCGGCGTGGACTACGCGTGGATCTGGGGTCCGCTCTCGGCGCTGATCGCGCTGATCCCGATCTTCGGCTTCGTCCTCGGGATGCTGCCGCCGATGCTCATCGCGCTGATCCAGTTCGACTCCCTCGCGCCGGTCCTGTGGGTGGTCCTCGCGTTCGTGGCGATCCAGTTCCTCGAGACCTACGTCCTCACGCCCAAGGTCGTCGGCATGACGATCAACCTGAACCCGCTCGCGACGCTCCTCGCGGTCCTCCTCTTCGGCTGGCTGTGGGGGGCGATCGGGACCGTGCTCGCGCTGCCGATCACCGCCGTCGTGAAGGCCTTCTGCGATCACGTGGACGGGCTGCGGGAGGTCGGAGGCCTGCTGGGGAACCCGCCTTCCGCAGGCGCCGAGGCCTGAGGTGCCCGCCCGTCCGAGCGCCGCGCTGGCGGCGGCGCTGGTCGCCGCCCTCGGCTGCCGCGAAGCCCCGGCCGACGCCGCCGCGAGCCTTCCCACGGCCGACACGCTTCGGGTGGGGACCTTCACCGCCCCGGGCGCGCGCCTGCTCTGGACCTTCGAGGCGGGTGAGCCGGTCTATGCCCGGCCTGCGGTGGCCGACTCGAGCGTGGTCATCGGCGACTACTCGGGAACCGTGTCGAGCCTCGACCGCCTGACGGGGCGCGAGCACTGGCGGTTCGAGACCGCGGCGGCGATCGAGGGCGCGCCCGTCCTCGACGGCGGCGTCGCGATCGTCGGCGGGAGCGCCGGCCGCGTGTTCGCGATCGACCGTCTCTCGGGACAGGAGAGGTGGCAGGTCGTCACGGGTGGCGGCGTGTTCGGGCGCCCGGCCACGGTGCCTGGCGCGGTCGTGGTCGGCAGCAACGACGGCGTCCTGCACGCGCTGGCGACCGAGACCGGCGCGGAGCTGTGGACCTACCGGGCGGGCGGCGGCATCGAGTCCGTCGCGGCCGGTGCCGGCGGGTCGATCTTCTTCGGCGGCAAGGACGGCTACCTCTACGCGCTGGGAGCGCCGGCGCGGGAGGAGGCGTGGAAGTTCAAGGGTGAGAGCCCCTTCGTCGCGCGCCCGCTCGTGGACGGCGGGATCGTCTTCGTCGCCGAGCTGGACGGACGGATCCACGCCCTCCGCGCGGAGAGCGGCGAGGAGGTCTGGGTGCACGACGCCGGCGGCAGCGTGAAGTTCGATCTGGCCCTGGGGGAGGAGCTGCTCTTCGCGGTCGTCGCCGAACGGGAGATCCTGGCCCTCGATGCCCACGGCGGACGGCTGCGCTGGCGGCGCGAGCACGAGCCGGGGCTCGGCGCCCCGGCCGTGGCGGGGGGCCTGCTGCTCGTGGGGTCCTCCGACGGCGCGCTCTACGCGCTGGCGCCCGCCACCGGGCAGCCGCGCTGGATCTTCCGCGCCGAGGGCGAGCTCTTCGGCGCCCCGAGCGCGGAAGGCGACGCGCTCTACGTCGGGACGCTGGCGGGGAAGGTGCACGCCCTCGAGCTGGCCCCGCCCGCCGGGCCGTGAAGCTGCCGCGCGCGCACCGGCCGCTCCGGCTGCCCCGCCCGCGGCCCGGCGGGCGCGCGGTCCTGCGCTCCCTGCGTCTGGTCTACGAGAAGGCGGGGCGCGACGAGATCTTCTTCCTCGCCTCGGCGATCACGTTCAACGTCCTCCTCTGCTTCGTCCCGCTCCTCCTGCTCGCCGCCGCGGCCCTGGGCTACGTGGTGGCGTCGTCGACCGAGGCCTACCTCTCCACGATCGAGATGGTGCAGCGGGTGATCCCGGCCTCCGGCGAGGACGTCCGCAGCCTGCTGCTGGGCCTGGTCCCCGCCCGCACCCGGTTCGGGCTGCTGGGCCTGCTCACGCTGGTGTGGGCCTCCACGCGCCTCTTCGGCTCGCTGCGCACCGTGCTGTTCGTGGTGTTCGAGCTCGAGGACGAGCGACGGCTGGGGATCGTGGAGGGCAAGGTCCACGACATCCTGATGGTGCTGGTCGTGGGCCTGTTCTTCGTCTTCTCGATGGCGCTCACGACGCTGGTGGGATGGATCGGCGAGCTGAGCGTGCCGCTCTTCGGCCGCTTCGTAGACCTGCCGCTGTGGTCGTTCCTGGCGGGCGTCGCGCTCACGTTCGCGACCACCGTGACGATGTTCTTCATCCTCTACCGCTACCTGCCCAATCGCGCCATCGGACGGAACCGCTCGCTGGTCTCCGCACTCGTCTCCGGCGTCCTCTTCGAGGTTGCCAAGTACGTCTTCGTGGGCTATCTGGCCCGTCTCATGAACTTCGCCATCTACGGCCAGTTCAGCACCCTGATCCTGCTGCTCGTATGGGTGTACTACTCGGCCGTCGTGTTCATCCTGGGAGGAGAGATCGCGTGGCTCTACTGCCGGCGCCGGGAAGGCTCCCCGCCGAGGCGGCGCCCCTTCCGCAGGGCCGCCCCCCTCGAGGGTCGGGCGCAGCCGCCCCGGGAGGAGGCGGCGCGGCCGGAGTCGGGCGCGCGGCACGTGCCCCGCTCCCAACCCGCTGCCGAGGAGGTGTCGCCGCCGGAGCCGGCGCCCTCGCGGCGGGCCGGGGGTTGAGGAGCGCGGCGGCGGGGGTCGCCCTCGCGCTCGCCGCGCTCGCGTTCCCGCTCGGCGCGCAGGAGGTGAGCCTCGAGCCGCGCGAGACGCCGCTCGCGGAAGTCCCCGACCAGGCGCCGGTCGAAGGCTTCGAGATCGTGGGGGCCGACGCCTTTTCCCAGGGAGCCATCCAGCGGCGGCTCTACACCGAGGCCAGCTCCGGTTTCCTGTTCTTCGGCGAGACGCGCCGGCTGAACAAGGAGGAGTTCCTCAGGGACCTGCGCCGGGTCGTCGTCTTCTACCAGCAGAACGGATACTTCGACGCGGACGTCGAGGGCTACGGCGCACGCGTGGACACGGAGGGCGGCGTCGACCTCTCGATCTTCGTCCACGAGGGCGAGCCCTCGCACATCGACACCCTGCGGATGGTCCTGGCCGGGGGGGACACCGCCGCCGCCAGCCCCGAGCACGACGACCCCACGCCGGAGGAGCTGCTCGAGCTCATCCCGCTGCAGGAAGGCGACGTCTTCAGCGAGGCGCGGATCGACTCGGCCCAGGCGATCCTCATGGCGGAGTTCCAGAATCTCGGCCACGCCTTCGCCGACGTTCTCAAGGAGTACAGCATCCGCAAGGACGCGCGGAGCGCCACGGTCACGTTCAGCGTCCATCCCGGCGACGTGTACCGCTTCGGCGGCGTCACGATCGAGGGCGAGACCGAGGTCAGCGAGAAGCTCATCCGCGGCCAGGTGCAGTTCAGCCCCGGCGACCTGTTCCGGCTCGACCAGGTGTACGCCACGCAACGCCGGCTCTACCAGCTGAACCTCTTCCGCCGTGCCCAGGTGGAGCCGCAGTACGAGGCGGCGGTGGGCGACTCGCTGCCGGTCGTGATCCAGGTGGCCGACGCGGAGGAGCACCTCGTGCGGCTGGGCGTGGGCTACGGCACCGAGGACTCGTTTCGCGCCACCGCCAGCTGGCTGGACCGCAACTTCCTCGGCGGCGCGCGCCAGGCGAACGTGACGGCGGAGTACTCGAACCGCCGCCGCGGCGCTTCGACCTCGCTCACGCAGCCCAACGTGCTCCTCGACGACCTGAGCGCCACGGGGACGCTCTTCTACGCCGAGGAGCTCGAGGACACCTACCGCGTCCGGCGCACGGGCGGCAGCGGCCGCATCAACCACGAGGTCTCGTCCCAGCTGCGGACGTTCTACGGCTTCAACGTCGAGCGCGACGACTTCCGCGACGTGGAGCGGCTCGAGGACATCCAGGACCTGCTGGGGCAGGAGTTCCTGAACCCCAGCACGCTGTCGTTCCTCGAGCTCGGCGCGCTGTTCGACTCCAGCGACGACCTCTTCTCGCCCACCGAGGGCAACACGGCGAGCCTGAACTACCACTTCGCGAACACGCTCCTGACCGGGGACTACCGCTACCACCGGATCACGGTGCTCGCCACGCACTATCAGCAGGTCCGCCGGGGCTGGATCCTGGCCCTGAAGGTGCTCCCGGGGCTGATCCAGCCCTTCGGAGCGGCCACCACCGCCGAGGACTCGATCGTCGCGGTGCCGCTCTTCGAGCGCCTCTTCGCCGGTGGCAGCACGAGCGTGCGCGGCTATCAGCGCCGCCGCCTCGGCCCTCTCGCCGGCGAGGACTGCGAGGCGAACCCCGACGACTGCGACCCCGTGGGCGGCGAGGCGCTGCTCGAGGCCAGCGCCGAGCTGCGCTTCCCGCTCTTCGGCAACTTCCGCGGGGTCGCGTTCGTGGACGCGGGCAACGTCTGGATCGATCCCGGCGACGTCTCCCTCTCGGACCTCCGCTACACGCCCGGCGTGGGGTTGCGCTACGACACGCCGGTGGGCCCCGTGCGCGTCGACATGGGCGTGAAGACGCGCGGGGCGGACCCCGGGCCCGCCGTCGTGCTGCACTTCTCCATCGGCAATGCCTTCTGACGCCCGCTCCGCCGGCGCTGCGGCGGCCCCCCCGCCGGCCGGGGAGCGCCGCCGCGGCTCGCGCCTCGGGCGCGTCGGACGCCGTGTGACGTGGGCGCTGATCGGGGTCACGGGGCTCGCCGTCGCCGCGCTCCTGGCGGGGCTCGCGCTGCTCCAGACGGACTGGGGGCGCGAGCACGTCCGGCGCTTCGCCCTGGAGCGGCTGCGCGGCGCGGTCGACGGCCGCGTCGAGCTGGCGCGGCTCGGCGGCAACCTGCTGGGGGGACTCGCGCTGCGCGACGTGGTGATCACGGGCCCCGGGGGCGAGCCCTTCCTGAGCGTGGCCCGGCTGGACGTGGACTACGACTTGAGCGGCTTCCTGCGGCAGGAGATCCTGCTGGGCGAGGTGCGGCTGGTCGAGCCGCGGATCGTACTCCGCCAGGACTCCGCCGGCCGCTGGAACTACGAGCGGATTTTCGCGCGTGAGCAGCCGGAGCCGCCTCCGTCCGGTGGCTGGGGATCGGTCGTGCGGATCGGTGAGCTCCGGATCGTCGACGGCAGCGTGCTCGTGGTGAGCGAGGCCGGGGCGCGGCCGCTCGGGCCTCTCGGACGTCGTGCCGAGCTGGAGTCGGTGAGCGGCACGCTGGAGCTCGAGCTCTCGCGCACGGACGAGACCGACCTGCGCCGCCTCGGGGCCGAGGACCTGTCGTTCGTACTGCGGGAGCCGCGGCTCGCCGTGCGCGAGCTGGACGTTCGCGCCCGCTCGAGGCGGGAAGGCCTCGATCTCGAGCGCTTCCTCCTGCGCACACCGGCCACGGAGCTCTCCGCCAGCGGCACCGTCCGCGACCTGGCGCAGCCGGTGGTGGATCTGGCGCTGCGCGCCGATCCCGTGGCGCTCGAGGAGGTGCGGCGCTTCACCGACGCGCTGCCCTGGAACGGCACGCTGCGCGGCTCGGCGCAGGTCGAGGGGCCGTCCGACAGCCTCAGCGTGCGGCTGCGGGACGTGGCGCTCCGGACGCCGCGCTCGGCGGCCGACGCCGAGGGCACGGTCACCCTCGGCGAGACGCCGCTCTTCGAGGGACGTGTGGCGCTGGCGCCGCTGGACCCGCTCGAGGCGCGCGCGGCCTGGCCCGCCTGGCCGCTCGAGGAGGCGCTGCGCGCGACGCTCTCCGCGCGCGGCTCGGCGGAGCGGACGGCGCTGGAGGCCGAGCTCGCCTTCGGGGAGACGCGCGCCACCCTGGAGGGGACGCTCGGCCTGGCCGGAGGCGAGACCGTCTACGACCTCCGCGGCGCCGTGAAGGCGCTGGACCTGGCGGACGTCACGGGGGATCCCGGCTGGCGCAGCCGCGTGAACGGCGAGCTGCGCGCCGCCGGGAGCGGGCGCGCGGCCGACCTGCAGGGCTCGGTGCGCGAGACGAACGTGCGCGGCTACCGTGTCGTGTCGGCCTCGCTCGGCGGGCGGGTCGCGGGGGACGTGCTGCGCATCGACGAGCTCGCCGTCCAGCTCCCGCGGAGCCGCGTGCGGGCTTCGGGATCGGTGCCGCTGGAGGGACCGCTGGACGTGACCTTCTCTGCGGTGAGCCGGGACCTCTCGGACTTCCGCCCGGACGCCGCGCCCATGCCCGTCGGCGGGCTCGAGGTGCGGGGCACGGCGCGCGGGCCCCGCGCCGCTCTGAGCGTCGCGGCCGAGGTCCACGCCGATTCGCTCGCGGCTGGAGGCGTGGTCGTCGACAGCCTCTCCGCGACCGCGCTGCTCTCGGGTCTCGGCGGCCCCGCGATGCGGGCGGTCGCGCGAGGGAGCGCGGGCGGCATCGCCGCGCCCGGCGGCGTGACGCTGCGGACGGCCACGTTCGAGACGTCCTTCGCCGGAGACTCGGGGGAGGCGTCGATCGCCGGGCGAGTGGACTCGCTGCGAACTACCGCCGCGCACGCGCACATCTTGCTCGGCGAGCCTTCTCCCGCCGTCGTGCTCGACAGTCTGGTCTTCGCCCGCGGCGGGCAGGTCTGGGCCCTTCAGGAGCCGGGGCGGCTCGTCTACCAGGACGGCCGAGTCGCCTTCGACGCCTTCGTCGTCGCGCACGACGGGCAGCGGCTGAGCCTGGAAGGCGTCCTCGATCTCGAGGGGCGACAGGACCTGCGCTTCGCGCTCGACAGCCTGTCGGTCGCGGACCTGCAGCGGCTGGCGGGCCGCGAGCCCGCCGCCACGGGCATCCTGCGGGGGTCGGGCACGCTCCACGGCACGGCCCGCGCGCCGGTGCTGGAGAGCGAGCTGGCGCTCACGGGAGCGGAGGCGGGCGGTGTGTCGATCCGCCGCGTGGAAGGCACGCTCGGGTACGCCGACCGCCGCCTCGCCCTCGGCGTGACGCTGGTGCCGGACTCCGCCGGCGGCGTCTCCGCCGACGAGATGGGCGCGCTCGTGCTGGAGGGGACGGTGCCGGTGGACCTGGGGTTCACCGGCGTGGGCCGGCGCTTCCCCGATGAGCCGATCGACCTGCGCGTCGAGAGCCGGGAGCTCCGGCTGGCCGCGCTGGCGCCGATCGGCGCCGATAGCGCGGCCGCTCCCGGCCCCGTGTCCCTCGACCTGCGCGTGACGGGCCGGCCCTCGGCCCCGCTGCTGGCCGGGAGCTTCGCGGTGGGGCGCTCCCGTGTCGGAGGAGTCGCCCTGGAGCGACTCCAGGGCCGGATCGGCTACGACCAGCGTCAACTGGAGCTGGAAGGCGAGCTGGTCCCGGCGGTGTCGGCCCAGGGGCCCTCCACCGCGGCCGCTGGCGTCGGCGAGCCCGGCGTGACGGCGGGCGCGGTCGTCTTCGAGGCCTCGCTCCCGGTGGACCTCTCGCTCGAGGCCGTGGAGCGCCGCCTGCTCGAGCGCCCGATCGAGGTGCGCGTGCAGGGCCGCGACCTCACGCTGGAGGTCCTGGAAGCGCTCTCGCCGCGCGTCACATCCGCCACGGGGCCGCTGACGCTCGAGGTGCGGCTCACGGGCACGCCCGCCGAGCCCCGATACGACGGCGAGCTGGCCGTGCGCGGCGGCTCGCTGCAGGTGGGTCGGGAGGGGCCGCGCTATGCGGGCATCGACGCGACCGTGCGCTTCGACAACGAGCGGATCGCGCTCCAGGAGCTGCGCGTCGAATCGCCCGAGGGCGAGGCGCACGCGACCGGCGAGATCGCGTTGCGGGACCTGACCCTGGGTGACGTGGAGGCGGAGCTCACGGCCCGGCGCTTCACGCTCCTCGACGAGGACGGCAAGCTCCTGGTCGTGGACGCGGACCTGGACGTCTCCGGTACCACCCAGGGGCCCGCGATCACGGGCTCGGTCGACGTCGAGCAGCTCACGTGGCCGCTGCCCGAGGGCGGCACCGACAAGGACGTCATCGACGTCGACGAGGCGATCCTCTACGTGCGCGCCCAGGGCGATACCGCCGCGGCCGCGCCGCCGCCCGACGTCTGGCGCCAGACGCTGCTCGACCTGGACGTCCACGTGGAGGACGACGCGGTGCTGCGCAGCGACAAGGCGCTGATCGTGATCGCTGGAGACCTCTCGGTGGAGAAGCCGCGTGGAGCGGCCCAGTCGTCCATCGCCGGCAGCCTGCGCGTGCTGCGCGGCACCTACCAGGACTTCGGGCGGCGCTTCGAGGTGGCACGCGGCGAGGTGTTCTTCTTCGGGACGCCGGAGCTGGACCCCGGGCTCGACGTCGTGGCGACCACGACCGTGGAGAACGAGGACACGAACGCGGACGTGGCGATCACGCTCACGCTGAGCGGGACGGTGTCGGACCTCGCCTTCGACGTGAGCTCGACGCCGGCCTACGCCCGGTCCGAGATCTTCTCGCTGCTGCTCTTCGGCACGCCCAGCCCGGCCGCAGGCCAGGAGGAGAGGTTCGAGAGCACCCTCACGCGGGTCGCCAGCAGCCAGGCCGCGGCCCCGCTGCAGCGCGCGCTCGCCTCCGAGCTCGGCCTCGACGTGGTGGAGATCCGTCCCGGGATCGGCGGTCGTGAGACCGGCTTCCTCGCCGGCAAGTACGTGGCCCCCGACGTGTTCATCACCTACTCCCAGGATACGGGGCCCGACCCCGAGAGCGCCTTCGGGATCCAGTACCGGCTCTCGGACCAGTGGACGCTGCAGACCCAGGCCGGCACGCAGCAGTTCGGCGCCGACCTCTTCTACGAATTCCGCTACTGAGCCCCCGACCCGTGGAGCCGGCCGAGTCGGAGGCGTCCGGGGAGGCGCCGGCCCGTTCCGGGCGCAGGCCGTTCCCGCTCCGCCTCGCCCGCGGCGCGGTGCGTCTCCTCACCGCGCTGCTCGCGATCCTCGCCGCGGCCCTGGTGCTGGGCTACATCGTGCTGCAGACGGACGCGTTCAAGGAGCGGGTGCGGCGCTTCGCCCTCGACCGCGTGCGGGAGGCCGTGAACGGACGCGTCGAGGTGGCGCGCCTCAGCGGCGACCTCCTTCGCGGCGTCACGCTGCACGACGTGACGATCACCGGGCCGGCCGGCGAGCCCTTTCTCGCGGTGCGGCGGATGCAGGTGGACTACCAGATCGGCGGCTTCCTCGAGCAGCAGGTCCTGCTCGGACAGGTCGTCCTGGAGGAGCCGGACGTCTCCCTCGTCCAGGACTCCACCGGCGAGTGGAACCTGTTCCGGATCTTCCCGTTCCTGCGGGGGGAGGAGGAGCCATCGCCACCCGGCGGCTGGGGCTCGGTCGTCCGCGTGGAGGAGCTGCGGCTCGAGAACGGGACGGTCGCGATCGTGACGGCGAGGGAGGGGCGGACCTTCGGCCCGCTGGGCGCCGCGCCCGGCGTCGCGGACCTGGACGGGACGCTCCGCCTCGAGCTCGTCGCCGGCGAGGAGGGCCACACCCGCGTGGAGGCGGAGGACCTCTCGTTCGTCCTGACCGATCCCCGCCTGCCGGTGCGCGAGCTGGACGTGCGCGCCGTGTTCACCTCTGGGGGAATCGAGATCGACGGGTTCCGGCTGCGCACCCCGCGCTCCAGCCTGGCGGGGGAGGGCCGCGTGAGCGCGCCCTCGGACCCCGTGCTGGACCTCGCTCTGCGCGCCGACCCGCTGTCGCTCGACGAGCTGCGCGCGCTCCTGCCGGACGTTCCCTTCGAGGGGACGCTCGAGGGGATCCTCGCCGTCCAGGGACCGGCGGACGACCTCGAGCTGACGCTGAAGGACTTCGTGCTGGACACCCCGGGATCGCTGGTGCGCGGCGACGGCGTCGTGACCACCGAGGCCGGGCCACGGCTGGACGCCGACCTGGAGCTCGCGCCGCTGGCGCCGGAGGACGCACGCGTACTGTGGGACGGCTGGCCCGTTTCGGAGCCGCTGCGCGGCGAGGTCCGGCTGCGGGGCACCCGCGAGCGCGTGCAGCTGGAGGGCGACCTCGCCTTCGGGACGACGGCCGGGCTCGTGGAAGGCACGCTCGGGCTGGCGGGCCGCGCGCCGGCCTACGACCTGCGCGCGACGGTCCGCGACGTCGATCTGCAGGACTTCCTCGGCGCCCCGGCGTGGAGCAGCACCTTCAACGGCGACTTCCGCATCCGCGGCGCCGGTCTCGGCACGACCGCGACGGCGGAGTTCTCCGGCGAGGTGCGGGATTCGGAGATCCTGTTCTACGAGATCGTCGCGGCGGACTTCCGTGGCCGCTTCAGGCCCGGCGCCTTCGAGGCCGATTCGTTCCACCTGGTGCTTCCCCGGAGCGAGATCCGCGGCTCCGGGATTCTGCCGTACGACCACACGCTCGACCTGGACCTGCACGCCGTCAGCGGGGACCTGCAGGATTTCTATCCGGGAATCGGGCCGACGCCCACGCGGCGCTTCGAGGGCGAGGGGACGCTCTCCGGCCCCTTCTCGGGGCTGGACCTGACGCTGGCCGGGACCGCCGACTCGATCGCCTGGAAGGGGCTGATCGCGGACAGCCTCTCGGCGACGGCGATCTTCACGGACCTCGGCCAGCCCTCCTTCCAGATGCAGCTGGACGGCGCCGGCGCGTCCGTGGACTACGTCGGCCCGCTCGACTTCCTGACCGCCGAGTTCCACGCGGGCTACGCCCAGGACACCATGGGCGTCACGATCGCCGTGCGCATGGACTCGCTGCGCACGGGCGAAGGACACCTGGACGTGGACTTCACGGGCGCCACTCCGGCCATGGTCCTGGACCGCGGCGTCGTCCGGCTGCGCACGGGCGAGTGGGTCGTCGAGGAGCCTTCGGGGTTTCTCTTCCAGGACGGCGCCTTCCGGCTGGACGACTTCGCGATCGTCCACGACGGGCAGCGCGTCTCCCTCGACGGCACCCTGCGCGTCGACGGAGAGCAGGACTTCGCCGTGCAGCTCGACGACGTCGACCTGGGCGACCTGCAGGCGCTCGCCGGCGTGCAGAACGGCCTCGCCGGCATGCTGGACGCCAGCGGGCGGGTCACCGGGACCGATCTCGCTCCGGTGATCGCCGGAGAGTTCGCGCTCGAGGAAGGACGTCTCGACGCCGTCGCGGCGCACCGCTTCGGCGGGCGCGTGGAGTACGCGGACCGCCAGCTCCGGCTCGACGTGGCGTTCGCGCCCGAGACGATCCTGGCCGACAGCCTGGAGGACCCCGGCACGCTCGCGATCCGCGGCAGCTTCCCGCTCGACCTGGCCTTCACGACGGTGGAGGACCGCATCCCCGACCGTCCGATGGACCTGCGTGTGGAGAGCGCGGGGCTCACGCTGGGGCTCCTCGAGGCCTTCTTCCCGAGCGTCCGCCAGGCCTCCGGCCCGCTGGAGCTGAACGTGCAGCTCGCCGGCACTCCGTCCGCGCCCCGGTATCAGGGCGAGATCCGCGTGCGCGACGGCGCCTTCCGCATCGGGTCGGGCGGCCCCCGCTACAGCGGCCTGAACGGGACGGCCCGGTTCGACAACGACGAGATCACGTTCGAGGAGGTGCGCCTGGCCTCGCCCACCGGCGAGGCGCGTCTGGAGGGCCGGATCGCGATCCGCGAGCTCGCGCTCGGCGACATCGAGGCCAGCCTCCGGGCCCGGGGCTTCACGCTCCTGGACCAGGAGGGGCGGGAGCTCGTGGTGGACGCTGCCATCGATCTCGGCGGGACGACGCAGGCGCCCTCGATCACCGGCACGGTCAACGTCGAGCAGCTCGAGTGGCCGCTGCCGGAGAGCACCGACAAAGACGTGATCGACCTCGACGAGGCGATCCTGTACGTCCGGGCGCCGGGCGACACCGCCGCGGCCGAGCCCACGTCGGACGTCTGGCGCCAGACCCTGCTGGGGCTCGAGGTGAACGTGGAAGACGACGCGTTCCTGCGCAGCGACAAGGCGCTGATCGTCCTGCAGGGCGAGCTCACGATCGACAAGCAGCGGGGGAGCGACCTGCCGGAGGTGGCGGGCACTCTCGAGGTCGTCCGCGGCTTCTACGCCGACTTCGGCACCCAGTTCGAGGTGACGGAGGGAGAGATCTTCTTCTACGGCACGCCGGAGCTGAACCCGGGCCTGCACATCGTCGCCACGCAGACGGTCCGCAACGACGCGGTGGGTCAGGACGTCGACCTCACGCTGACGATCGGCGGCACCGCGGAGGAGCCGACCCTGAACGTGACCTCGTCGCCGGAGTACGAGAAGTCGGAGATCTTCTCGCTGATGCTCTTCGGCACGCCGTCGCCCTCCGGCGCGGGGGAGTCGCAGCGCTTCGAGAGCACCATCTCGCGCGTCGCGAGCCGCCAGGCCGCGCTCCCGCTGCAGCGTGCGCTCACCTCCGAGCTGGGGCTGGACCTGCTCGAGATCCAGCCCGAGCTGGGCGGGCAGGGAACCGGCAGCTTCCGGATCGGCAAGTACGTGAGCAGCGACGTCTTCGTCACCTTCACGCAGCGCTACGGTCGCCAGCAGCAGGAGGAGGGCGTCTTCAGCGTGCAGTACCGCCTCTCCCGGAAGTGGACGATCGAGACCCACGCGGGGACGCGGCAGCTGGGCGCCGACATCTTCTACGAGTTTCGGTACTGAGCGAGCCGGAGCGCACGACGCCCGAGGCGCGCGCGCCGGGGCGCCCGCGTTGACCCGTCTCGCACCGCGGGAGAGCGCCGTCCTGCTCGTCGCCCTGGCCACGTTCACCGACCTCCTGGCGTACGCCGTCGCCGTGCCGGTGCTGCCGGACCTGGCCACGCGCCTGGGCGCGAGCCCCACCGAGATCGGGCTCCTGTTCGGCTCCTTCGGACTGAGCCTGCTCGCCGTGTCCGTACCCATGGGCGCCGTGTCCGACCGGGTCGGCCGCAGGACACCGCTCATCGCCGCGATGGTCGCGCTCGCCGGCGCCACCTGGATGTTCGCGGGCTCCGCCAGCCTTCCGGCGCTCCTCGCCGGGCGGCTCGTGCAGGGCGCCGCCGACGCCGTCACGTGGTCGGTGGGGCTCGCGCTGGTCGCCGACCTGTACGGCCCGGCCGAGCGGGGCCGCGTGATGGGGCTCGTGATGTCCGCCACCGGTCTCGGCATCGTGCTGGGGCCGCCGCTCGGCGGCTGGCTCTACGAGCTGGGCGGGGTCCGGCTGCCGTTCCTGACGGTCTCGCTCCTCGCCGCCGCGCTGGCCGTCGGGTTCCTCTTCCTGCCGCTCCCGCCTCCGGCCGCGGCTGCGGGGCGGGTGCCGCTGGCGCGCGTGCTGCGGAATCGGGAGCTCGTCGCCTGCGCGGCGGCGGCGGTGGCGGGGTCGGCCACGATCGCCATGCTGGAGCCCGTGCTGCCGCTCCACTTCGACGAGCGGCTGGGCCTCTCGCCGGGCGGCGTGGGATTGCTCTTCGGCTGCGCCGCCGTGGCGTCGACCCTCACCCACCCGCTCTGGGGGCGCCTCAGCGATCGCAGGGGCGGCCGTCGGCTGATGCTCCTGGGCCTCGCCCTGTCGGCCCTGCTCCTGCCGCTGCTCGCGCTCCCGGCCGGCGCGCTCGCGGCGGCGGCGGTGATGGTCGCGCTGTGGCCCGCGCTCGGGATGACCATCACACCAGCCCTGGCGCTGATGGGAGATGCCGCGTCCCGGGCGCGGCTGGAGTCGTTCGGGGTCGTCTATGGCCTCTACAACGTCGCGTGGGGCGTCGGGCTGCTGGGCGGCCCCGCAGCCGGCGGGTTCCTCCTCGAGAGGCTCGGCTTCGCGACGCTCCTGCTGGCGTGGTCGCCGGCGCTGCTCGCTTGCACCCTCGCCATCGCGGTCGCCTCCCGAGATTCGCGTGCGGTCGCCGGTAGGCCGGGAGCCGCGTGATGCAGCCCGACCTCGCCGGCCCCCTGGCGCTCGCTTCGGGCTCGGGCTGCGCCACGCGTTGGACGCCGACCACGTGGCGGCGGTATCGACCATCGCCACCCGGGAGTTGCGCGGTGGGCGTGCTCCTCGCCGGCGGATCGATCTGACGCCGGGCGGCGCTTCCCTGCGCAGGGCCGGCCCGGGAAGGACGCGCTCACGCCGGGGCAACAAACGGCCTAGCTTCGACGTATATATAGGACGGCAGCACAGAGCCCTCCGCGGCGCCGACGGCGTGGAGCGGGCGGCTTCCGACACCCCCTTGCGAAACGGACGAATGCCCATGTGGAACAACGCCAAGACGCTGCTGCTGATGGCCTTCCTGACGGGCCTCTTCGTGGCCGCGGGCTGGGCCATCGGCGGCGAGCAGATGGCCCTCTTCGGCCTGATCCTGGCGGGCGTCATGAACGTCGGATCCTACTTCTTCTCGGACAAGATCGTGCTGCGCATGTACGGCGCGAAGCTCGTCACGCGCGAGCAGGCGCCGGAGCTGCATGAGATCGTGGAGCGACTCTCCCGCAAGGCCGGCCTGCCGATGCCGAAGGTCGCGATCCTCCCACAGGAGCAGCCGAACGCGTTCGCGACCGGGCGCAACCCGGAGCACGCCGTCGTCGCCGCCACGCAGGGCATCCTGCGCCTCCTGACGCGCGAGGAGCTGGAGGGCGTGATGGCCCACGAGCTCGCGCACGTGAAGCACCGCGACATGCTGATCGGAACGATCGCCGCGACCCTGGCGGGGGCGCTCTCGCACCTGGCCTACGCCACGATGTGGGGCGGCCGGGACCGCGAGGGCGGTGGCAACGCGCTCGGCCTGGTGATGGTCTTTCTGGCACCCGTCGCGGCGATGCTGATTCAGATGGCGATCTCCCGCTCGCGCGAGTTCGAGGCCGACGCGGGCGGGGCCTCGATCAGCGGCCGGCCACGCGCGCTGGCCTCTGCGCTCCAGAAGCTCGAGGCCTACGCGAAGCGCGTGCCGATGCAGGCGAACCCGGCGACGACGCACCTGTTCATCGTGAACCCCCTGAGCGGGCTCGGCGGGATGTCCAATCTCTTCCGGACCCACCCGGCGACGGCCGACCGCGTGGAGCGACTGACGCAGATGCGCGGCATCGGCTGAGTCGCCGCCAGCGCCGACACCCTAGAGGCGGCCTTCAGCGGGCCGCCTCTTTCGCGTCTGGAGGAGGAGCGCTCGCGCCAGGTGCGCGTCCGAGGACCGCTCCAGGCTGAGGCACCTTCGCGCGCTTTTGTGACGCCCCGCGCCGGGATACATTGGAGGATTGCCTCCGTCGGTTGCAGCGGCCGCCATCCGGCGCCGGCCACACCCGTTCCACGGACCCCCATGTCGGACAAGCTCGTCGTTCGCGGCGCCCGCGAACACAACCTCAAGGACATCGACGTCGAGCTCCCGCGCCACCGGCTGGTGGTGATCACGGGCCTCTCGGGCTCCGGCAAGTCCTCCCTCGCCTTCGACACGATCTACGCCGAGGGCCAACGCAGGTACGTCGAGTCGCTCTCGGCCTACGCGCGCCAGTTCCTGGGGCTCATGGAGAAGCCCGACGTGGACGCGATCGAGGGGCTCTCGCCGGCCATCTCGATCGAGCAGAAGACCGCCGCCCGGAACCCCCGCTCCACGGTCGGAACCGTCACCGAGATCTACGACTACCTGCGCCTGCTCTACGCCCGTGTCGGGTCGCCGCACTGTCACAACTGCGGCCGGCCGATCACCCGCCAGTCCGTCTCCCAGATGGTGGACACCTTGCTCGCCTGGCCCGGGGGGACGCGGATCCAGATCCTGGCCCCGCTCGTCCGCGGCCGGAAGGGCGAGTACCGGGAGCTCTTCGAGGAGGCGCGGCGCGAGGGCTTCGTCCGGGTGCGCGTCGACGGCAAGGTCTACATGCTCGACGCCCTGCCGAAGCTCGCCAAGACGAAGAAGCACTCGATCGAGGTGGTGGTGGACCGGGCGGTGATCGGCCCCGACGCGCGCGGCCGCCTGGCCGACTCCCTGCAGACCGCCGCCCGGCTGGGCGCGGGCGTCGTCGTCGTGAACCGTCCCGACGGGAAGAAGGAAGGCGACGACACCCTCCTCTCCGAGGAGCTGGCCTGCGTCTACTGCGGGATCGGCTACGCGGAGCTCGAGCCGCGGATGTTCTCGTTCAACAGCCCCTACGGCGCCTGCCCCGCGTGCGGGGGTCTCGGAACCCGGATGGAGGTGGACCCCGACGCGCTCGTGGCGGACCCGCGCATCTCGCTCCTCGAGGGCGTCATCCTCCCGTGGGGCGAGCCCAGGGGACACCTCGCGAAGACGGTCCTGCCGGGCCTGGCGGAGCGCTACGGGTTCCACCTGAACACACCCTGGGGGAAGCTCCCGGAGAGCGTGCGCCGGGTCCTGCTCTTCGGCACTGCCGAGGAGGAGGTCCAGTTCCGCTACCGGGGACAGAAGTACGCCGGCAGCTACGCGGCCCCCTGGGAGGGGATCGTGGCGAACCTCCAGAAGCGCTGGGAGGAGACCGCCTCCGCGCACGTCCGCCAGGGCATCGAGGCGTACATGGCCGAGCTCCCCTGCACGGCCTGCGGCGGCCGGCGGCTCAAGCCCGAGAGCCTCGCCGTCACAGTCGGCGGGCGGAACATCGGCGACGTGACCGCGCTCTCCGTCCGCCGGGCGCTCGACTTCTTCCGCGAGCTCGCCTTCGGCGAGCGCGACCGGGAGGTCTCACGGCAGATCCTCAAGGAGATCGGTGAGCGGCTGGGCTTCCTCGTGGACGTCGGGCTCGACTACCTGACGCTCGACCGCTCCGCCGCCTCGCTCTCGGGCGGCGAGGCGCAGCGCATCCGGCTCGCCACGCAGATCGGCTCCCACCTGGTGGGCGTGCTCTACATCCTCGACGAGCCCTCGATCGGCCTGCACCAGCGGGACAACCAGCGGCTGCTCGCCACCCTGCGCCGCCTGCGCGACCTGGGGAACACGGTGATCGTCGTCGAGCACGACGAGGAGACGATCCGGGCCGCGGACCACGTGCTGGACCTCGGGCCGCGCGCGGGCGCGCACGGGGGGAGCGTGGTCGCCCAGGGCACGCCCGAGGAGGTCGAGGCCAGCCCCGCATCCATCACCGGGGCCTACCTGCGGGGCGAGAAGCGGATCGCCGTGCCGTCGCGGCGGCGGGAGGGCTCGGGCGAGGCGCTGGTCGTGCGCGGCGCTTCGGCGAACAACCTGCAGGAGGTGGACGTGACCTTCCCGCTGGGTCGCTTCATCTGCCTCACCGGCGTCTCGGGCTCGGGGAAGTCGACGCTCATGGAGGACATCCTCTACCGGGCGCTGGCGAACCACCTGAGCCGCGCCCGGCTCCGCGCCGGCGAGCACGCGCGGGTGGAGGGGCTCGAGCACGTGGACAAGGTGATCGAGATCGACCAGTCAGCCATCGGCCGCCCTCCGCGCTCGAACCCCGCCACCTACACGGGGCTGTTCCAGCCCATCCGCGACCTCTTCGCGCAGCTCCCCGAGTCGCGCATGCGCGGCTACGACCAGGGGCGCTTCTCGTTCAACGTAAAGGGCGGCCGCTGCGAGGCCTGCAGCGGGGACGGGCTGGTGAAGATCGAGATGCACTTCCTGCCCGACGTCTACGTCCCCTGCGAGGTCTGCAGGGGGAGGCGCTACAACCGCGAGACGCTCGAGGTGCAATACAAGGGGAAGAGCATCGCCGACGTCCTGGAGATGACCGTGGAGGAGGCGCTGGAGTTCTTTCGCCGCGTCCCCAAGGTTCACCGCAAGCTCTCGACGCTCGCCGACGTGGGGCTGGGCTACGTCGCTCTGGGGCAGTCGGCGACGACGCTCTCGGGGGGCGAGGCCCAGCGCGTGAAGCTCGCGACGGAGCTGGCGCGGGTCTCCACCGGGCGCACCGTCTACCTCCTGGACGAGCCCACGACCGGGCTCCACTTCGAGGACACGCGCCTGCTGCTGCAGGTGCTCCACCGGCTGGTCGACATGGGGAACACCGTGGTCGTCATCGAGCACAACCTGGACGTGATCAAGACCGCCGACTGGATCGTGGACCTGGGGCCCGAGGGTGGGGAGCAGGGCGGGCGGGTGGTGGCGGCGGGCACGCCGGAGGAGGTCGCGCTCGACGAGGGATCCTACACCGGCCGCTACCTGCACGCGATGCTGACCGCCCGTCGCGCCCGCGCCCTGGCGGCGGTGATCCTGCTCGGGGGCTGGAGCGGCGGCTGCGGCGACGATGCGCCCTTCAACGACCCCGGCCAGGGCGACTTCGTGAGCGACGTGGACCCCGCCGACGGTGCGGTGGTCTCCGAGGAGAAGGACCTGCGGAACCCCGTCGTCGGGCTCGACCTCGACTTCTTCCTCGGTGAGGGGTTCGGCTTCGGCGCGCTGCGGAGCTTCCGCTACGACGGCGAGGACGTCACGAGCCAGGTCCAGACGATCCGCGACGACCTCTCGCCACCCGAGGTCGTGTCCCTCACGTTTCGGCCCGACGAGTTCACCGCCGGCGGCCACGACGTCGAGGTCGAGTACACCGACAGCCGCGGGACGCTGCACCGGGTGGCCTGGAGCTTCACCGTCGAGACCTGATCCCCGCCGCGGACCGCGGGTCCGCGCGGAGCGGAGCGCCGCGCCGTGTCGATCCTGGACATCATCGGTCCCGAGATGGTGGGGCCGTCGAGCTCGCACACCGCGGGGTCGTTGCGCCTGGCGCGCGTCGCGCGCAGCCTGCTCGAGGGCACGCCGCAGCGCGCCCGGGTCAGCCTTCACGGCTCGTTCGCGAAGACCTACCGCGGGCACGGCACGGACCGCGCGGTGGCGGCGGGGCTGCTGGGCTTCGAGCCCGACGACGCGCGGATCGTGGGCGCCTTGTACCTGGCCCGGCAGGCCGGTCTCGAGGTCGCCTTCGAAGAGGCCGAGCTGGGCGAGAAGCTCCACCCGAACACCCTGCGCATCGAGGCCGTCCGGGACTCCGAGAGCGTGGACCTCTGGGGGTCGTCGGTGGGCGGGGGCTTCATCGAGGTGTTCCGCCTCGACGGCTACCCGGTGTCGATCGGGGGCGAGTACCACACGCTGATCGTGAGCGCCGACGACGTGCCCGGCACCGTGGCGGCGGTCACGCGCCTCTTCTCCGAGCGCGGGCTGAACCTGGCCTACATGGACGTGCGCAGGAAGCGGAAGGGAGAGCGCGCGCTGATGGTGCTCCAGTTCGACGATCCGCTCGCACCCGAGGCGCTGGCGGAGATCCGCGCCTTTCCCTGGCTGCACGGCGCCCACGTGGTGCCGCAGCTCGTGGCGTAGTCCGCCGCCAGCGCGGCGAAACCATCCAGCGCCGGGGCCGGCGGCGCTTCGAGGAGGTACGGACATGTCGGAATCGAGCGAACGTTCGCAGCCAGGGGAGGGCCGCATCGTGAGCTTCGGGCGCTGGACGATGACGGATCTCCCCCAGGGCTGATGTTCGGCTCCATGGCCGAGATGGTCCTCCGCGCGGACGAGACGGGCGCGCCGCTGTGGCGCGTGGTGCTCGACGAGGACCTCTCGCAGTCGACCCACTCCGAGGAGCAGGTGTTCGCGACGCTGCGCTCGCGCCTGGCGACCATGCGCGAGGCCGTGGCGACGGGCCTGGCGGGCAAGACCCGCAGCCTCTCGGGCCTCTCCGGCGGCGGCGCGCGGCGCTTCGACGATTGGCGCCGCGAGGGGCGGCCGCTCTCGGGCCCGTTCTGCGCCCCCATGATCGCGCGTGCCCTGGCCACGATGGAGATCAACGCCGCGATGGGGCGGATCGTGGCCTCGCCCACCGCCGGCAGCGCCGGCATCCTGCCCGCGATCTTCCTGACGCTAGCGGAGCAGCGCGGCCTCGACGACGCTGCGCTGGTGCGCGGCCTGATCACGGCCGGGGGGATCGGCGGCGTCTTCAAGGCGCGGGCGAGCCTCTCGGGGGCCGAGGGCGGCTGCCTGGCCGAGACCGGCTCGGCCGCCGCGATGGCCGCCGGTTCCGTGGTCGAGATGCTGGGCGGCGCGCCCGCGATGACGGCCGAGGCGGTGAGCTTCACGATCCAGGGCATGCTCGGGCTGATCTGCGACCCGCTGGGCGGGCTCGTGGAGATCCCCTGCATCACGCGCAACGTGAGTGCCGCCATGCAGGCGGTGGCCGCCGCGGACATGGCGCTGGCGGGACTCGTCTTCCCGATTCCCGCCGACGAGGTGCTCGACCTGATGGGCGAGATCGGCCGCGAGCTGCCCGAGCGCTTCCGCGAGACCGGCATGGGAGGCCTGGCGGCCACGCCCACCGGGAAGCTGCTGCGGATCGAGATCCTGGGAGGCGAGGGGGAGTGACGCGCGACCTCGGTCGCCCGGCGGCGGCGCCCCTCGCGGCGCCACCGGCGGGAGAGCGCCGCCGGCGGATCCTGATCCTGGCGGAGGGCCGCTTCAGCGTGCTCGACGCCAAGACCGCCACGTGCGTCGTGCGCTATCGCGGCGACGAGGTGGTGGCCGTGCTCGACTCCGTGACCGCGGGCCGCGACGTGGCCGAGGTGATCGGGGTCGGACGCGGGATCCCGGTGGTCGGCACCCTCGAGGAGGGCCTGCTCCTCGAGCCCGACACGCTCCTGGTCGGCGTGGCGCCGCGCGGGGGACGGCTGCCGGACGCGTGGCGCGCGCTCCTGCGCAAGGCGCTGGAGCGAGGCCTCGAGGTGGTGAGCGGACTGCACACGTTGCTCGGCGACGACCCGGAGCTCGCGGCGGCCGCGCGGGCCGGCGGGGGTGCGATCTGGGACGTGCGGCGGGTGCCCGACGACCTGCCCGTCGCCTCCGGCCGCGCGGCGCAGGTCGAGGCGCTCGTCGTGCTGACGGTGGGCAGCGACTGCAACGTCGGGAAGATGACGGCCGCGATGGAGCTCGTGCACGCCGCCCGCCGCGCGGGCCGGCGCGCGGCGTTCGCCCCCACCGGGCAGACCGGGATCTTCCTCGGCGGTTGGGGGCTCGTCGTGGACCGGGGGATCGGCGACTTCGTGGCCGGCGCCGCGGAGCGGATCGTGCTGAAGAACGCGCCCGGCGCCGACCTGGTCGTGGTCGAGGGGCAGGGCTCCGTCTTCCACCCCGGCTACTCCGGCGTCACGCTCGGCCTGCTGCACGGGGCGATGCCCGACGCCCTGGTGCTCGTGCACCAGCCCACGCGGGAGCGCACGCTGAACGACGGGATCCCGATCCCTCCGTTGCCGGACCTGATCCGGCTCTACGAGTCCCTGACGGAGCCCCTCCGCCCCGCGCGCGTCGTGGCGATCGCCCTCAACGGCTACGACCTGGACGAAGACGCCGCCCGGCGGCACGCCCGGCGGATCGAGGACGAGACCGGCCTGCCGACGGTGGACCCGGTGCGCTTCGGCGGCGGGCGCCTGGTCGAGCCGCTGCTCGCGCTGCGCAAGGCGCCGCCTCCCGCCTGGCTCGACGCCGCCGCGGGCGCGCTCGCGTGAAGCTCCGCGTCTTTCCCTTCCGCATCCACCCCGAGCACGCGTTCACGATCGCGCGCTCGAGCCACACGCACTACGACAACGTGCTCGTCCAAGTCGAGCTCGACGGCGTGGTGGGGCTGGGAGAGGCCGCCCCTTCCGCCTTCTACGGCGAGACGCAGGCCTCGGTGCTCGCCGCGCTCGAGACGCTGCGGCCGCTCGTGGAGGAGGCCGACCCGTGGCGGGTGGCGGAGCTCGAGGACGCGCTGTGGCGGCGGCTGGGCGGCAACGGCGCGGCGCGGGCCGCGGTATCGGCGGCCGTCCACGACTGGCGCGGCCGCGTCCTCGGCGCCCCGCTCTACCGGCTGCTGGGCGCGAGCCACGGCACCATCCCGCCGACGTCCTTCACGATCGCCATCGCCGCAGCCGACGAGATGGCTGCGCGAGTCGCCGAGGCGGGGCCGTTTCGCGTGCTCAAGATCAAGATGGGCTTCGAGGGGGACGAGGAGGCGCTCCAGCGGATCGCCGGCCTGACGGACCGCCGGATTCGCGTCGACGCCAACGCCGGCTGGACCCGCGCGCAGGCGCGCCGGAAGCTGGACCTGCTGCACGAGCTGGGCGTCGAGCTCGTCGAGCAGCCGCTGCCGCCGGCCGACCTGGACGGGCTGGCCGCGCTGACCCGCGTCTCACGCGTGCCGATCGTGGTGGACGAGTCCTGCGTCACGTCGCGCGACCTGGCTCGCCTCCACGGAGCGGTCGACGGGGTGAACGTGAAGCTCGTGAAGGCCGGCTCCATCGGCGAGGCGCTGCGGGTCATCGTGGGCGCACGGGCCCTCCAGATGGACGTCATGCTGGGCTGCATGATCGAGTCCAGCCTGGGGATCGCGGCTGCGGCGCACCTCTCGCCGCTCGTCGACTACGTCGACCTGGACGGCCACCTGCTCGTCTCCGACGACCCGTTCACGGGGCTTCG
>JBHENL010000046.1:0-7837 GCA_046262075.1 Gemmatimonadota bacterium
AACCTGGGCTTCGTCTACGACTGCCGCGGCGACTACGACCTGGCGATCGCCGAGTACCGGCAGGCGCTCGAGCTCGACGGGCGGAACGTGCAGGTGCACTGCAATCTGGGCGCCGTCTACGGCGCGAAGGGGTGGTACGACAAGGCCGAGGAGGTGCTGAAGCAGGCCCTGAGGCTGGAGCCCAAGAGCGCGGAGGCGCACTGCAACCTGGGCATCGTCTACTGCAAGAAGGGGCTCTACCACCTCGCGACGGCCGAGCTGAAGCGGGCGGTGGAGCTCGACGCCGACTACGTGCAGGCCTTCTACTATCTCGGCGAGTGCTACAACCACCTGGACCGGATCGACGACGCGATCGAGGCCTTCGAGCGCACGCTCCAGGGGCAGCCGCAGAACCACAAGGCGTACTACAACCTGGGGATCCTGTTCGACAAGAAGAACATGCCGGATCGCGCCATGCGCATGTACCGGCGCGCGCGTGAGGTGCAGACGGGCAGCTGAAGGTCGCAACGGTTCGGCGGGTGCGCCGCGGGGCCAACTTTCCTGACGTGAGCTCTCCCTTGGGCAAGCAGCTGGGCTTCTCGACCCGGGCGGTGCATGCGGGGCAGGAGCCCGACCCGGTGACGGGTGCGGTCATCACCCCGATCTATCAGACCTCCACCTACGTGCAGGAGGCGGTGGGGGTGCACAAGGGTTACGAGTACTCGCGCACGCACAACCGCACGCGCGAGGCCCTCGAGGCCAACCTGGCCTCGCTCGAGGGCGCGGCGCACGGGATCTGCTTCGCATCGGGGACCGCCGCGGTGGCCGCGATCCTGCACCTGCTCCGGAGCGGCGACGAGGTCGTCTGCTCCGAGAACCTCTACGGCGGCACGTACCGCCTGTTCTCGCAGGTCCTGGCGGACTTCGACCTGCGCTTCACGTACGTGGACGCGACGCGGACGGACGCGATCACGGCGGCCGTGACGCCCGCGACGCGCATGCTCTTCCTCGAGACGCCCACGAACCCACTGCTGCGGCTCACCGACCTGCGCGCGGCGGCGGGGCTCGCCCGCGAGCGCGGCATCCCGCTGGTCGTGGACAACACCTTCATGACGCCGTACTTCCAGCGCCCGCTCGAGCTGGGAGCCACGATCGTGGTCCATTCCACGACGAAGTACCTGAACGGGCACAGCGACATGGTGGGCGGAATCGTCGTCACGAGCGACGACGCGCTCGCCGGTCGCCTGCGCTTCATCCAGAACGCCGTCGGCGCCGTCCCGGGACCGTTCGACTGCTGGCTCGCGCTGCGTGGAACGAAGACGCTGGCGCTCCGGATGCGCGCGCACGAGGAGAGCGCGGGCGAGCTCGCGCGCTGGCTGGACGGCCAGGCGGGGAGCGGGCCGATCCTCCGCGTGCACTATCCCGGGCTGCCCTCGCACCCGCAGCACGACCTCGCCCGCCGGCAGATGAGCGGGTTCGGCGGGATCATCTCGCTCGAGATGACCGACGGGCAGGTGGGGCGCCGCTTCCTCGCGGCACTGAGGATCTTCTCGCTCGCCGAGAGTCTGGGCGGCGTCGAGAGCCTGGCCAGCCATCCGGCGGAGATGACGCACGCCACCGTCCCCCAGGAGCGGCGCCAGGCGATGGGCCTGGTGGACAACCTCGTCCGGCTCTCCGTCGGGATCGAGGACCCCGAGGACCTGCGGGGCGACCTCGCCCAGGCCCTCGCGGCCGCGGGAGCGGGACTCCGGCAGCCGGTGACGGCCGGGGCCTGAGCCGCTGCGGATCCTCCTCGTCGGCAACGGCGGGCGCGAGCACGCCCTCGCCTGGAAGCTCGCGCGCGAAGCCTCCGGCGCGGAGCTCCTCTTCACCGGCGGCAATGCGGGCCTCGAGGAGCTGGCCGAGCCCGCGCCTCTCTCCCCCCTCGACGTGCCGGGCCTGCTGGACCTCGCCCGCCGCCGCGCGGTCGACCTGACCGTGATCGGTCCGGAGGCGCCGCTCGCCGCGGGCCTGGCCGACGCCTTCGCCGAGGCCGGCCTGCGCGTCTTTGGGCCGCGCCGTGCCGCGGCCGAGATCGAGAGCCGCAAGGCTTTCGCGAAGGACTTCCTGCGGCGCCACGCGATCCCCACCGCCGAGTACCGGTCGTTCACCGGCGTCGCGGACGCCGAGGCTTTCCTGCGTGCCGGCGAGGGCCCGATCGTGGTCAAGGCGAGCGGCCTGGCGGCCGGAAAGGGGGCGGTCCTGTGCGAGGACCGCGCCGAGGCCGTGCGCGTCGCCGGCGAGATGCTGCGCGAGGGCGCCTTCGGCGAGGCCGGCCGCGAGATCGTGGTGGAGAAGCGGCTCGAGGGACGCGAGCTGTCCGTGATCGCGCTGACCGACGGCGAGACCATCCGCCCGCTGCTCCCCGCGCGCGACCACAAGCGCGCGCTGGAGGGCGATCGGGGCCCGAACACCGGTGGCATGGGGGCCGTGGCACCCGTGCCGGACGTCGGCGAAGAGGTGCTGGAGGAGATCGCCGCGCAGGTGCTCGCTCCGACGGTGCGGGGCCTCGCGAACGAGGGCCGGAGCTTTCGGGGGGCGCTCTACGCGGGGTTGATGCTGACCGAGGGCGGGCCGCAGGTGATCGAGTTCAACGCGCGCTTCGGGGACCCCGAGACGCAGGTCCTGCTGCCGCTGCTCGAGAGCCCGCTGCTCGAGCTGCTGCTCGCCTGCGCGGAGCCGCGGCGGGGCTCGGTCTCCCTGGCCGAGCTGGAGCCGACCTGGCGCGCGGGCGCCGCCTGCTGTGTCGTCGCCGCATCCGCGGGATACCCCGGCGCCTACGAACGCGGCCACCGGATTGACCTCGGGACGGACCGGCCCGAGGCGGTCGTGTTCCACGCCGGCACGGAGCGGCACGCCGGCGAGCTGATGACCGCCGGTGGCCGAGTGCTGGCGGTCACCGGGCTGGGCGCCGACGCCGAGGCTGCGCGTCGAGCGGCGTACGCCCGCCTCGAAGCCGTCCGGTTCCCGGGGATCACGTATCGAGAGGACATCGGCCTCGCCCGGCGAGGGCCCGGAGATGCCTGAGCTCCCGGAGGTCGAGACCATCGCTCGCGGGCTGCGGCCCCTGCTCGAGGGGAACTGCATCGTGCGTGCGGAGGTCTGGCGGCCGAACGTGGTGGTCGGTCCGGTGCGCCGCTTCGAGAGGGCGCTCGCGGGCCGCACGGTCGAGCGCGTGGGGCGGCGGGCGAAGCTGCTCCACTTCGACCTGGACGGCGGCGACGTCTGGTGGACGTCGCTGCGCATGACGGGGCACTACCTCGTGCAGCCCTCGGAAGAGGAGGGAGGCATCGCCCGCGCCCGCAGCCGCCCGCGCACAGCCGCCTCGCCGGGCGGCCGACGCCGGCCACCGCCCGACCCCTTCGCGCGCGCGCGCTTCGACCTCGCCAGCGGCGAGCGGCTCTACTACGTGGACGTGCGGACGCTGGGAAAGCTCGGCGTGGCCTCGCGAGAGACGTGGGAGGAGCGGATCGCCGAGCTCGGCCCCGAGCCGCTGGGCCCGCGGTTCACGGCCGACGGGCTGCTGCGGCGGCTGAAGCGCACGCGCCGGCGGATCAAGGAGGTGCTGCTGGACCAGCGCGCGGTCTCCGGTATCGGCAACATCTACGCGTCCGAAGCGCTCTTCCGCGCGGGGATCCACCCGCGCGCGCGCGCGAGCGATCTGAGCCGGCCCGCGGTCGAGCGCCTGCACGCCGCCGTGCGTGACGTGCTGCGCGAGGCGATCCGGTTCCAGGGAACGACCTTCCTGAACTTCGCGGGCACGGAAGGCGAGAGCGGCGCGTTCCAGGAACGGCTGCGCGTCTACGACCGCGCCGACGAATCCTGCCTCACCTGCGGCGGGCCCTTGCGACGCATCGTGCAGGCCCAGCGCTCGACGTACTATTGCCCGATCTGCCAGCGGCGCCGACGGTGAGCCCGCCCGCGGCGGCGGAACGACACGGACGTCCTTCGACGGAGGTGCCGCAATGGTCGACCCCAGACCGACCACGCCCACGCCCGAGCTGGAGCAGGAGAGCCCGCAGGAGGAGCTGGACCGCGAGCAACGGGAGGAGTCGGATGACCCGGAGCTCTCCGCCCGGACGGCACTCCTGCGCGGGCTCTCCGAGCCCGGCTGGCTCCGCTACGACGAGCTGGGGGAGCGGCTCGACATCGGCGAGTCGGACGAGGAGTGGCGGCGCCGATTGTGGCGGCTCCACAACGAGGAGCTCGTGAAGGTCCGTTGGGTGGGGATGACCGACCCGGACCCGGTCGAGGTGCGGATCACCGACCGCGGACGGGAGTGGCTGGCCTCGATCTCACGGGAGCCGGAGTCGCCGCCGCCGCCTTCCGACGAGGCCGGCGGCGCATGATCGGTCGCGTCGCCGAGCGGCGGGCGACCTCTTCGAAGCCGGCCTTCCGGAAGGCGCCGATCAGGCCCGTCTAGGCGAACGCGTCGGGCAGGCTCCCGCTGCGTGGGTCCACGGGGTAACCCTCGACGACCGTGGCGCCGCGCTCGGCGGCGAACTCCACCGCCGCATCGAGCAGCCGCACGGTCACTCCGCTGCGGCGCCAGGGACGGGCCACGAAGAAGCACACCACCGACCAGACCGGCTCCGCGTCCACGGGCTTCAGCGTCCGCGATCGTCCGAGCACCGGGTAGCGCTCGCGGGGAGCGACCGCGCACCAGCCGACCGGCTCCCCGCCGGCGTAGGCGAGGAGCCCGGGCACCTCCCCGGCGGCGAAGATCCGCCGCATGGCGCGCCGGTTTCCGTCTCCCTTGCCGCGCGTGAACTCGGATCGCGGCCGCCGCCACCACATGCACCAGCAGCCGCCGCATGCGCCGCGCTCGCCGAAGAGCCGCGCGAAGTCGCGCCAGCGCTCGGGCGTGGCGAGGTGGATCTCGAGGCTGGAAGCCGCAGCGCTACCGCTCACGCGATCCTCGCGGGGGGAAGCTCACCGGACGCGTCGGTGACGATCGCCTCGGCTTCGATCTCGACCAGGATCTCGGGCCGGATCAGGCGGCTCACCTCGACCATCGTCGTGGCCGGCCGGATGTCGCGGAACACCTCGCCGTGCGCGCGGCCCACCTCCTCCCAGTCGTCGATGCTCGTCACGTACATGCGCGTGCGCACCACGTCGCGGAGCTCCGCGCCGAGCTGGCGGAGCGCGGCCGCCACGTTGCGGAGGGTCTGCGCGGTCTGCGCGTACGCGTCGCCGATCCCCACGACCTCGCCCCCCTCGCCGGTTGCGGTGGTCCCGGAGACGTGCACGAAGGGACCGACGCGGACCGCCCGCGAGTAGCCCACGAGAGGCTCCCACGGAGTGCCCGTCGAGACCCGCTCGCGGGAGGCGCCGGTCGAGCGCACGGGGCGGTCCTCCATCGCCGTCAACGTGCGGGGAAGGGGGTGGAGAGCGCGCGGTGCTGGAGACGCATGCCCTCGCCGGTGATCTCCAGCAAGCCGATGCTGGGCCGATGCCCGAACCGTGGCTTGCCGGCCGCGCCGGGATTGAAGAACACCACGCCCCCGAACGTCTCCTTCAGCGGGTGGTGCGTGTGGCCGAAGATCACCAGGTCGGGCCGGTCCGCGCGCGTGCTCTCGAACAGCAGCGCCGGCTTCGCGGCGCGAGCGAGGTGGCCGTGCAGCAGCACGATCCGCTTGCCCTCGCGGGTGAGCACCTCGCGGTCGCGCAGCCGGGCCGCGAGGTCGCCCCCGTCCATGTTGCCGCGCACCGCCCGGACGGGGGCGATCCCCTCGAGCGCGTCCAGCACGCGGGCGTTGCCGACGTCGCCGGCGTGGAAGATCTCGTTCACGCCCGCGAAGCAGGCGTCGATCTCGGGGTGGTAGGCGCCGTGCGTGTCGCTGAGGATCCCGTAGCGCATTCAGGGCGTCCGCCCCCGCGGCGGCTCCGCGCCGCCGACGCGCCGAGCGGCCTCCTCCCAGCGTGGGACGAGCTCCTGCTCGATGCCCAGGTGGTCCAGCACGCGCGCGGCGACGAAGTCCGCGAGGTCCTCGAACGTGCGCGGCCGCTGGTAGAAGGCCGGCATGGCGGGGATGACGGAGCCCCCGGCACGCGCGATGCGCGTCATGTTCTCGAGGTGGATCAGGTTGAGCGGCGTCTCGCGCGGCACGACGACGAGCGGCCGCCGCTCCTTGAGGGCCACGTCGGCGGTGCGCTGGAGCAGCGTCTGGGAGAGACCGTTCGCGATGGCCGCCAGGTTCTTCATCGAGCAGGGGCAGATCGCCACGCCCGCGAAGCGGCTCGACCCCGAGGCGCAGTCCGCCGCCAGGTCGTGGTTGCGGTGCGGCCGCACGAGGTCCCAGGCACCCGCGGGGAGATCCAGCGCGTCGCGCAGCGACTCGAGACGGCCGTATCCCACCCCCGCGAGGCCGAGCTCGAGCTTGAGGAGGTAGAGGCCGTACTCGGTGAAGATCAGGTCCACCGGCCGCCCGGCGAGGAGCAGCGCCCGCAGGAGGCGCGCCGCGTAGATCGCCCCGCTCGCCCCGGTGACGCCGAGCACCACGGCTCCAGCTCGGGAAGTGCCACCGGATGCTTCGGGTGGCGTCACGCGCGCACTGCCGCCGTCCGCCTCACCCGCTCCACCCCGATCGCAGGCGGTCGGCCACGACCAGTGCCGCGAAGCCCACGCTCATCCAGCCGTTGACCGTGAAGAACGCCCGGTCGACGCGCGAGAGATCGTCGGCGGAGACGAGCGAGCGCTCGTAGGCGAGCGTCCCCGTGACCCCGGCCAGGGCGATCCAGTAGAGAGCTCCGACGGGGAAGGCGAAGCCGGCCGCTCCGAGGCAGGCGACCGCCCCGGCGAACGCCAGGCTCACGGCGGCCAGCGCGTGCTCGGGGCCCAGCCGCCGCGGCAGCGAGTGCATGCCGCGGCGGCGATCGAAGTCGAGGTCCTGGAGCGAGTAGATCGTGTCGAAGCCCGCCACCCACAGGGCCACCGCCCCCGCGAGCCACAGGAAGCGCGGGTCAAGCCGGCCCAGGAGCGCGATGGAGGCCCCCACCGGCGCGATGGCGAGCCCCAGGCCCAGCACGAGGTGGCTCGCCGCCGTGAAGCGCTTCGTGTAGGAGTAGAAGAAGACCCAGATCAACGCGAGGGGGGCGAGTGCGAGGCAGAGCGGATTGAGCAGCGCCGCCGCGAGCACGAACGCCGCCGCCGCCGCAGCGGTCGCAAGCCGGACCTCCCGCGGGGAGAGGGCGCCGGCGGGCAGCTCGCGACCGCGGGTCCGGGGGTTCTCGGCATCGAGGCCGCGGTCGACCAGACGGTTGAAGGCCATGGCGGCGAACCGGGCGGCGGTGAAAGCGACGACGACGAGCAGGAGCACGCGCGTGGTGAGGGGGCGGTCGTACGAGGCCAGCGCGAGGCCGACGATCGCGAACGGCAGCGCGAACAAGGTGTGCGGGAGATGGACGAGGCGCGAGTACAGCCGTGCGCGCCCGCCCGTCCGCCTGGGCGAGCGGCGCGCGCGGGCGGCGGCCGGTCCCTCCACGATTCCGGGTTGCGACAAGGGCGTGGCTCCACGAAGACTTGGGGCAGCGACGGCGGAGGAAGATCCTCGACGCCGCGTCGCGGTCCACAATATAGAGGGCGGGCAGCGGCAGTCGCGCACGCCCGCCAGGGGGAAAACGTGCCGATGGACACGAATCGAGAGGGAGCCGGGGAGGACGCCGGCGGAGCGCCGGCGTCGGGCTCACACGCCGGCGGCGCTGGCGCGAACGCCGATCGCGAGCGCTGGGTGGAGGGAGACCTGGAGTCGGGTGCCGATCCGGTCGCGGGCAGCGGAGAGCCGGCGACGGGGGAGGGTCCGGGCGCGGCCGGCGGCGG
>JBHENL010000047.1:0-6054 GCA_046262075.1 Gemmatimonadota bacterium
TCCTTCTCCTGCACCGTCTCGTAGGCGATCGCCACGGCCCCGGAGTCGACCACCGCGCGGGTGAGCTCCTCCGACGCCGCGAAGTGGAAGTACGTGAAGATCGTCTGCCCGGGCCGCATGCGCGGCCATTCCTCCCGAATCGGCTCCTTCACCTTCAGGATCATGTCCGCCCCGGCCCAGAGCTCGTCGGGGTCGTCGACGATCCTGGCCCCCGCGCGCGCGTACTCCTCGTCCGCGAATCCGCTCCCCCTGCCGGCGTCCTTCTCGACCCACACCTCCTGCCCGTCCTGCACGAGGATCTCCGCGCCCGCGGGGCGGAGCGAGATCCGGTTCTCGTTCGTCTTGATCTCCCGCGGCACCCCGATGTTCACCGCTCGGGCCCTCCTGGCACCGGGTGAAAGGCGTGCGACGCGCACCCCGCCCGGCGCGGGCACGAGCGCGTCCGCTCGCCACAAGGAGAGCGCCGGCTCGCGCCGGCGCTCTCCGAGGACTTCACGTGTCGAAGGAAGGGGTGCGGCTCAGTCGGGCCGGCGCGAGCGCGGACGCCCACGGTCCCCGCCCCGCGCGCGGTCGCCGCCGCGCTCCCGGTCCCCTCCTCCGCGCCGCTCGCCGCCGCCGTTGACGTCCGACGGCGTCCAGTTCTCGTCCGTCGCCGCCTTGAGGGAGAGCTTCACGCGGTTCTGCTTGTCGATCCCGATCAAGCGCACCTTCACCGCGTCGCCCACGTTCAGCACGTCCTCCACCTTCTCGACGCGTCCGGGGGCGAGCTCCGAGATGTGCACGAGACCGTCCTTGCCGGGCATGAACTCGACGAAGGCCCCGAAGGCGAGGACGCTCTTCACGACGCCCTCGTAGATCCGCCCGATCTCGGGCTCGGCCACGATTCCGCGGATGATCTCCAGCGCCTGCTGCCCCGCGGCGGGGTCGACCGACGCGATGTTCACCACGCCGTCGTCGTTCACGTCGATCTTCGCACCCGTCTGCTCCACGATGCCGCGGATGATCTTGCCGCCCGGTCCGATCACCTCGCGGATCTTGTCCTTGTTGATCGTGATCGAGAGGATGCGCGGCGCGTACTTCGAGAGGTCCTGCCGCGGCCCGGCGATCGCCCGCTCCATCTCCCGCAGCACGTGCTCGCGGCCCACGCGCGCCTTTTCGAGCGCGTCCTCGAGGACCTCGAACGAGAGGCCGCCGATCTTCATGTCCATCTGCACGGCGGTGATGCCCGCGTGCGTCCCGGCGACCTTGAAGTCCATGTCGCCGAGATGGTCCTCCAGGCCGAGGATGTCGGAGAGGACCGCGACGCGGTCGCCCTCCTTCACCAGCCCCATCGCCACGCCCGCGCAGTGGCTCCGGATCGGCACGCCGGCCTCCATCAGCGCGAGTGAGCTGCTGCAGACGGTGGCCATGCTCGAGGAGCCGTTCGACTCGAGGATGTCCGAGACGATCCGGATGACGTACGGGAAGGCGTCCTGCCGGGGGATCAGCGGCGTCAGCGCCCGCTCGGCAAGGGCGCCGTGGCCGATCTCGCGCCGGCCCGGGCCCATGACGCGGCCGACCTCCCCCACGCTGAACGGGGGGAAGTTGTAGTGCAGCATGAAATGCTTGTGGTACTTCTCCTCCAGGTCGTCGATCATCTGGGTGTCCTCGGAGGTCCCCAGGGTCACGACGCCCAGGCTCTGCGTCTGCCCGCGCGTGAACAGCGCCGAGCCGTGGGTGCGCGGCAGCACGCCGATCTCGCAGGTGATGGGGCGGATGTCCTGCAGGCCGCGGCCGTCGGCGCGGCGGCCCTCCTCCAGGATCCGGCGCCGCATCTCCTTCTTCTCGATCGACTCGACGATCTGCGCCACCTGCGCCTTGTGCCCGGCGGCCTCTTCCCCGAGCGCCTCGAGGGCGTCGGCCCGTGCCGAGCGCATCGCTTCCATGCGCTCGTCCTTGTCCGCCATCGAGAGCGCCGCCTTCACGCGCTCGGTCACCAGCGAGCGCACGCGCTCCTCGAGCTCGGGGGCCGGCCTGCGCGGCGTGAACTCGCGCTTCGTCCGTCCGACCGCGCGGCGAATCTCGTCCTGGAACTCGCACAGCCGCGCGATGTCGCGATGCGCCAGGCGCAGCGACTCGAGCAACTCCGCCTCGCTGCACTCCTGAGCCCCGCCCTCGACCATCACGATCGAGTCGCGGGTGCCGGCGACCACCATCTCGAAGTCGCCTTGCTCGACCTGGGGCAGCGTGGGATTGACGACCAGACGCCCATCGACCCGGCCCACCCGCACCGCGGCCACCGGCCCCTGCCACGGGACGTCCGAGATCGACAAGGCCGTGGACGCGCCGATCAACCCCAGGACGTCCGCGTCGTTCTCCTGATCGAACGAGACGACCGTGACCATGACCTGGACCTCGTGCATGTAGCCCTCGGGGAAGAGCGGCCGGATCGGCCGGTCCACCTGCCGGGCGCCCAGGATCTCGCCTTCGCCGGGCCGTCCCTCGCGCTTGAAGAAGCCGCCCGGGATCTTGCCGGCGGCGTAGGACTTCTCGCGGTACTCCACGAAGAGCGGGAAGTAGCCGCGATCGTAGTTCGCCTCCTTGGAGGCGACGACCGTGGCGAGGATGGTGGTGCCGCCGTACTGCACGAGCGCCGCGCCGTCGGCGAGACGCGCCATGCGCCCGATCTCGATGGAGAGCGGTCGCCCGCCGACCTCCAGTTCCTTCTTCAGGTAACCTGATCGTGTGGTTTCCATTACTTCCGTATGTTCAGGGTTTCGAGAATCCGCCGGTACTCGTCCAGGTCGGTCCTCTTCAGATAGTCCAGGAGCCGGCGCCGGGTGCCGACCATCTTCAGCAGCCCGCGACGGGAGTGGTGGTCGCCTGCGTTGGCTCGAAAATGATCGCCGAGCGAGTTGATCCGCTCCGTCAGGAGCGCGATCTGCACCTGCGGCGAGCCGGTGTCGGTGTCGTGCAGCCGGTGTCCGGAGACGACCTCCTGCTTCCTGTCCTTCGTCAGCGCCACGCAGCCTCCTCTGGTGGGTTCGCCAGCCGGCGCGGAGCCGGCGAGCGGTGGAGTGCCCGGGCGGACCTCGCCTGCCGCGCCCCGAGCCGCCGCCGGACGGGCGGCCGATCGGGCTCGAGGGAGCGGAAGGAGGGCCTGCACCAGGCTAAACCTTGAAATGTATTGAGTTTTGGCCGTTTGTCAAAGCGCCGCCCTGGAGACGTCAGCGAGCGTCGCGCTCCCGTCGCGCTCCAGCTCCTCGTCGAACCTGCGCTCGCCGAGCGCCTCGCGAGCCCGGGTCTTCGTGCCTCCCAGCGCGCGGTGCTGCCCTCGACGTCGGTGAAGAGGAAGGCGACGGTGCTCTGCTCCCGCGTGGGCCGACCCGTCGGTCCGCAGGCGGAAGGTTCCGGGGACGGGAGCGAGGCTCACGCGGGTGAGGGGAGGCTCGGACGCGTCACGTCCGCCGCCCGCCGCAGGTCGTCCGCCATGGCCCGGGCAAGGTCGCCGGGGCTCCCGAAGCGCGCTACGTCGCGGATCTTCTCGAGGAACGCGAGCTCGAGCCAGCGACCGTAGAGATCCCCGTCGAAGCCGATCAGGTGCGCCTCGAGGACCGGCGTGGCGTCCGCGAAGGTCGGTCGGGCACCCCAGTGTACGGCGGCGGGGTAGCGCTCGCCGTCAGCGCTCACGCGGCACGCGTAGATCCCCTCGGGCGGCAACTGCTTGCCGGGTGCCGGCGCAAGATTGGCCGTCGGAACGCCGAGGCCGGCTCCACGGCCGCTTCCCCGCACCACGGGACCGAACAGTGCGTACGGCCTGCCGAGCAGCCGCGCCGCCAGCCCCAGGTCGCCTCCGGCGACCGCCTGGCGCGTGCGCGTCGAGCTCACGGGAGCGCCGTCCACGTGCACGGGCGGCACGACCTGCAGCTCGAAGCCCAGCTCCGACGCCAGGCGCGCCAGCTCCTCGGGCCCCCCGCCGCGCCCCCGCCCCAGCCGGTGGTCGTGGCCGACCACCAGCGCCGTGCACCCGAGCCGGCCCACGAGCACGTCCCGTACGAACGGAGCCGCCTCGAGCGCGGCCAGCTCGGGCGTGAAGGGCAGGACGTGCACGCGATCCACGCCGGCCTCGGTGAGCCAGAGTGCGCGCTCGGCGGGGCTCGCGAGACGCGCTGGGGCGGCCTCCGGGCGGAGCACACGCAGCGGATGCGGCTCGAACGTCACGACCTCTGCGGAGAGGCCGAGCCGGTCCGCCGCGCCACGCAACGCGGCGAGAACGGCGGCGTGTCCCCGATGGACGCCGTCGAAGCTCCCCACGGTGAGCGCCGTCCTCACGGCTCCGCACGCTCGGGGAAGAGGACCTTCACGGGCCGCAGGATCTCGTCCTCGACGATCCCGATCCCGAGGAACCCCTCCGGCCCGAGGACCCGGACCACGGCTTCCGGTCCGGGCGGCCCGGCCTCTCGGGGGTCGACGCCTCCCCCCGACGTCACGGCCATCCTCGCCACCGCGGGCAGGCGCCGGCCCGCGGCGAACGCGCGCGCGTCGCCAGGGTCGAGCGCCACCGACGTCAGGTGTGCGACGGCCTCCTCCGCGGGACGGAGGGCGGCCGCGATTCGATCGCCCTCGAGTCTGCGCACGTCGATCGCGGCCTCCACGCGAAACGTGCCGATCGCCTCCCGCCTCAAGGCGGTGAGGTAGGCGGCGGTACCCAGCGCCCGCCCCACGTCGCGGGCCAGGCTGCGCACGTAGACTCCGGGCCCCGTCCGTGCGCGGAAGCTCGCGCACGGGAATTCGTAGGCCAGGAGCTCGACATCGTGGACGCGGACCGGCCGCGGCTCCAGCGCGAAGTCCACGTCCCGACGCGCCATCCGATACGCCCGCTCGCCCGCGACGCGCAGCGCCGAGAAGCGCGGCGGCGCCTGCAGTGTCTCACCCACGAAGCCCGCGAGTGCGGTCCGGAGGGTCTCTTCGTCCGGGGGATCGGCGGGCGGACCCTCGGTGATCCGGCCGTCGGGGTCGTCCGTCGTGCTCGAGGCGTTGAGGCGCAGCGTCGCGAGGTAGGTCTTCTCGAGCCCGGAGGCGTACTCCGCGAGCCGCGTCGCCCGGCCCAGCAGGAGGAGCAGCAATCCGGTCGCGAAGGGGTCTAGCGTGCCGGCGTGCCCGACGCGGGCGCCGCCCAGCGCGCGCCGAACCGCGGCTACGACGTCGTGCGACGTCGGACCGGCCGGCTTGTCCGCCAGCAGCAGTCCGGCGGTGGTCTCAGCCACCCGGATCGTCGCGGGCGTCGAGCGGGCGCGGCGGGGCGGACGCGTCTTCGCCCTCGGGCGGCCCCGTTCCCGCCGCCGGCCGGCTCTCCTCGATGCGGTCGAGGAGTGCCTCGATCCGCGACGCCTGCTCGAGCGTGCGGTCGAGATGGAAGGTGAGCTCGGGCACGGTCTTCAGGTCCAGCACGTCCCACAACTGACCGCGGATGAACGAAGCCGCGCTCTGCAGGCCGGCAACCGAATCGTGCTTCTCCTGCTCACTGCCCATCACGCTCACGAACACGCGACCGGTGGAGAGGTCCGGCGACACCTCCGCCCCGGTGAACGTGAGGAATCCGAGGCGCGGGTCGCGCACCTCCTCGCGGACGATGCGGGTCACCTCGCGCAGGATCAGCGCGGCGACGCGATCGGTCCTGCGCGAGCGGGAGGGAGACATGGGCCTGCCGCCGCCGAGCCGGCGAGCTAGTAGAAGGTGAGGAACTGATCGATGACGCGCAGCTGCCCGTTGCGCTCGACCGAGAGGTCGACCTTGCTCAGCGTGGCCTCGACCACCGCTCGCGACGAGCCCACGCTGGCGATCGCGATCTCGGAGCGCTGCCAGAGGTCCTGGTGGCGCGTCTCGGCCACCGAGACGTTGTGCTGCTGGGGCAGCCGGTCGAGCAGGCTCCTGAGGATGAACCGCTTCTCCTTCAGCGACTGCGCGCCGAAGATCTCGAGCTCGAGGACGAGCAGACCCAGAGTCATGGGCAGGGAGGGTTCGGCGGACGGTCGGGCGGGGCGGGCGGTCTTCCGGCGGGGCAACGGTTCATTC
>JBHENL010000048.1:0-6926 GCA_046262075.1 Gemmatimonadota bacterium
CTCCCACGCCGTCTCGCTGGCGGTGGGGCGGCGCGCGGCGGCCCGCCGCTCGGCGGGGCTCGAGGACTGAACGGCGGGAGAGGGGCGTCGGGTGCCGGGCGCCCTGGCCGCAGGCGAGGAGCTCGGCCGCGACTGCCGAGCCTCGCTGCCGCCCCGCTCCGCGGCCTGCGTGCCGGTGCCCGCCGCCTTCCCCCCTGCGCCAGCCTCTCCACCCCCGCGCCGCCCGCCCCGGCGCCGCCCGCCCCGCCGCGCCACCTCAGCGCCCGCCCGAGGGCTGGCCGAGCACGCGCAGCAGCTGGCTCACCGCGTCCTCACAGGCGGCGAGGTCGGACTCGTCGCGGCAGCGGAGCACGATGCGCGAACGGTAGCGGCCGGCTACGGACGTGGGGTAGGAACCGATCCGCACGGCGGGGAAGCGCTCCTGCACCTGCTCGAGCGAGCGGCTGAAGAGACCCTCCTTGGAGTCCGTCCAGAGCTCACGGACGTGGTACGGAACCGCGCGCAGTGCGGGGAAGAGGCGCTCGAAGATGTCACGCAGCAGGAAGGGCACCCCCGGGAATACGTAGACGTTCTCGACCCGGAAACCGAACGCGCGGTGCGTGCCGTAGAGCAGCGCCGCACCCTCCGGGAGCTCGGCCATGGCGGCGTCGGCCTCGGTGAGCGTCTCGCCGTAGCTCCTCCCGAGGAAGGCCTCGGCTTCGCCGTGCAGCGCCAGGCCGCGACCCAGACCCTCGGCCACCGCCGCGCGCGTGCGGTCGTCGTGCGTCGGACCGATTCCGCCCGTGACGAACACGTACGTGAACGCCGGCGAGAGCGCGGCCACCTCGCGGGCGATCACGTCTCGCCGGTCGGGGAGGAAGGTGATCCGGGCGACGCTCACCCCCGCCTCCCACAGCCGCCGCGACAGGTAGGTCGCGTTCTCGTCCGGCACCTCGCCCGAGAGCACCTCGTCTCCCAGGATCAGGACCGCCGCGGAGGGATCTATTTGCCCTCGAAGGTCTTGTCGTCCGTGGAGTGGCCCGGAAAGGCGCGGGCCTTCGGGTCGATGTAGTGCTTGGCGAAGTTCACCGCGATGGCGGCCTCGCCGAAGCCGGTGGCGATGAGCTTGAGCTTGCCGCCGTGCTGCACCACGTCGCCGGCCGCGTAGACGCCGGGCATGTTCGTCTCCATGCGCTCGTTCACCCGGATCGCCTTCTTCTCGATCTCGATCCCCCAATGACGCATCGGACCGAGGTCCGCGAGGAAGCCGAGGTTCAGGAGCACCACGTCCGCCTCCTGCTCCTCCTCCTCGGCGGTCTGGTTGTGGACCAGGGTCACGCCCTCGACCTTTTCCGTGCCGCGCACGCGCTTGAGCTCGGTGAAGGTCTTCAGCTTCACCGGTGACTCGTGGATGCGGCGCATCGTCCCCTCGTGCGCGCGGAAGCGGTCGGAGCGGTGGATCAACGTGATGTCGCTCGCCGTGTCCAGCAGGTTCACCGACCAGTCGGCCGCGGAGTCCCCTCCGCCCACGATCAGCACGCGCTTGCCCTGGGTGATCGACTTGTCGCGCAGGCCGTAGTAGACGCCCCGGTTCAGCAGGAGCTCCACCCCTTCGGCGTCGAGCTTGCGGGGGGCGAAGGCGCCGATGCCCGCGCTCAGGAGCACCGTGCGGGTCCAGTGGGCCGCCTTGTCGGTCTCGAGGCGCAGGATGCGCACGCCGCCGGCGTCAGGGCCTCCCGGATCGCCGCCGTTGCCGCTCGGGCCCGAGCCGTCCGCGTAGCGCAGGTCGACGACCGCCTCCTCGAGGCAGACCGTGGCCCCGAATTGCAGGCCCTGCTCGACGAGCTCCCGCGTCAGGTCCTTGGCGAGGACCTTGGGAAAGCCGGCCACGTCGAAGATGTACTTGTCGGGATAGAGCGCCGAGAGCTGGCCCCCGAGCTCCGGCAGGGAGTCGATCACCTTGGCGCGCATGTGGCGCATGCCGGCGTAGAAGAGCGCGAAGAGCCCGGTCGGGCCGGCCCCCACGACGGTGAGGTCGTACACGTCGGCCTCGAGGGGGCCGCCGACCTGGGCTGGCTCGGCCGCGGGCCGGGGTTGCAGGGGCTCGGTCATGGAGCGGCAAACTTAAGCCCTTCGCAGAGCGAGAGGTAGCCGCGGCGGAGACGAAACGCGTCGCTTCGCGAGCCGCGCTCCTCGTCCGTGGCCGCGCGGCCACGGCGCCGCGACCCGAGGGCACGCGCCGCGCAGTCCCTTGCCGTGCCCCGCCGCCGCGCGCCAGCATAGCGCATGGCATGGCTGCACCTTCTGGTCGCCGGGGTCCTGGAGATCGCGTGGGCCGTCGGCCTCAAGTACTCCGAGGGCTTCTCGCGCCTCTGGCCCAGCGTCGTCACCGTAGCGCTGATGCTCGGGAGCTTCGTGTTCCTGTCGCTCGCGATGCGCGCGCTCCCGCTGGGCACCTCCTACGCCGTCTGGACGGGGATCGGCGCCGTCGGCACCGCGCTGCTCGGGATCGTGCTCTTCGGGGAGCCGGCCAGCGCCGCACGTCTGGCCTGCATCGGCCTGATCGTGGCCGGGATCGTCGGGCTGAAGCTCGCTGCGACGTGATGGTAGCTCGATCGGTTCGACTGCGCCGCGGCGACACCGGCCTTCCACGGGCGGAACCCGGGAAGCCGCGGGCGGCAAGTCTTGCGTCCGGGGAGCTCCGCTCCTATCCTGCGCGTACACGAGAAAGGAGGTGGTCCATTGTCCAGTGACAGTACAAGACCGACCCGTGAGGTGCCTGAGCGCTAGGCACACCCACTGGGCCCTTCCAGCGGGGTGTCTCGCGGAATCCCAGACAGGTCACCGGCCCAGGAGCTGCGGCGTGGTCGAACCGCGATCAAGGCTCCTGGGCTTTCTTTTTTCCCCCCCGCTCCGCCTCGCAGCACGTCCGCCTGCCTCCGCTGGCCCGCAGGACCCACTCCGGCGCACCTGAACGCAACGCACGGCACCGACCCGAAGAGAGCGCGTTCCCCAGCATGGAGGACAAAGCCGCCGCGCCGTGAGGCCCGCAGCGGCTGCTCGCCGACAGCCCTGAGCTCGTGTTCGTTCCTGGGAACGACCATCCCATGAACGGCCACCATCGCGCCGGAAACTCAACCTGGCCGGGCTCGTAACGCCTTTACAACCAAAGATTTCCGCCCTGGCCCGAACGTGGCAAAGGCCTTGCTCTCCACCTTTCCGGCGCGGCGCGCCCGAGTGGCGCGCTGGGAATGGATTAGGCGACCCTTCCCGACGCCGGCCGGTGGCATCGAGACGACACCGCTCACGAAGGAAGCATGGACATTCCCCGGAAAGCCCCCTCTCGCACGCGCCGCCGGATCGTCATCGGCAGCGTCACCGCCGCGGGGGTGGTGTTCATCACGCTCGCGCTGTCGCGGCTCTCTCCCGCGGCCCCCACGGTCGAGCGATCGACGGTCTGGATCGACACGGTCAAGCGCGGCGAGATGCTGCGTCAGGTGCGCGGCCCCGGCACGCTCGTGCCCGAGCAGATCCGCTGGATCCCGGCGGTCACGGCCGGCCGCGTGGAGCAGATCCTCGTCGAGCCCGGCACCGAGGTGACGGCCGACACGCCGCTCCTCGTGCTCACGAACCCCGACGTGCAGCTCGAGGCGCTCGAGGCGCAGCGTCAGCTCGCGCAGGCCGAGGCCGACTACCTGACCCTCAAGGCCCAGCTCGAGACGCAGATCCTCGAGCAGCGGGCGTCCGCCGCGACCGTCGAAGCACAGTTCAACGACGCGCGGCGCCGCGCCGAAGCGAGCACGGAGCTGGCCGACAAGGGGCTCATCGCCGCCCTCGATGCGAAGCAGGCCCAGGAGCGCGCGAACGAAATGGAGACGCGCCACGAGCTCGAAGGCCAGCGGCTCGGCGTGAGCACGCGGACGATCCAGGCCCAGCTGGCGGTGCAGACTGCCCAGGTGGAACGGCTGCGCGCGATCGCCGAGTTCCGCCGGCAGATGGTGGAATCCATGCGGGTGATCGCCGGGGCGGACGGCGTGGTGCAGGAGCTGCCCTTCGAGATCGGGCAGTACGCCCAGCCGGGTGCGGTCCTGGCCAAGGTGGTCCAGCCGGGAAAGCTCAAGGCGGAGCTCCGCATCCCCGAGACGCAGGCCAAGGACATCACGCTCGGCCAGCGCGCGGCGATCGACACGCGCAACGGGATCATTCCCGGCCACGTCGTGCGCATCGACCCCGCCGTGCAGCAGGGCACCGTGACGGTGGACGTGGCGCTGGACGGCCCGCTGCCCCGCGGGGCGCGCCCCGACCTGAGCGTCGACGGGACGCTCGAGATCGAGAAGCTGGACGACGTGCTCTACGTGGGGCGGCCGGCGTACGGCCAGGGAGAGAGCGTGGTGGGAATCTTCAAGCTCGAGCCCGACGGTGAGGCGGCCAACCGAGTTCAGGTGAAGCTCGGCAAGAGCTCGGTGAACACGATCGAGGTGCAGGGCGGGCTCGAGCAGGGGGATCGCGTGATCCTCTCGGACATGTCGGCCTGGGACGCGGTGGATCGGATCCGCCTGAACTAGGTCTGAAACCCCTCCGTGGGGCCTCGTCGTAGGACCGGGGACCCGGGGATGCAGTCGCCGCCAGCATGGCGCCTGCAACCTTGCGAGGCCGATCACGATCCAACCGAGGACCGCGCCGCGCGGCGGCGCCCCACGTCGAAGAGGAGAGTCGAGATGAACCAGGGTTCGGCGCCGCTCATCCGTCTGGACGACGTGAGCAAGATCTTCTTCACCGACGAGGTGGAGACGCACGCCCTGGCGGGCATCCACCTCGACATCATGCCGGGCGAGTACATCTCGATCGCCGGGCCGTCGGGATGCGGCAAGTCTACCCTGCTCTCGATCCTCGGGCTCCTCGACACCCCCACCGAAGGCCAGTACTGGATCAACGGCAAGCCCGTGGCGCAGCTCTCGGCCTCGGACCGCGCGCGCACGCGCAACCGCGAGGTGGGCTTCATCTTCCAGAGCTTCAACCTGATCGGTGACCTGAACGTCTACGAGAACGTGGAGCTCCCGCTCACGTACCGGGGAACGCCCTCGGCCGAGCGCAAGAAGCGCGTCCAGGACGCGCTCGAGCGCGTGGGGATGGCGCACCGCATGAAGCACTACCCCGCGCAGCTCTCCGGCGGCCAGCAACAGCGCGTCGCGGTCGCTCGCGCCGTCGTGGGGCAGCCTTCGATCCTGCTGGCGGACGAGCCCACCGGGAACCTGGACTCCGTCAACGGCGAAGCCGTCATGGACCTGCTCCAGGAGCTGCACCGCGGGGGCGCCACGATCTGCATGGTGACGCACGACCCCCGCTACGCGCGCCACGCCGAGCGCAGCATCCATCTCTTCGACGGCCGCGTGGTCGAGGACGAGGAAGGACGCAAGGCGGCGATCGACGAGGAGAAGCTCAAGGAGAGCGGCTTCGAGGTGAACTGACCCACCGGCGCGCGAGCGCGGAACGAGGAGACGACCGTGGAGAGCTTCCGGCAGAACCTGCGCTACGCGCTGCGCCTCCTGCGGCAGCGGCCGACCTTCACGGCCGTCGTCGTGCTGACGCTGGCACTCGGGATCGGCGCGAACACCGCGATCTTCAGCGTCGTCAACGCCCTCCTCCTCCGGCCGCTGCCCTATCCGGAGCCGGACCGGCTGGTATCGATCTGGCACCATTACCCGTCCCTGAACGACCTCGACGCGCCGGTCTCCGCCCGGAACTTTCCGCGCTACCGGGACGAGACCCGGGCATTCGAGAGCGTGGCCGTCGCCAGCGGCTGGGCTGCCAACCTGATGGGCGAAGGCGAGCCCGAGCGAGTGCCGGGTGCGGTCGTATCCGCCCAGTACTTCGACGTCTTCCGCGTCCGCCCCGCGCTGGGGCGCGCGTTCCTGCCCGAGGAGGATGCGCCAGGGCGCGAGCACGTCCTGGTCCTGAGCCACGGCTTCTGGCAGCGCGCGCTGGGAGGGGCGCCCGACGCGATCGGGCGAACGCTGGTCCTCAACGGGGAGAGCTACGAGGTGATCGGCGTCATGCCGGCCGGATTCCGCGACTTCTGGAACCGAAACGTCGAGCTATGGCGGCCGTTGGCCCTCACCCCGGAGCAGCTGGAGAACGGCGCGACGAACGAATGGCTGTCGCTCGCCGGCCGCCTCGCCCCCGGCGTGACCGTGGACGCGGCGGGGCGCGAGATGCGGCGCTTCGCCGAGCTGCTGAAGCGGGACGACCCCGACTCGTACCCGACGAACTGGACGCTCGTCGTGGAGACGCTGGACGAGTTCAAGAAGGGCGAGCTTCGCCCGGCGCTGCTCGTGCTGCTGGCGGCGGTGGGGTTCGTCCTGCTGATCGCCTGCGCCAACGTCGCCAACCTGATGCTCGCCCGCTCGATGGAGCGCGCGAACGAGATCGTGATCCGCTCGGCCGTGGGCGCCCAGCGGCGCGACCTGGTCTACCAGCTCCTGACCGAGAGTGCGGTGCTGGGGCTGCTCGGCGGAGTGGTCGGCTTGGCGCTCGCCGCCTGGGGCGTGGCCGGGCTGCGCCCCGCCATGGGCGATCGTCTGCCGCCGGGGACCGACCTCGCCCCGGACGCCGCCGTGCTCGGCTTCACGCTGGTGCTCTCGCTCGCGACCGGCCTGCTGTTCGGAGTCGTCCCGGCCCTACAGGCCTCGCGCGCCGACCTGCAGCAGGGGCTTCGCGAGGGGGGCCGCGGGTTGGCGGGCGACCGGGCAGGGCGCTTCGCGCGGCGCGCGCTGGTCGTCGGGGAGGTCGCGCTCGCGCTCATCCTGCTGACCGGCGCCGGGCTCCTGATCAAGAGCTTCGCCCGACTTCAGGACGTGGATCCCGGCTTCCGGACCGACCACCTGCTGACGTTCTCGCTCGCACTCCCGGAGGTCGTCTACGACACGGACGCGCAGCGAGTCGCGTTC
>JBHENL010000049.1:0-4229 GCA_046262075.1 Gemmatimonadota bacterium
CCGCCGTTCATCAGGAAGTGCAGCACGTCGAACTTGGTGAGGATGCCGGCGATGCGGCCGCCGCTGCGGACCAGCACGGCCGGGCTGCCGCCGCGGCTCAGGGCCTCGCTCGCGCGGCGCAGGCTGGTGCCCTCGTCGACGACCGGGAAGGGCGCTTCCAGGAAGCTCTCGACGGGCCGCTCGAGCACGCCGGCGTCGGCGAGCACCTTCGAGAGCAGCGGTCCCTCCGAGAGGCTGCCGACGACCTCGTCGCCGTCGAGTACGGGGAGCTGCGAGATGTTGTGGCGCTCCATGAGTGCGAGCGCCTCGCGCACGAGTTGGGCGCGCGCGACCGCCACCACCGGCGGGAGGTCGCGCGTCTTCAGCCCCAGCAGGTAGAACACGTCCACCTGCTCCTCGTCGAGGAAGCGGTTCTCCCGCATCCACTCGTCGGAGTGAAACTTCGAGAGGTACCAGGCGCCCGTGTCGCACACCATCCCGACCACCGGACGATCGGGATCGTCGAGCTCGCGGGCGACGTCGAGGGCGACGGCCATGATCGTGCCCGTGGATCCGCCGCAGAAGATCCCCTCTTCGCGCGTCATTCGCCGCGCGGTGTTGAAGGACCTGCGGTCCGTCACGTTGCGGATCTCGTCCACGAACTCGATGTCCAGGGTGCCCGGAATCTTGTCGCTGCCGATCCCCTCCACCTTGTAGACCTCTCCGCGCGTGATCTCGCCCGTGGCCTTGTAGGTGGCGAGGATCGAGCCCACCGGGTCCGCGCCGACGATCCGGATCGAGGGGTCCTTCTCCTTCAGGTAGCGGCCGGCGCCGCTGATCGTCCCCCCCGTTCCCATCCCCGTCACGAACGCGGACAGGCGGCCGCCCGTCTGCTCCCACAGCTCCGGCCCGGTCGTGGCGTAGTGCGCCTCGGTGTTCTGCCGGTTGTAGAACTGGTTCGCGAAGATCGCGCCCGGAGTCGTCTCGGCGATCGTGCGGGCGACGTTCACGTAGTGCTCGGGGGAGTCGGGCGGGACCGCGGTGGGGGTGATCACCACGCGCGCGCCGAAGGACTTGAGGAGGTTGATCTTCTCCTGCGACATCTTGTCCGGCATGGTGAAGATCGTGCGATAGCCGCGGATCGCGCAGATCATCGCCAGCGCCACGCCGGTGTTGCCGGACGTCGCCTCGACCACCGTCCCTCCGCGGCCGAGCCGGCCCGCGCGCTCAGCCTCATCGATGATCGCGAGGCCGATCCGGTCCTTCAGGCTGTAGCCGGGGTTCTTCGTCTCGAGCTTCGCATAGACGGGCGTGCGTATGCCGCGCGTCAGCCGGTGCAGGCGCACCAGAGGGGTCCAGCCGATCGTGTCCACGATGGAGTCGTGGACGTGGGAGCCAGTCGGCGGGCGGGTCGAGGCAGGCGAGCTCATGGCGGACCCGCCTTCCCGCGTCGGTGTGTCGGGCGGTAGCGCACCCCCTCCAGTCCTTCGAAGTCGGAAATCGTCCCTTCCGTCATCGGTCCTTCCCGCGGCGACGATCGCTCTACGACGAGTCGATCTTAGATGGATTCGTATGACCACAACACGCAACGCGGACCCGCAACGAGCCCTCGGGACGCACGGCCACGCGCTAGCGCCCCATCCGCCGCAGCTCGACCATCAGGCAGCGGTCCTGCACGACGTCGATCCCGGAGCGCGCGAGCTCCTCGGCCGCCTCGTCGTTGCGAATCCCGAGCTGGAACCACACCGCGCGCGGACGCTTCTCCAGGATGTCGGGCACGTGCGGTGGGATGTCGCGCGAGCGGCGGAAGACGTTCACGAGGTCCACGTCTCCCGGAACGTCCGCCACCCGCCGGAACACGGGAAGTCCGGCGATTTCCGTGAGCTTCGGGTAGTACACGGGGACCGGGACGATGTCGTAGCCGGCACGCGCGGCGTAGGCGGGCACGTACCACGCCGGCTGACCCGACTCCGGCGTCTTCATTCCCAGCACGGAGATGCGGCGGATCCGCCGCAGCAGGTCGTGGAGCCGCTCGTCGCTCACGAGGAGGGGGCGGCGCCAGTCGTCCGGCGCGGCCGCGGGCGTGGTCACGTCGCGGCGCGAGCCAGCTCGGCGCCTGCGCCAGGCCCGGCGGCGGAGCGCGCCGAGCCGGGGAGGCAGCAGCCCTCCGGGCAGACGTCGTGGCTGGGACCCCGGCTTCCCAGCGCCGGCCTCTCGACCCCGGGCGTCAACCGCTCGACGATCAGGTCGCGGATCATCGCCACGAACGCGGGATGCGTCCCCACGGTCGCGGCACGGACCAGGTTCAGCCCGACCTCCTCGCATACCGCCCGCGCTTCGGTGTCGAGGTCGTAGAGCACTTCCATGTGGTCGGAGACGAATCCGATCGGCGCGACCACGAGGTCCTCGGCGCCCTCCGCGCGCAACGCGCGGCAGTGATCGAGGACGTCCGGCTCCAGCCAGGGCTGCGAGCGGGGACCGCTTCGGCTCTGGTAGACGAGCCGCCAGCGTTCGATCCCCGCTCCCCCGGCCACCAGCCGCGCGGTCTCCTGGAGCTGCAGCTCGTACGCGCACCGCCGCGCCATCGCGGTGGGGATGCTGTGGGCCGTGAACGCCACGCGCGCCCCGGTCCGCCGGGTCTCCGGCACGCGCTCGAGCGCGGCGCGGAGGCTCTCGACGTTCGGCTCCACGAAGCCGGGGTGATTGTAGTAGGCCCGCAGTTTCTCCACGTGGGGCGCGCCCGCCCCGACGTTGGCCCGCGCGTCCCGGAGGTTCTCCCGGTACTGCCGGCAGCCGGAGTAGGAGCTGTAGGCGGAGGTGAAGAACGCGAGCGCTCGCCGCACGCCGTCGTCGCGCATGCGTCGCAGCACGTCGGGCAGCAGCGGGTGCCAGTTGCGGTTTCCGAGATAGACGGGCAGCGCCGGCCCGCGGCGGCGCAGCTCCTCTTCGAGCGCGGCGACGAGCGCCCGGTTCTGGGCGTTGATCGGGCTCACGCCGCCGAAGAGATCGTAGTGCCGCGCCACCTCGCGCATCCGCTGCGGAGGTACGTTCCGTCCCCGCAGCACGTTGGCGAGGAACGGCATCACGTCGTCGGGGCCCTCGGGCCCGCCGAAGGAGACGAGGAGCACGGCGCCGTACCCCGAGCCGCGCGCCCCGCTCACGCCGGCGCCTCCCCGCCCGGGGACCGACCCGGCGCGGTCGCGACGGGCGCGTAGCGGCGCTTCCACTCCGCCAGCAGGTTCAGCGCCTCGAGCGGTCGCAAGCCGTCCAGGTCGAGCTCGCGCAGCTCGTCGCGCAGCGGGTCGGGCGCTTCGAAGAGCGTCATCTGCTCGCGGACGGCCGGCGCCGGCGCCGAGCGGCCCCGCGCGCGCCGCGGCACCCCGCCGGCGCCGAACTCCCCCGCCTCCAGGTTGGCCAGGATCTCCCGCGCACGTGCGAGCACGGCGGGCGGCACACCGGCGAGCTTCGCGACCTGGATGCCGTACGACCGGTCGCTCCGACCCTCGGCCACGCGCTTCAGGAACACGATCTCGTCCCCCCACTCCTTCACCTGGACGTGGGCGTTGTACACCCGCGGTAGCACGGCCGCGAGCTCCGTGAGCTCGTGATAATGCGTGGCGAAGATCGTCCGCGGCGCTCCGCGGGCGCTCTCGTGCAACCACTCGGTCACGGCCCACGCGAGGGAGAGCCCGTCGAACGTCGCCGTCCCGCGGCCGATCTCGTCGAGCAACACCAGGCTGCGTGGCGTGGCGTTGCGCAGGATGTTCGCGGTCTCGACCATCTCGACCAGGAAGGTCGAGCGCCCGCGCGCGAGGTCGTCGGAGGCACCGACGCGCGTGAACACGCGGTCCACCACGCCGATCCGCGCCGACTCCGCTGGGACGAACGAGCCCGCCTGTGCGAGCAGCACGAGGAGCCCCACCTGACGCAGAAAGGTGCTCTTGCCTGCCATGTTCGGGCCGGTAAGGATCAGGATCCTGCGCTCCGCGTCCAGGAGGACGTCGTTGGGCACGAAGCGACCGAGCCCCTCACGGACTTCCACGACCGGGTGTCGCCCGCCGCGGATCTCCAGCACGTCCGCATCGGAGACCTCGGGACGGCAGTAGGCGCGCGCCGCTGCGGTCTCGGCGAAGCCGGCCAGGACGTCCAGCGCGGCGAGCGCGTCGCCGAGGCGCTGCAGCGGCGCGGCCGCGGCGGCGACGCGCTCCCGCAGCCGCCCGAACAGCTGGGCCTCGAGGACCCCCAGCCGC
>JBHENL010000050.1:0-2749 GCA_046262075.1 Gemmatimonadota bacterium
GGGAGGAGGCCGGCCTGCTGGGGTCGGAGCACCTCACGGCGATCCCGCCGGTGGCGCGCGACAGCATCGTGGCGCAGCTGAACATGGACATGCTGGGCCGCAACGCACCGGACTCGCTGTTCCTGATCGGCTCGTCGCGCATCAGCTCGCAGCTGGACCAGATCGTCCGCCGGGAGGCCGGCGCCGTGGGGCTGCACCTGGACTACTCGCTCGACGCGCCGAACCACCCCGAGCGGCTCTACGAGCGCAGCGACCACTACATGTACGCGCGCTACGGGATCCCGGTTGCGTTCTTCTTCGCCGGGCTCCACCCCGACTACCACCAGCCATCGGCCGAGGTGGAACGGATCGACTTCGGCAAGGTGGAGCGGGTGGCGGAGCTCGTCTACCGCGTGGCCTGGGACCTCGCCAACCGGCCCGAGCCGCCGGCGCGCCACGGGTCCCCGCGGGACGGGGCACGTCTCGCGCCCGGACCCGGATAGTCAGAGATTGCGGGCGGCGCGTTGCGTCCCTCACGGGGGGTGACGCCGCGGCCGCGAAGCCCTCCGAACCCGCGTCGCCCGCGCATGCTGCCATCTCTCCCTCTCCTGCGCGCCACCCTCCTCGTCCTCCTCCTCGCGCCGGCCACCGCGCAAGCCGCGCAGGAGTCCACGCCCGGCAACGACTCCGGCGTGGATCGGGCGGCTCCCGCGGCGTCAGCCGATCCGGGCGGCTCCGAGGGAGTCCTGACGGCGGAGCCGCTCGCGGGCGAGATCCGCCTCGACGGCCGGCTCGACGAGCCCGCCTGGTCCGCGGCGGCCGCCGTCTCCGACTTCCGCCAGCAGGAGCCCGATGAGGGCCAGCCCGCGACACAGGCGACCGAGGTGCGGATCCTCTTCGCGCCCGACCGCCTCTACATCGGGGCCAGCCTGCGGGACCCGGACCCGGGACGCATCCTCGCACGCGTGCTCGAGCGCGACGCGCTCGTCGAAGGCGTCTTCGGCGGCGTGACCTCGGACGACGACGCCTTCTTCGTCGTGCTCGACACGTACGACGACGACCGCAACGGCTTCCTGTTCGGCACGAACGCCAACGGTGCGGAGGCCGACGCGCTGCTGCGCGCCGAAGGCGAGTTGAACGAGTCGTGGGACGGCGTGTGGGACGTGGCGGCGGCGGTCGGGGCGGAGGGTTGGTCGGCGGAGATCGAGGTCCCGTTCTGGACGCTGCGTTTCGATCCCGAGAGCGCGCAGCGCTGGGGCGTCAACTTCCAGCGCGTGCTCAAGCGGCGCAACGAGATCGCGCTCTGGCGCTCGTGGACCCGCGACAACGGAGGGCTGCTGAAGGTCTCGCAGGCCGGCTCGCTGCTCGGACTGGCGGACCTGGACCAGGGCCGCAACCTGCAGGTGAAGCCGTTCGCGCTGGCCGAGGGCCGGCGCGAGTCGCTGCCCGACGGTGCGGGGGGGTTCGACGCGGAGAGCGACGGCTCCCTCGACGCCGGCCTCGACGTGAAGTACGGCATGACGTCCAACCTGACGCTCGACGGCACCGTCAACACGGACTTCGCCCAGGTCGAAGCCGACGTCCGTCAGATCAACCTGACGCGCTTCAACCTCTTCTTCCCCGAGAAGCGCGAGTTCTTCCTCGAGGGGGCGGGGATCTTCACCTTCGGAGTGCCGGGCTTCGGGGGACCCCCGCCGTTGCTCGTCTTCTTCAGCCGCCGCATCGGGCTGCGGAGCGGCGCGGAGGTGCCGATCCTGGCCGGAGCCAAGCTCACCGGAAAGGAGGGCGCCGCCTCACTCGGTTTCCTGGACGTCGTGACCGGCGACGAGGACGCCGTGGGCGCCCCGCCCGAGAACTTCGCGGTGGCGCGGCTCACGCGCGACGTGGGAGCGCGCTCGACGGTCGGGGCCATCCTCACGCACGAGACCGCCGAGGGCCTGCGGCCGTCCTGGGCCGGCGGCGTGGACACCCACGTGCAGGTCAGCCCGAAGCTGGCCTTCGACGGCTTCGTCTCCGCCACCGACGCGCCGGGAGCCGAGGGCGGGAACGGCGCCTACCGCGCGGCACTCGACTTCACCGCCGACGCCTGGGGATGGCTCGTCGAGCAGATGGCCATCGGCCCCGGCTACGAGCCCTCCATGGGCTTCGTCCTGCGCGACGACATCCAGCGTCAGTTCGCCACGTTCCGCGTCTCGCCCCGGCCCGCCTTCGCCGGCCTGCGCCGGATCGACGTCCGCGCGAACGCGACGATCGTCTCGTCCGCGGGGTGGGACGTCCGCGACCGCGGCTACCGCGTGAGCGTCACGCCGCAGCTGGACTCGGGCGACCTCCTCGAGCTGGCCGGCACGCACAACTTCGTGCGCCTGGCCGATCCCTTCGAGCTGCGCGAGGACGTGGTGTTCCCCGCCGCCGACTACGAGGGGGACGACCTGGACGTGACGCTCCGCACGAGCCGCAACCGCCCGGTGAGTGGTGACCTCTTCGCGGGCACGAACGACTTCTTCAGCGGCCGGCTGCGCTACTACGGGGGGCGGTTGATCGGCGTCGTGAACCGCAACCTGTCCTTCGAAGGCTTCTGGCAGCACAACGCCATCGACACGCCCGACGGGGATCTCTCGACGGACCTGGGCACGCTGCGCGTCAACTACGCCTTCTCCACGCGCCTGTTCACGAACGCGCTCCTGCAGTACGACTCCGAGACCGACGAGGTCGAGGCCAACGTGCGCGTGAACTTCATCCACTCGCCGGGCAGCGACCTGTTCATCGTGCT
>JBHENL010000051.1:0-11673 GCA_046262075.1 Gemmatimonadota bacterium
CGGGCGCTCGCGCGTGCGCGCGCGAGCGCCGTGAAGAGTCGCCCGCGGACCTCGGCGGGCGCTTCCTCGCGCGGCGCCGCATCGTGAAGCAGGTCGGCGATCGCGTGCATCTCGCGCACGAACCGCTGACACGCTTGACACGCCGCCAGGTGATGCTGTGCGTCGATGACGTCCGGCGACGACGATCGTGGACCGCCGTCCGGCCACAGGAGCCGCCGTGCCCTGCCGCAGCTCATGCTCATGCGTGTCTCCAAAGGTTCGCCGGAGGCCGGAGCGCGTCGCGCAGAATGCGCCGAGCTCGAAAGAGCCGAGAGGCGACGGTTCCTTCCGGCACCCCGAGCATCTCGGCCACCTCACGCTGTCGAAATCCTTCGACGTCGCTGAGCCAGACGACCGCCCGCAGTGGTTCCTCCAGCGCGTCGAGCGCCGCCGCGAGGCGTTCCCGCGCCAGCGCGGAAACGGCGAGCTCGTCGGGGTCTTCGATGCCCGGCCACGCCGCGAGCGCACGCTCGAACTCCCGTTCGTCGAGATCCGCCGCGAGCGTCTCGGGCCGGCGTCGTCGCGCACGCATCCGGTTCAGATTCGTGCGCGCCAGGATCGTGAACAGCCACGCTCGAGCGGCCGCGGGCTCGCGCAGATCGCCGAACCGCTCGAAGGCGCGCAGCATGGCGTCCTGGAGCAAGTCCTCGGCGTCCGCGCGCTCGCCGCCACAGAGCCGCAGCGCGGTCCGGTACAGCGCATCGAGGTGCTCGCTCAGCAGCTCCTCGAACGCCCTCGCCTGGGTAGGTCCCGGTGGTCTGCGAAACAGGGGTCACTCCGTCTGCTCTCGGTCGGCGGGCGCCTGCCCGTCGCCACCTCGGCCCTCGTCTAACAGGACACCGCGGGTGCGGTTTTCCTTCGCTCGAGGTCTGATTTTCCGGTGCCGGTCGATCTGGCCGTGAGAGTGATGCGCGCCGCCCGCGGCCATCGACCCGACGCGGCGGAGGCTCAGTTATCGTGCAGGTCGACCCGGCGGTGAGGGTCGAGGCGCCGCGCGCGGCCATGGACCCGGCGCAGGCTCAGATGTCGAGCCGCTCGAGCCCGGTCAGGTATGCCTCGGAATAGGTGGGGAACTGCGCGACGGTGTCGCGGAGTGTCTCGAGCGGGATCTCGGCCCGGATCGCCCGCGCCCGCCTGGTGGATCCACTCGCCCGCGAGCGGAGCGACCGCCCAGGCCCCGAGGAGGATGCCCCGGCGGCGGTCGGCGACGAGGCCGAGGTGACCGCGTGGATTCCGCTCGTGCGTCGACGGGCGGGCAATCGCGGCGGCCAGGTCACCTCCGCAGCCACCGCGTCGATTCCCGTCTCCCGGGCCCGCGCCTGCGTGAGACCCGCGGTCGCGATCTCGGGATCCGAGAAGACGACCCGCGGGACGGACCGATAGTCCGCACGCGCCGGCCGGCCGAGGATGTTCGCAGCCGCGATCCTCCCCTGGTACTTGGCGACGTGTGTGAACAGCATCACACCGGTGACGTCACCGACGGCCCAGAGCCCTTCCGCGAGCCGACAGCGGTCGTCGACCGGGAGCCCTCGGCCCGGCGCGGCGAACCCGACCTGCTCCAGTCCGATCCCCTGCACTCGCGGCGATCTCCCCGCCCCGATCACGACGTCGTCGGCCGCGATCGTCGACCCGTCGTCGAGCTCGAGTCTCACCCCGGATCCATCGCGGCGGGCCTCCTTGGGGCGCCGGCCAAGCCGAACGTCGATGCCGTCGCTCTCGAGAGCGTCCCGGATGAGCTCGCCGACCCGCGGGTCCTCGCGGTCGATCAGACTCTCCGCCGCCTGAACGATGGTCACTTCACTGCCGAATCGGGCCAGCATCTGACCCAGCTCGATCCCGACCGGGCCGCCACCGATCAGCGCGGCCCGGCCGGGGATCTCGGCCAGAGTCGTGGCCTCGCGGTTCGTCCAGACGGTGACGTCGCCGAGGCCGCGGACGGACGGCAGCCGGGGCTCGGAGCCGGTCGCGATCACGATGTGATCCGTTCCGAGGACCATTCCGTCCACCTCGACCGCGCCGGGCCCGGCGATACGACCCACTCCCTTGATGACGGTCGCGCTCCTCGTATCCCGCGACCTGCCTGGAATCGTCGAGATGACGGATCATGTAGTCGCGGTAGCCGGCGGCCTCCGTCCAGTCGAGCTCGGGAATGCCGGCGCCCGGCGTTCGAGTGGCTTCGGCTCTGGTCTCGGGCGGCCGGAGCAGGGTCTTGGAAGGGATGCACGCCCAGTAGGCGCATTCGCCCCCGATCAGCTCGCGCTCGACGACGGCCACCTTCATGCCGCCGTCGATCAGCCGGTCGGCGATGACCTCCCCGCCCGGGCCCATGCCGAGCACGATCGCGAAGCGGCCGGTCATCGCACGCCCTCAAGCACCACGGACGCTGACACGTGCCGCCCAGGGTGCCCCGCTCGATCATCACCACTCGCGCGCCCGCTTCACGACCCCTGATCGCGGCCGCGAAGGCACCTCCGCCGGAGCCGACGATCGCCAGGTCGTATTCGCCGCGCTCGAGCAGGGCCATGCTATCCCGCCACCTTCGGCGTGAACCCCGCGTCGCGAACCGCCTTCAGGATGCGGGCGACCGTCACCTTGGCCGGGTTGTACGTAACGACGGCGCTGTGCTTCTCGTACGAGACCTCCACCTTCTCCACTCCATCGAGCTTCCGCAGGGCTGCGCGCGTCGCGACGGCACAGCCCCCACACGTCATCCCCTCGATGTCCAGACGAACGGTCGCGAGCCTCTCCTGAGCGGCCGCACCTGGCGGCGCCGCAGCGACTTCCGGGCAACAAGGGGGAGTCGCCGCCACGAGCGAGAGCGCCACGATCCCGCTCCCGGCAAGTACCGTCCTGATCCTCACGTAGATCGCCTTTCTCGAAGGTTCACGTCGGTCGCGGTTCCACAGTGATCTGGAGGTCACACGAGCAGCCTGGACCACCAGGGGAAGCTCGCGAGAATCGCCGCCACCCCCACCGCAGTCCAGAAGAGAGCCTTTCTCCTCCCGGAAGGACGCACCTCACACGTCACGGCGTCGCCGCAGGTCGGCTGTCGCGTTGGCCGATACAGCGACACGCCGCCCAGGACGAAGAGGGACCCGCTCGCGACGAGGAGATAGGGGCGGAGCGGTTCGAACGTCGCAGCGAGCCCTGCGCCACCGATTCCGGCGAACACCGCCAGGAGCGGACCGATGCAGCACAAGGACGCGCCGAACGCCGCCGCAACGCCTGCCGCGACGGCTGCGATGATCCTGGTCATGGTCCCTTCCCCGTCACTTCGGGTGAAACGCCGTCGGAGCGTTCAGGTCGGGACTCAGAACGGGACAGGCGACGGTCGACCGCTTGCGCTGGGCTCTCCGGCAGCTCGCGATGCTCCGATCGAGATAGTCCCGCAGGTGAACGAGGTTCCGGATCTGCTCCTCCACCTCCTCGCGCTTCCGCTCCAGGAGAGGGAGCACCTGCGCGCAGCGAACCTCGTGGCCCGCGACCACCGGCAGGAGCTCGCCGATCTCGTCGAGCCTCAGGCCGGCTTCCTTCGCCAGCCGAATGGCCCTGAGCTGGATCAGCGAAGACTCGTCGTAGAGCCTGTAGCCGGCCGTGGTTCGTGACCGGGGAGCCAGCAACCCGATCTTGCCGTAGAAGCGGATGGTCCTGGCGTCGACCCCCGCGCGCCGAGCCAGCTCGCCGATCGTCATCGAAGCGCTTCGAACCATGAACGCAATCTCCTTCAGGGCATATTCTAAACCTTCCAGCCTGGTGGAAGGTCAACCCCGCCGGCGGGGCGCACGTTCGAAGGAAAAGGCCGGCAACGGTGTCTTAATAAGAATGCCAGCCACGCGAGGGTTCTCACGTGCTTCTTGAGAGCGACGGACCCGTCTACCTGCCCGCCCTGTCGTTCTTCGAGGAGGACGGCGTCCACTACGCCGTCGACGGGGCGTCGCCGAACTGGGTCGCGGTCGACGACCGCGGGCGCGCGCTCCTCGAAGAGATCGCGGCGAGCGTTCCCGCGCCGACCCTGAGTCGCATCGTCGCCGGTCACGCCGCCGCGCACGGGCTCGATCCGGGAGCCGCCTGGGTCCACGTCCACGACTTCTGCGCCGCCCTCGCCCGCACCGGCATGCTCCGCGCCGCACCGGCCGTACCCGAGGCTTATCCAGGCCGTGCGGCGCTCGTCACGCCGGACGGGCTCCGGGAGCTCTGGCTCCAGATCAACAACGCCTGCAACCTGCGCTGCACGCATTGTCTCGTCTCCTCGGGACCGGACCAGGATCGTGGGCTCCCGTCAGATTTCTGGACGAGGCTCATCGATCGAACGGTCGAGCTGGGTCTCGAGCGCCTCTACGTGACCGGAGGAGAGCCGTTCCTCCGCAAAGACCTGATCGCCCTCCTCCGGCATGCGGTCGAGGAGCACGGGCTCGAGGTCATCGTGCTCACGAACGCCACCGTCTTCCGCAGCGCACTCCGCGCCCGACTCGATTCTCTCGACCGGGAGCGAGTCAGGTTCCAGGTCTCGATCGACGGGGCGCGGGCGGCCACCAGCGACGCGATCCGCGGCGCGGGCACCTTCGAGCGCGCGCTGGAGGGTGCGCGAGCGCTGGCCGATCTGGGATACGCCGTGTCTCTCACGACGGTCGCGACCCGCGCGAACGTGACGGAGCTGCCGGAGATCGCGGATCTGGCCCGACGGGTGGGAGCGCGGAGCCAGCATCTCATGTGGGCGCACCGGCGGGGCCGGGCCGCGGCGGGGCTCAACGGCTTCTTTCCTCAGGTGGAGGTGCTCATCGCGGCTCTCGACCGGACGATCGAGGCCGCGGCGGCTGCCGGGATCGAGCTCGACAACCTGGAGTCGGTGAAGCGCCGGGTGAACGGCGTGCCGGGGGTGAAGTACGATCTCGGCAACGCCGGCTGGGACTCGCTCTGCGTCTACGCGAACGGCGGCGTGTATCCGTCGGCTGCCCTGGCGAACGAGCCGGCCCTCCTCTGCGGGGACGCCAGGACGCACGACCTGGCGGACATTCTCGCGACGTCTCCCGTCGTGCGGCGTCTGCGCGAGGCGACTCTCGCGAAGAAGCCGGACGTCGCCGACGACCCGTTCCGCTTCTTCACGGGCGGTGGTGATTGGGAGCACGCCTGGTGTTTCTCGGGCGGCGATCCGCTGGCGCCCGACCCCTATCATCCCATCGCGCGACACCTGGTGCGGCGGGTGATGACGACCCTGGGCTGGGAAAAGCGTGACCGTCGCAATCTCCGGTCGGGCTACGGCGCCCCGCTGGTGCTTCACGCGATGGGCGAGGGAGCGATCGCCTGCGGCACCGCCGACCCCACGCTCGCCGAGCGCCCCGTCCTGACGCTGCACTCGAATTGCGTGCTCTCGTTCGACGTCGATCGGCCTCGCGCCAGCGTGCGGCAGTTCTACGGCGCCGCCGCCGAGGCGCCCCGACCCGAGCTCTGCTGCCCGACCGAGTACGACGCTTCAGCCGTCGGGCACATTCCATCCGACGTGGTCGACCGGTTCTACGGCTGCGGCTCGCCCGTCGCGAACGCGGGCGTTCAACCGGGAGAGACGGTGGTCGACCTCGGGTCGGGAGCCGGGATCGACGTGTTCATCGCGGCGAAGCTCGTGGGGCCGAGCGGGCGGGCGATCGGCGTGGACATGACCGAGCGCATGCTGTCCGTCGCGCGAGAGAACCAGCCGCTCGTGGCCGCGGCTCTGGGCTACGACGTCGTGGAGTTCCGCGACGGGTTCCTGGAGCAGATCCCTGTGGAGAGCCGGAGCGTCGATCTGATCACCTCCAACTGCGTGATCAATCTCTCTCCCGACAAGCCGCGCGTCTTCGAGGAGATGTGGCGGATTCTGAAGGACCATGGGCGCATCGTGATCTCCGACATCGTGAGCGGGCGCGACGTGCCGCCTCACCTGAAGGTGAATCCCCGGCTCTGGGGGGAGTGCCTGGTGGGCGCGCTGACCTGTGAGGCGTTCCTCGCCGGGCTCGAGCGCGCCGGCTTCTACGGACTCACGATCCTCGAGCGCGTCTTCTGGAAGGAGGTCGAGGGCTATTCCTTCTTCTCGGTGACGGTCCAGGGGTTCAAGCACGACAAGACGGCGGGGTGCGTGTTCCAGGGACATCGCGCCGTCTATCTCGGGCCGGGCAAGGCGTTCGTGGACGAGGAGGGCCACCTGTTCCCGCGGAACGAGCCCTTCCAGGTCTGCACCGACACGGTGGCCAGGCTCGTGCGGCCACCCTACAAGGACATGTTCGCGGTCCTCGGGCCGGGGGAGGATCGGACCAGCTACGCCTCCTGCTCCCCCGGGCGGCCGTGCTGTTGATCACGCCGCTCCTGATCGTCTTCACGTTGGGGTTGGCGTACGCCAACGGCGCCAACGACGTCTCGAAGAGCATCGCCACCCTCGTGGGCTCCGGCGTCACCGACTAGCGGCGTTCGGCCTTGTGGGGAACGCTGTGGACGATGGCAGGCGCCGTGCTGGCGGGGCTCCTCGCCTCCGGTCTGGTGACGACCTTTTCCGGTCAGGCGATTCTGGCCTTCCTCCCGGCGGGTGCGATCTTGCCCCTGGCGGTTGCCTGCGGCGCGATCGCCTGGCTCGCGATCGCCACGCGCACCGGCCTCCCCATCTCTCCACCACGCACGCGCTGCTCGGCGGACGGAGCCAAGGTCGCCTCGAGCGCGCTGCTCCACGTCATGGTGACGAACGACGTGCGCGACGACGCGAACGGCTTCCGGTACGCCTGCTACGACTGCAAGAAGCAGCCGATGCGGGAGATCCACGTCGTGATCATGCCGGAGGCGAACCTGCCCACGCCCGGAGGGTTCCTCCACGTGATGTGGGAGAACTCCGAGATCACGCGCGGCTCGGCGGACGCGCGCGATTCGAGTGGCTGCGCCCGGAGGTCGAAACTCCGGAGCAGGCGGTGCTCGAGCGGCGTTGTCACGCGGCCGCCGGCGCGATCGTCGACCGAGGTACGATGGCCGGGAACGGCGTGGCGCCGGGAATCGTCCTCACGGCGCCCTATTACGAAGCGGGGTACGCGCTCATCCGCCGCCGCGACGCGCCGCCGATCCGCTCCCTCGAGGAGCTCGGAGACGGATCGCGGATCGCCGTCGAGAGTCACTCGGTCGCGACTTTCACGCTGCGACAGCGTGGATACGGCGTTCACGTACTGCCGGACGCGGATGCCGTGATCCGCGCCGTCGTCGAGAGACGGGAGGAGTACGGCTACCTCTGGGGTCCCCTCGCGGGCTGACGCTTGCGGAACCGGAGCGACGTCGTCGTGGCGGAGGAATTCCAGCCCCGGGAGCGCTGGCGCTTCGCCTTTGCCGTACGCGCTGCGGACGCCGAGCTCCGATGCAGGCTGGATCGGGCGCTGGCCGGCCTCGGCCGCGACGGCCTCGACGACCGGATCTTCGCCTCGTACGGCGTTCCCCACACTTCGCCATGACGAAGGGAGGAAACGGACACATGACAGCGACCGAGTCGGTTTTCGAGACGCAGCCGCTCGGCTCCGGGTGGGCGATCAAGCACGGCTTGATCGGCGGGTTCCTCGCCGGAGTGGTCTTCGCGATGGGCGAGATGATCGCCGCTCGGCTGATGCAGGGAGACGCGCTCATGCCCCTGCACATGATCGCGGGGCTGCCGCTCCAGCAGGACCCGAAGACGATCGCGCCGGCGACCGCCGTCCCCGTCGGCATGATCGCGCACATGGCGTACTCCATGGCGCTCGCGGCCGTGCTCGCCCTCGTCGTCGCGATCGTTCCGGGCCTGCGCGCCTCGGGCGCCCGGACCGTGATCTTCGCGACGATCATCGGGTTCCTCATCTGGCCGCTCAACTTCTACGTCATCGCGCCGCTCCTGAACGCGCCATGGTTCGCGACCGACACCGAACCGGTGCTCCAGTTCGTCTTCCACACGTTCCTGTACGGGACCGTGCTGGGCATGTACCTGGCCGCTCGGCTGCCAGAGCGGTAAGTGCGACGGCCCGTGGTAGGCAGGGCGGCGCGTCACCGGAGGTATGCGGCCGCGACGAAGAGCGGGGCGCGGCGGGGCGTTCGTCGCGTCAGCCCCGTCGCAACGCGGGGAAAGCGGCACGGCGTGCATCCCTCACGCGTGGTGTTCCACGGCATAGCGGCGGGGCTGATCTCGGGCATCGCCTTCTCGGCTGCCGAGAGCTTCGTCGCCATTCTTCATGGGAACACCTGGGACGCTCCGGTCCGAATGGTCGCGGCCGTGGCGATGGGGCCGTCTGCCCTCGGAAGCGACCGGTCGCTGGCAGGCGTTCTCGTCTGGGGGATGGGTCTCCACCTGCTCTACACGATCGGGACCGGGATCTTGCTCGCCGCGCTGATCGCGGGGGTCGACAGCCTGCGAAGGAGCAGCCGTGCGGCGGTGAGCGCAGCGCTTCTGTACGCCCTCGCTCTGTGGCTCTCCGGCTTCTACGTGGTCGCACCGCTGCTCGGGTGGGAATGGTTCCCGGAGCGCACGCGCTTCCTGCCACAGCTCGCGCTCCAGGTGGGGGTCTGGGGCGGTTCGCTCGCGGCCTATTTCGCGCCGCGTCGCGTGCGGCTCGCTCTCGCATGACCCCGGACACGAAGGTCTCGATCGACCTCGGGACCACCAGCCGCCACCGCGGTCGCTCCGCCAGGCTCTCGTTCGGATACCAGCTTGCGCTTGCGGAATCCCGGCACCAGCGGCCTCCGCTCGGCTGGAAAGGCCGCCCTGCTTGTCGCCTCGCGCGTTCCTTTTCCTTACCTAACTCGCGCGCGCCCGGAGCCGCAACGGCGATCCGCCCCGTTCCGGCTAGCCGCGGCGTTGCCGCCACGCCATGAAGGTCTCGGTCGTGATTCCGGCCCTGAACGAGGCGGAGACGATCGCCGCCTGCATCGCCAGCGCCGCGCGCCAGAGCGGCGATCTCGAGATCCTCGTCGTGGACGGCGGCAGCACGGACAGGACGCCGGAGCGCGTGCCCGCTCCGGCGCGGGTCGTCACGAGCGAATGCGGCCGCGCAGCGCAGATGAACGCGGGAGCCCGGCACACGCACGGTGACGTGCTCCTCTTCCTCCACGCCGACTCCCGGCTCCATCCGGCCGCGCTGGCCGCCTTGCGCGAGGTGCTCCTCGATTCGTCGGTTGTCGGCGGGACGTTCACGCTTCGATTCGAGGGTCGCAGTCCTCTGCTCGGCCTGTACGCCTTCTTCACGCGCTTCCGGTTTCGCTGGTTCCACTACGGCGACCAGGGGATCTTCGTTCGCCGCCGTGTCCTGGAGCAGCTGGGTGGGTTCCGGGCCGTGCCGATCCTCGAAGACGTGGATATCCTGCGGCGCCTCGAGAAGCTCGGCCGGCGAGCCCTCGTTCCGCTCCCGGTCACCACGTCCGCGCGCAGATTCGAGAGGCGTGGCGCGCTGCGACAGCAGCTCCTGAACGCCGCCATCCTCCTGCTGCGGGCTCTGGGAGCGCCGCACGCGAAACTGGCCCGGTGGTATCCTGAGATGCGCTGAGGCGGTGCGAACCGCGGCGGTCAAGGAGGAGTGACGATCATGGGAGATACGGCGGCCGGACGTTCTGGTGGAGACGATGCGCGACTGGGGCGTGGAGGGCGTCTTCGGGCTCCCCGGCGACGGGATCAACGGCATCATGGAGGCGCTGCGGAAACGCAGCGACGCGATCCGCTTCATCCAGGTGCGGCACGAAGAGGCGGCGGCTTTCATGGCCACCGCCTACGCGAAGTACACCGGCCGGCTCGGCGTCTGCCTCGCCACGTCCGGCCCCGGCGCCATCCACCTCCTGAACGGCCTCTACGACGCCAGGCTCGACGGCCAGCCCGTGCTGGCGCTGACCGGCATGGCGTTTCACGACCTGATCGGGACGCATACGCAGCAGGACGTCGCCACCGACCGCCTGTTCGCCGACGTGGCGACGTACAACGCCCGAATCATGGGGCCGGCACACGTGGAGAACGTGACCGACCTCGCGTGCCGGACCGCGCTCGCGTACCGCGGCGTCGCGCACATCGCTTTCCCCGTCGACCTCCAGGAGGAGGAGGCGAAGAAGAAGCGGTCGAAGCGGAACGTCCCCCACCACACGTCGGCCGTCTTCGCGCGCGGCGCGCAGGCGCCCTCGAGCGAGGATCTCCGGCGCGCCGCGGAGATCCTGAACGCCGGCCGCAAGGTCGCGATCCTGGCCGGCCAGGGCGCCCTGGGGGCGGGCGAGGAGCTCCAGGCGGCGGCGGATCGACTGGCGGCGCCGATCGTGAAAGCGCTGCTCGGCAAGGCGGCCGTGCCGGACGACAGCCCCTACACGACCGGCACGATCGGCCTACTCGGGACGCGCCCGTCGCAGGAAGCCGTCGAGAGCTGCGACACGCTGCTCATGGTCGGCACCTCGTTCCCCTACATCGAGTTCCTCCCCGAGCCGGGGCAGGCGCGGGCCGTCCAGATCGAGCTCGACCCCGCGCGCGTCGGCCTGCGCTATCCGGTGGAGATCGGGCTGGTGGGCGACAGCCGCCGGACGTTGACCGCGCTGCTGCCGCTGCTCGCCCGCAAGGACGACCGCAGCTTCCTGGAGAAGGCGCAGGATGGGATGCGGGCGTGGTCGGAGCTCATGGAGGAGCGCGGCACGCGCCGCGACAAGCCGATGAAGCCGCAGGTCGTCGCGTGGGAGCTCGGGAAGCGCCTGCGCGACGACGCGATCGTCTCGTGCGACAGCGGCACCGTCGCCACCTGGTGGGCGCGGCAGATCCCCGCCCGACGCGGGCAGATGCACTCGGTCTCGGGGTCGCTGGCGTCCATGGCCTGCGGCCTGCCCTACTGCAACGCCGCACAGATCGCCTACCCCGATCGGCAGTGCGTGGCGTTCGTGGGCGACGGCGGCTTCTCGATGCTCATGGCCGAGTTCGCGACGGCCGTGAAGTACGGGCTCCCCGTGAAGGTCGTGGTCGTCAAGAACGACGTTCTCGGCCAGATCAAGTGGGAGCAGATGGTGTTCCTCGGAAATCCCGAGTACGGCGTGGAGCTCCAGCCGATCGACTTCGCGGCCTTCGCGCGGGCCTGCGGGGGAACGGGATTCACGATCGAGGATCCGGCCGAGTGCGGGGACGCCCTGGACGAGGCCCTCGCCACGCCGGGGCCGGTCGTCGTCGAAGCGCGCGTCGATCCCTTCGAGCCGCCGATGCCGCCCAAGGTCACGCTCGAGCAGGCTCGGAAGTTCGCGGAGTCGCTCGTCAAGGGTGAGCCCAACCGCGGGAAGATCGCCCTGACGGTGCTTTCCGACAGGGTGCGGGAGCTGATCTAGCGTGGTCGGAAGCCGCAAGCTGCGCCAGGCCGGGCTCGGGCGGATCGTGCGCCTCCTCGTCACGGGCATGATCCCGCCGCTCTGGCTCGAGATCGCGCTGCTGCACTTTCGCGGGAGCTTCCAGAGCCGGTTCATGTGGATCCCGCTCGCCGGCCTGCCGCCCGTCCTCGCCGGGGGAGCGGCGAGTCTCGTCCTGCGCGGCGAGGCCGCTGCACGCGCGCGGTTGCGGCCGCTGGCGTGGCTCATGGTCGGGATCGGTCTCGGCGGAACCTTCTTCCACCTGCGCGGCGTCCGCCGGCAGATGGGCGGCTTCTACAACTGGAAGTACAACGTGGT
>JBHENL010000052.1:0-12904 GCA_046262075.1 Gemmatimonadota bacterium
GGCGGGTGATCTTCTTCGACGACCGCTTCGGCCCGCTCTTCGGGCCGCATCGTTCGAAGCTCCTCGACGGCATCGCCGTGCGCCTGCGGCCGGGCGAGGAGGAGGAGCTCGAGTTGCGCCTGCTGCGCTTCGAGAGCGGCACCCTGGAGCTCCCCGAGGGCCTCCTCGAGCGCGTTCGGCGCGTGGCGGGTGCCGTCGTCCCGGACTGCATGCTGGCGGCCTTCGACGGCGAGACGCTGCGCCTGCTGCCGGATCCCGACGCCGACGGGGAGCCGATCGCGGCAGGCACGCCCTCGGCGCGTGCGCCGGCGCAGGCGGCGCGACCCGCACCGTCCCCGGTGGTCCCAGTCGCCGGGCCGCCGCCCGCGCAGCGTCACGGCGCGCCGCCCGGGCAGGCGCCGAGCTCCCGGCGCGGAAAGCGCCGCGCGCCGGAGCCGAGCCCGCCCGCGCCGGCGGACGAGCGGGACCGCTCCCGACTCGACGCTCGGCCCCCTGGCCCGCCCCGTCCCGCGCCGTCACGCGGGCGCTCCGCGGGCGCGCAGGCGCGGGGCGCGTCGCGCCGGGCTCGCGCCCCGAAGAGCGATCCGCCGCGCGAGGACTCCCGGTCTCCCGCCTCGCGGCAGCCTTCCGGCCGCGGCGCGCCCACACTGGAACCGCCTGCGGCCAGCGTCCCTCCGCCCGATCCCGCGTCACCGGCGGATGGACAGCGGCGCGGCCGCCGGCGGGGCAAGCGCGGCGGACGCCGACGCTGAGCCCGGCCCGCCCCCCGAGTGAACCCCGACCCGCCGCGCGCAGCGCCGCGGCCCCGGAGCCTGAGCCGATGAGCATCGAAGCCACCAGCGAGCCGACGATGATCCCCGACGCCAAGACGCGCGAGGCTCGCAAGCCGCGCGGGCGGCCGGGCGACGCCTCTCCGTTCCAGGCCGTGAACCAGTTCTTCTACGAGGCCGCGGAGCGGATCGGGCTCGCCGACGAGCTGAAGCCGCTGCTCATCACGTGCTATCGCGAGATGAGCGTCGAGGTGCCGGTGCGCATGGACGACGGGCGGCTCGAGGTGTTCATCGGCTACCGGATCCAGCACAACGGAGCGCGGGGGCCGTACAAGGGCGGGGTCCGTTTCCACCCCTCCGCGGACGTCGAGGAGATCCGCGCCCTCGCCTCGCTGATGACCTGGAAGACCGCGCTCGTGGACATCCCCTTCGGGGGCGCCAAGGGCGGCATCCAGTGCGAGCCCAAGGCGATGAGCAAGCGCGAGCTGCAGCAGATGACCCAGCGCTATACGAGACACATCTCGTACATCATCGGCCCCAGCCGCGACATCCCGGCCCCGGACATGAACACGAACGCCCAGATCATGGCCTGGATGATGGACGCGTACGGCCAGAAGTGCGGGTACTCGCCCGAGGTGGTCACGGGCAAGCCGATCGAGCTCGGCGGGTCCTACGGGCGCGAGTCGGCGACGGGTCAGGGGCTCGCCTTCGTGATCGAGGAGATGCAGCAGGACTACGGGTTCCGGCTCGACGAGGTGGACGTCGCGATCCAGGGCTTCGGCAACGTGGGCTCGTGGGCCGCACGCATCCTGCACGGCCTGGGCTGCCGGGTCGTGGCCGTCAGCGACGTGCAGGGCGGCATCTACGACGCCGGCGGCCTCGACATCCCGCAGGTCCTGCGCCATCACGGCGAGGCGAAGACGGTCCTGGGGTTCGCGGGCGCCGACGAGGTCAGCAACGAGGAGATGCTCGAGCTGCCGTGCGACCTGCTCGTGCCGAGTGCCATCGGCGAGGTGATCCACTCGGGGAACGCCTCGCGCGTGCGCGCGAAGATCGTCGTGGAGGGCGCGAACCACCCGACCACGCCCAACGCCGACCGCATCCTGGAGGAGCGCGGCATCCACGTCATCCCCGACATCCTGGCGAACGCGGGCGGCGTCACGGTCTCGTACTTCGAGTGGGCGCAGAACATCCAGCGTCACCGCTGGGAGCTCGAGCGGGTGCAATCGGAGCTGCGGAAGATCATGGCCGCCGCCTACCACACGGCGCACGCCACGGCGCAGGAGCACCGCGTGTCGCTGCGCATGGCGAGCTTCATGATCGGGATCGAGCGCGTCGCCACGGCCGTGCGGCTGCGCGGATTCGTCTAGGGCGCGCCGGGGGACGTGTCGGGCAGTGCGGTGGGGGATGAGGACGGCCGCGGCACCGCCGCGGGCTCTCCGGTGAGGCCGGCGCCGAGAGGAGCTCCGCCCAGGTCCGGGGGCGGGCCCGTGACCCCGCCGTAGAGCGTGTCGAGGCGCGCGGCGATCGTCTGCCAGGCCAGGCCCAGCTCCTCCGGCCGGTTGCGTCCGTCCTCGACGTAGGCGCGCATCTCGGCCGCGCTGACGCCCGCGCGCTCCAGGGCGCGGGCGCGCGCGGCGGCGTAGGCCGCGGTGTCCCCGTCCGCATCGATCCGCGCCCGCACCAGAGCCATGTACGCCTCCACGAACTCGTCGCGCGCGAGGCCCGCCCGCTCCTCGGGCGCGCAATCGGCCCCGGCGGCGCCGAGGGGGAGCAGGGCGAGCGCGGCTGCCTGCCGGAGCAGGCGCGGCAGGGCTCGAGGCTGGAGCCGCAGCGGAGGCATGGCCGAATGTACCGCGGCCGGAGGGGATGCGCGCGGGAGCGGAGGTCGGCGTGGAGATCCTGGTGATCGGCGGCACGCGCTTCCTGGGGCGCCACGTGGTGCTGGGGCTGCTCGCGCGGGGTCACCGGGTGGCCGTGCTCAACCGCGGCCTCACGGCCGACGACCTGCCGGGCGAGGTCGAGCGCCTGCGGGCCGACCGGACGCGTCCGGGGGAGCTCGCCGCCGCGCTCGCCGCGCGCGCCTTCGAGGGCGTGGTGGACATGGTCGCCTATCGCGCCGCCGAATCGCGGGAGGCGATCGAGGCGCTGTCGGGGCGCTGCAGCCACTACATCCACATCGGCACCGGGCAGGTCTACCTGGTGCTCCGGCCGCCGGTGGCCGAGCCCGCCCCGGAAGGGGCTTACGACGGTGAGCTCCTCGCGGCTCCGCCGCCGGGCACTCGCGACCACGCGGCCTGGCTCTACGGGGTGGAGAAGCGCGGCTGCGAGGACGTCCTGCGCGAGGCGACCGCGCGAGGGTTTCCGGCCACGGTGCTGCGGCTGCCGATGGTGCAGGGGGAGCGGGATTCCTACCGGCGGCTCGAGGCGTACGCCGCGCGGGCGGCCGACGGCGGCCCCGTGCTCGTGCCCGAGGGTCCGGCCCGGCCGCTGCGCCACGTGGATCGGACGGACGTCGTACGCGCGGTGGCGCAGCTGCTCGAGACCGGCATGGGGAAGGGCCGGGTCTACAACCTCTCGCAGGACGAGGCGCTGCCGCTCGAGGAGTTCCTCCGCATCCTCGCCGAGGCGCTGGGGGCGCCGATCCGCACGGCGGCGCTCCCGCGCGCGATGCTCGAGGCCGAGGACCTGCTGCCCGCCTGCTCGCCGTTCAGCGACCGCTGGATGTCGGTGATCGACAACGGCCGCGCGAAGCGCGAGCTCGGGCTGCGCTTCACGCCGCCGCAGGAGTACCTGCCGCGGATCGTTCGCGCGGGGCTGGATCCCGGTCCCGCCGGTGTGCCCGGCTACGAGAACCGGCCCCGCGAGCTCGCGCTCGTGGGCGGCGGCCGGTGAGCGCTCCCGCGCCTGCCGCGAGCGGGCCGCTGCGCCGGCCGGCGGTGGCCGCTGCGCGCTCCATGGCCTAGCTTTCGGCCCCCTCCAGAGGAGATTCCGGCATGACGATCTCGACCCCGGGTTCGAGCCGCCCCGCGCGCGCCGGAGGCGCCCGCCAGCCGGCGCGGAACGCGGCGCTCGCCGGCTGGGTGGACGAGGTCGCGCGTCTGACGCTGCCGGAGCGCGTCGTCTGGTGCGACGGCTCCGAGGAGGAGAACGGCCGGATCGTCGAGGGCATGCTGGCCGAGGGGCAGCTGATCGAGCTCGACCAGGAGCGCTTCCCCGGCTGCTTCCTGCACCGCAGCCACCCCAAGGACGTGGCGCGCACCGAGAACGTCACGTTCATCTGCACGCCGGAACGCGACGGGGCCGGTCCCACGAACCGCTGGATGGCTCCCGCGGAGGCGCGCGCCAGGGTGCAGCCGCTGTTCGAGGGCGTGATGCGCGGCCGCACCCTCTACGTCGTGCCCTACCTCATGGGACCGGACGGCTCGCCTGCCGCGCGCGTGGGGGTCGAGATCACCGACAGCCCCTACGTGGTCGCCAGCCTGCGCACCATGACGCGCATGGGCCGCGTCGCGCTCGAGGCGCTGGGCGATTCGGCGGACTTCTGCCGCGGCCTGCACTCCCTGGGCGACCTGAGCCCGGAGCGGCGCTTCATCCTCCACTTCCCGGAGGAGAACCTGATCTGGAGCGTGGGCTCCGGCTACGGCGGCAACGCGCTCCTCAGCAAGAAGTGCTTCGCGCTGCGGATCGCGAGCCACACGGCCCGCGAGGAGGGCTGGTTGGCGGAGCACATGCTCGTGCTCGGCCTGGAGGATCCCCGCGGCGAGGTGACGTACGTCGCGGCGGCGTTCCCGAGTGCCTGCGGCAAGACGAACCTGGCCATGCTCGTGCCGCCGGCCTCGCAGCCGGGGTGGAGGGTATGGACCGTGGGCGACGACATCGCCTGGCTGCGTGTGGCCGAGGACGGACGGCTGTGGGCGATCAACCCGGAAGCCGGCTTCTTCGGGGTGGCGCCCGGCACCAGCCGGCAGACGAACCCGAACGCCATGGCCACGATCCGGCGCAACACGCTCTTCACGAACGTGGCCCTCACGCCCGATCGCGCGCCGTACTGGGAGGGAATGGACGGCGACCCGCCCGCGGAGGCGCTGGACTGGCAGGGTCGCCCCTGGACGCCCGAGTCCCCGCAGCCGGCGGCGCACCCCAACTCCCGCTTCACGGCACCCGCCGGCCAGTGCCCCAGCATCTCGCCGCGCTTCGATGCGCCCGAGGGCGTGCCGATCTCGGCGATCGTCTTCGGGGGCAGGCGCGCGCGCGTGGCGCCCCTCGTCTACGAGGCTCGCGACTGGGAGCACGGCGTCCTCGTCGGAGCCACCATGGCCTCGGAGACCACGGCCGCCGCCACCGGGGCGGTGGGGCTCGTCCGGCGGGATCCCATGGCCATGCGCCCTTTCTGCGGCTACAACATGGCCGACTACTTCCGCCACTGGCTGGACCTGGGCCACGGCCGTGCCGCTTTCCCGCGCATCTTCCACGTCAACTGGTTCCGCAAGGACGCGGCGGGCCGCTTCCTCTGGCCCGGCTTCGGCGAGAACCTGCGCGTGCTGCGCTGGATCCTGGCGCGGGTGCGCGGGGAGGTCGAGGGCCGGGAGAGCCCGATCGGCATCCTGCCCGCCGACGGGGAGATCGACACGACGGGCCTGGACGTCTCTCCGGAGACGATGCGCGAGCTGCTGTCCATCGACGCCGAGGCCTGGGCCGCTGAGCTCGCCGAGCAGGAGAAGTTCCTGAAGGAGTTCGGCGACCGGGTGCCGGACGTTCTCTGGCGGCAGCATCGCGACCTCCGCAGGCGCCTGCTCGAGGGCTGAGCGCCTCGGCACCCGCGGGGAACGCCTCACACGCAGGTGGGTATTCTGCTGCGAGCCCGACGTAGCGGTCCGGAGAAACCCTGGGTGCAGAGGAGAGACACGATGAACGCCATGATTCGCATGCCGCGGTCCCTGCGCGCGCAGCTCGCGGCCGCGCTGCTCGCGGTCGCCGGCGCGGCCGGGGGCGCAGCGGCGGGGCACGCCCAGCAGCGCCTGCTCCTTCCCGAAGGCACCGTCGTCACCGTCACCACCCGCACGGCGCTGAGCTCGGCCAGCGCTCGCGAGGGGGCCACGTTCGAGACGACCGTCAGCGACTCGGTCCGGGTCGAGGGCTTCACGGTCATCCCGGCGGGCAGCGCGATCGAGGGAATCGTCACGACGGTCCGGCCGGCGACCGAGAGGCAGTCCGGAGTGATCGGCGTGGAGTTCACGCGCATCACGCTGCCCAACGGGTCCAGCACGACGATCGACGGCAAGCTCACCAGCACCGATCCGGGCGAACGGCGCCAGATCGACGCGCAGCCCGGGGCGCAGGTCCTGCTCGTCGGCGGGCGGCGCGGAGCGGGCGCGGCGATCGGCGCGGTCGGCGCGGGGCAGGGGAACGACCCCTTCGCCAACGTCCTGGGGGCCCTCGGGACGATGCTGTCGAAGGGGGACGATGTGACGGTCCCGGCCGGCACGAAGCTGGCGGTCCAGCTCGAGCGCGGCATCGCCATGCGCGTCGTGGGAACGGACCGGGCGACCCGCAGCGACGCCTTCACGATCTACACGTCGGCCGACGCGATCCGCGCCGCCCAGAACGCCCTGCGGCAGAAGGGCTACTACCGCGGCGCGGCCGACGGCACGCTGGGCGAGGCGACGCAGCGCGCGCTCGTGGAGTTCCAGATCGACAACGGGATCATCGTCACCGGCAACCTGGACGGACGGACGGCGCAGGCGCTCGGGCTGGAGCTCGGTGAAGGCAGCCGGCTCACCCCCGCCGAGGCCGCGCTCGTGCGCCGGAACGCGCAGGTGCTGGTCACGCGCCAGAGCTCCACGCTGGGCATGAGCCAGGCGGGCGGGCTCGACCCTCGGCGCTCCTACCAGCCGGAAGAGCTCGAGCTGTATTTCGCGCTGTCGGCGTTCGCCGACAACGCCAGCCTGTACGAGGAGATCGCCAGGCTCTCCGGCAACGTGGACGGCCTCGAGGCGGCCGGCCGGGCGCTGGTCGAGGCGGCACGGCGCGTGGACGAGGCGATGCGCTCGACACGGGTCGCGTCCCGCACCGCCGCCGCGTGGGGCGACGTCCAGGCGGACCTGACGACGCTGGACCCCGGCTACCGGAGCGGTAGGTAGCGAGGCGGAGCACCGGGCGCGCCGCCGAGTGGCTGGCGCGCCCGACGATCGCGCGGGGCGTGCCGGGAGGGGGCGTTCCGGCCGCGCCGTGCGTCAGCGCTGCAGGGGTCTTACGACCCGGAGCACGGGGTAACGGTCCTCCCGGTCGTCCCAGAAGGGCGTCCTCTCGTAGAAGAACCCCAGCCGCTGCTGCGGGCTCGCGCGGAATTCCGGGTCCTCGGCCACGCGCCGCTGAAACTGCTCCCGCAGCTCGGCGTCGCCGGCCAGCATCGCGCGCGCGACGTTCTCCATCACGTAGTCCTCGGCGTACTCCTTCCGCTCGAAGATCGCGTCCAGGAAGCCCCAGCGGACGAGCGCGTCGGGGCCCTCGGGCTCCAGCAGCTGCATCGCCAGCCGGGCGCTCGCGTTCCCCAGCGGCACCCAGTAGGATCCCGCCGGCAGGGTGTCCGTCTCCAGCGAGACGTTCGTGCGGTACGTGAGGAGGTGCCGCCCCTCGAAGGGCTCGGGCGCCCAGGCCACGCTGTCGAAGCGCACGACCTCGAACTGGCCGGTCACCGGGGCCTCGAGCCGCTCCACCGGCACGCCATGGAGCCGCAGGCGCTCGGCGAGCACCTCCCACTGGGCGGGGATGGCGTAGCCCAGCGGAGGCCGCACGCGGGCCCCGGGAACGAGCTCGCGGGCGAAGGGCACCTCCAGTTCGATCGGCTCCTCTCCGTAGATCACGCGCACCGCGCCCGACACCTCGCTCAGCTCGTGGCGGTACTCGGTCCCGCGGTAGCGCAAGGTGCCCAGGCTGTCGGACAGCTCGAAGCCCAGCGGGACGCTGTCGGCCTCGGCCGTGCGGCCGACCTCGGAGCTCCAGGCCTCCGCGGTGCGCACCGCATCCAGCAATGCGCCGCCGTCGCGTCCCAGCAGCTCGAGCGTGGCGGTCATCGTCTCGTACGTGGAGCGCACGCGCGGCTCGTAGGGCTTGAGCATGTGCGTCTCGACGAGGAGCCCCGGCACGTTGCGCAGCGGCGCATAGCCGCTCGAGTAGCGACCGGTGTCGAGGAAGCGCTGGAAGCCCTCGGCCGGGTCGATGGGGTCGCGGAGCTCCAGGTACGGTCCGACCGGATGGCCGGCCGCCTCCACCTGGCGCGTCAGGCGGGGGAGGAAGACGTCACGGCTCCAGGCCGCGATCGAGGGCGGCACGTCGAGGCTCGTGCCGATCTGGTAGGTGACGACGTACTGGTGGTCCGCGCCGTCGGTCGTGTGGTTGTCGATCAGGAGGTGCGGCCGCCACGCCTCGAAGGCGCTCAGCCAGGCGCGCATCTCCGGCGCGTCCGCCTTGAGGTAGTCGCGGTTCAGGTTCAGGTTCTGGGCGGTCGCGCGCCAGCCGCTCTCGCGCGGGCCGTTCTGGTTGATCCGGGTGTGCGGCCCGAAGCGGCCGTAGCCGTCCACGTTGAAGAGCGGCATGACCAGCAGCGTGACCCCGTCCAGCAGGCCCTCGCGCTGGCGGGTCACGGCGATGTCGCGCAGCAGCATGAGGCTCGCATCCTTGCCCTCGATCTCGCCCGCGTGGATCGCGTTCTGCACGAGCACGAGGGGCTTGCCGGCTCGACGCGCGGACGCCGGGTCGAAGGCCTCGTCCTTCGAGGCCACGAGCAGCATCAGCTCGCGCCCCTGCGGGCTGGTGCCGAAGGAGAGCAGCCGGATCCAGGGCGAGGCTTCGTCGAGGCGCCGCGCGTAGGCCAGCGTCTCCTCGTAGTCGCCGGTCTCGGCGAAATCGGTGCGCTCGGCGACGGTGAGCCACTCGGCGGGAACTCGCTCCTGGGCTGACGCGTGGACGGCGGCCCCGCCGGCGAGCAGGGTGAGCAGCGGCGCGAGGATTTTGATGACCTTCATCCCGGGAGCTCCTGGGAGGCTTGGGGAATCGTGGAGGCGGCAAGTTAAGCGGAAGCATGCCCGCTGCCGAGATGGCGAGGCGCGGCCCCACAGGCGGCGCCGTGGTTGCCGGCCACCGTCGCGGGTGTAGATTGCCGATCCATCCCGATCCTCGCCCTCGTCCAGGTCGAATGACCGAGCGCTTCCTCTCCGCCGAGCCCGAGGTTCGGCTCACGAAGGCGTTCTCCACGCCGTTCCAGAACGTGATCGCGACTGCCCGGACGTGCTACTCCGGCGGGGGCATCGTCCCCGAGGAAACGGTGGACGACCGCTGGCGCGGACTGGCGCGCAGCCTCTACCAGGCGGGCCACCACACCACGATCCAGCACGGACAGGTGCAGTTCGCGATCGCCAACGTGTCGCGGCACTTCCTCTGGTCGTTCCTGCACTCCTCGACGTTCTACAACTCGGAGCAGGTCTCGCAGCGCTACGTGGCGGTGAAGCCGGGCACGGTGGCGGTCCCCCCGCTGCCACCGGCGGCGGAGCGGGTCTTTCGCGAGACGGTGGCGGGGCAGATGGCCGGGTACCGGCGGCTGAAGGAGCGTCTCGCGCCCGCGGCGGCGGCGGCCTACTTCAGCCGCTTTCCCGCCCGTCGGACGCACGCGGCGCGCTTCCGTCGAGACGTGCAGCGCAAGGCGCAGGAGGTCGCGCGCTACGTGCTCCCGGTCGCCACCTTCGCCTACCTGTACCACACGGTCAGCGCGATCACGCTGCTGCGCTACGCGAGGCTGGTGAACGCGTTCGACACGCCGCTGGAGCAGCGGATCGTGATCGGCAAGATGGTCGAGGCACTGCTCGAGTTCGATCCGGAGTACCGGACGATCCTGGAGGAGCCGCTCCCCCTCGAGGAGCTGCCCGAGCACGCCCACTTCGCCGCCCGCGGGGCGCCCGACGCCGCCGCCCGGCGCGTGCGCCGCGAGGCGTTCGACCGCTCGCTCGAGGGCCGCACGTCGAAGCTCGTGGACTGGAAGCTGAACAACGAGCCGCTGCTCGCCGAGTCCGTGCGCGAGGTCCTCGGCTCGCCGCCGGGTGAGCTCACGGACGAGGAGGCGATCGAGCTGGCCCTGTCTCCGGCGCGCAACCGCCTGCTGGGAGAGCCGCTCAACCTGGCCACCCACGGCAAGCTCACGCGCACGCTCTACCATCCGCACTACACGTTCCGCAAGCGGCTCTCCCACGCCGCCGACTCGCAGGATCAGCGCCACCGCACGACTCCGGGATCGCGGCCCGTGCTCGCGGCGGTGCTCGAGGACGAGCCCGACTACGTCACGCCGACCCTGCTGCACGAGGACGCTGGCTGCCTGGCCGACTACCGGGATACGATGACCTGGACGTGGGAGCGGATGCGGGACTTCCGGTGCGCGGGCGGGAGCGAGGAGTTCGCGCAGTACCTGCTGCCCAACGCCGTTGCGATCCGCTTCACGGAGTCCGCCGACCTCCTGAACCTCTACCACAAGCACAACATGCGGCTGTGCTACAACGCGCAGGAGGAGATCTGGCGCGCCTCGGTGGACGAGGCGGAGCAGGTCCGGGAGATCAACCCGTTCATCGGCCGCTTCCTGCTGCCCCCCTGCACGACGCGCATGCTGGCCGGCGCAAGGCCCTACTGCCCCGAGGGGCCGCGGTACTGCGGGGAACGCGTCTGGACCTACGACCTCTCCCAGTTCCAGCGTGTGATCTGAGCGGGCTCGCGGCGCACCTCGTCGCCGCCCTCCACCCCGCTCGGAGCCGATTGGCCGGCGGGTCTCCCGCCGCCGCGCCGCCGGCCCAGCGCCAACCCCATCCGGAGGCTGCCGTGCCCCGCGTCCGCTTCGAGGACGAAGGTGACGAGCCGGTCGAGTTCGACGTGGGCTTCGGCTCGAACCTCTACCGTGCCGCGCTCGGCCGCTCGCTCTCGCTCTTCAACGGACCGATGAAGCTCCTGAACTGCTGGGGCAAGGGATACTGCGGCGCCTGCTTCGTCGAGGTCGTCCGCGGCGGCGAGACTCTGCCGGAGCGGAGCGCGCGCGAGCGCCGCAAGCTCGGGCGGGCGCCCGAGAGCGTCCGGCTCGCTTGCCAGCTGGCGGTGAAGGGCGACCTGGTGATCCGCAAGCCGGCTGGCGTGCTGCGGCCACGCCTGCGCGCGCGCCGCCGCGCGGAGCCGGTCGGGGATACCGCCGGCGAGCCGGGCTCCTGACGTGACCGCGTTTCGTGAAGCACTCGCCGCGGGCCGGCTCGTCTTCGACGGCCCGATGGGAACGCAGCTCCTCGGCGCCGGCCACCGCGCGCCGCTCGAGGAGCTGAACGCGACGGCTCCGCAGGCGGTGCGCGAGGTCCACCGGGCGTACGCGGTCGCCGGTGCGCGCGCGCTGCGGGCGAACACCCTGCTGGCGCGCGAGGGCGAAGTTCAGGACGCGCGCGGCCTCGGCGCGCGGGGGCTCGCGCTCGCCCGCGAGGCGGCTCCGCCGGGGGCGTGGGTGGGCGCTTCGGTGGGAGCCCCGCGCCGGGACGCCGCCGCCGTTCCGACGCGCGAGCAACCGCCGCCCGGCGGCGGCTTCCGGGCTGCCGTCGCGCGTCAGGCGGCGGAGCTCGCCGGCGCGGACTTCCTCGCACTCGAGGCGTTCCTCCAGCCCGCCGAGCTCGACGACGCGCTGGCCGCGGCGGCGGGCGCGTTCCCGGGTCCGGTGCTCGCGTTCTTCACCCTGCGCTCCGACCTGCCGACACGCCTGGACGCGGCGAGCACGCAGCGGGTCTACGGCGCGCTCGAGGCGTTTCTCGAGGTGGTGACGACTCATGCCGTCGCGGGCGTCGCGGTCAGCTGCGTCCCTCCCGGCGCGGTGCTAGAGCTCGCCCGCGACTTCCTCGCCCGCCGATCGGACCGGCCATGGGGTCTGCTGCCGTCGGCGCCGGATGCCGCCGGCGGAGCGTGGCGGGCGCGGCGGAACGTCGCGGTGGACCATGCCTCGGTCGTCGAGGCGGGCGCGGCGGCGCTGGACGCCGGGGCGTCCTTCGTCGGCGCCTGCTGCGGGTGCACGCCCGAGACGATCCGCAGGCTGGCCGCGGTGGCGGCGGCCCCACCGGGCACGCGCCGCCCCGGCGACCCGCGGCTCGCGTTCGGGCGCCAGGCGCGGGCGGGGCGGGGCGCCGGTCCCGCGCGCGAGGGGCGGGCCTCCTCTCCCGGGCCGGGGCGTCCGCCCCGGCCCGCCCCGCACCGCGGCGGGCGGCCGCAGGGGCCACCTGCCGGCCGCGCCGAGCCGCGCCCGGATCGGCCCTTCGGTCCGCGTGGCCGCGGGCGCGCGGGCCGGCCGGGCCCCGGTGGTCCGGCGGGGGGGCATGCGCGGGGCCGCGCTCCACACGGCCCGGGGCCGCACGACCACGGTCGGCCACCGGAGCGGGGACGCGACGACCGGCGGCCGCAGAGGCAGCGTCCCGCGGGCGGGGGAGCGACCGAGGGAACGTCGCGCGGCCGGGGCGGCGGTGGGTCTCGCTTCGGGGGTGGTCGGGGTGGGGGTCCCGGAGGCGCCGCCCGCGACGGTGGTCAGGGTGGGCGCGGCGGTCGCGGGCGGCATGACCGCGCGGACACCCGCAGCGATCGCGAAGGCCACGGCCGCCCCGGAGGTCACGAGCGGTCGGGGGGTCATGGGGGGGCCGAACGCCGCGGCCGTCCCGCAGGTCGTGGCCGGCCCGGAGGTCACGGACGACCCCGGACGGGTAGGCCGCCCGGCCCCGGCGGGCCGCAGGAAGGGCGCGGAGGTCCTGACGCTCCGGGCGGCTGGCGTGGGGGCGGCGACCGTGGCGCAGGACCGAGCGGGGGAGGCGTCCCCCCCGGACCTCATCCCGGCGCCGGCGGCGGACCGCCTCGGGGGCCGCGCGACGGGGGCGGGCCTCCACGGGGGCCGCGACGCGGCCGCGGAGGCCGGCGCGGAGGGGGCGGGCGCCGGCCTCCCGGCGATCCGGGGGACGAGGGCGGCCCGCCCGCAGCGCCTTCCGGCGGCGGTCCTCCCGCGTGAGGGACTTCCTCTTCTGGCTCGAGCGCCGCCGCTGGCTGTGGGCCGCGCTCGCGGCCGGCGCGCTCGTGCTCCTCCTCCC
>JBHENL010000053.1:0-22547 GCA_046262075.1 Gemmatimonadota bacterium
GGGCCGCTCCGCGTGCGGGGCGAGACCGGCCGCGGAGCGCTTCACGGATGGATCGGGCGCCCGCGGCCGCTGGCCTGCTCGAGCTCCACGGCCACGAGAGCGCGCGCGGGCAGGTCTCCACCGCGCTCGGCGCCGGCCGGCTGGCACCCGTCCTGCTGGTCACGGGCCCACGCGGGGTCGGCAAGGAGACCTTCGGCTTCTGGGTGGCGCGCCTGCTCCTCTGCGCCGCGCCCGAGGGCCGGCCGTGCGGCCGCTGCTCCTCCTGCCTGAAGGTCCTGCGTCTCCAGCATCCCGACGTCCACTGGTTCTTCCCCGTCCCCTCCGAGTCCTCGTTCACCGAGGCGGACTGGGGGAAGCTCCTGGAGCGGATCCGGGAGGACCCGCTCGAGCCCCGCCACGTCCGATTCTCGCAGCCGGCGTCCTTTCGCATGCACCAGGCGGCGACGATCCGCCACCTCGCCGCGACCAAGCCCTTCGAGGCGGGCGGGCGCGTCTTCGTCCTGGGAGACTACGAGCAGAACCCCAGCGACCAGGTCCACAACGCGCTCCTCAAGGTGCTCGAGGAGCCGCCGCCGCGGACGACCTTCGTGCTGACGAGCGCGCGGCCGCAGGGCCTGCCCCCGACGATCCTCTCCCGCTGCCGGCAGCTACGGCTGGCGCCGGTCGCTTCCGAGGTGGTCGAGTCCTTCCTGGAGGCCGTGGCCGAGCGGCGTGGCGAGCCCCTCGGCGCCGCACGAAGACGGGACGTCGCGGCGCGCTCGGAGGGACGGCCCGGAGTCGCCCTCGAGCTGCTTCCGGAGAAGGAGCAGGGCGAGGACGACCCCGCCGACGTGCTGCGCGAGGCGCTGCGGGGCGGGCCGCTCGCCAGCTACCAGTGGGCGCTCACCACCGGCTTCCGCGGGAGCCGGGAGGAGCACGGCCGGCGTCTCGATGCGCTCGGCGCCCTCTGGCGCGACCTCCTGCGGGTGAAGGCCGGCGTGCTCGAAGGCATCGTCCGTCCCGACCTGCTCGAGCTCTACCGCGAGGCGGCGGAGCGGCTCGATCCCCGCCGCGCGGCCGACGCGGCGCTGGAGATCGAGCGCGCGCGCGAGCAGGTCCAGGCCAACGCCTACGCTCCGCTCGCCTTCTGGCGGCTGTTCCGGACCCTCGCCACCGCCCTCGAGCCCGCAGCGCCGGCCCGCGCATCCTGATGTCCCCACTGGCGGCGTCGTTCTATCTCACCACACCGATCTTCTACGTGAACGACGTGCCCCACATCGGGCACGCGTACACGACCGTCCTGGCGGACGTCCTCGCGCGCTACCACCGGCTCTTCGGCGCGGACGTCTTCCTGCTCACGGGGACCGACGAGCACGGGCAGAAGGTCGAGACGGCCGCGCGCGAGCGCGGCCTCTCCACGCGCGCGCACGTGGACCGGATGGCGGCGGTCTGGGCCGAGTCCTTCGCAGGGCTGGGGCTGGCGTACGACCGCTTCATCCGCACGACGGAGCCCGAGCACGTCGAGGTCGTGCGGGAGCTGCTCCGCCGCATCCACGCCGCGGGGGACGTGTACGTGGCGCCCTACCTGGGGTGGTACTGCGTCCCCGACGAGCGGTACTGGACCGAGAAGGACCTGGTGGACGGCCGCTGTCCGACCTGCGGCCGCACGGTGGAGCGGCTGGAGGAGCAGAACTACTTCTTCCGCATGGGCCGGTATCAGGACTGGCTCGTCGGCCACCTGCACGCGAACCCGGAGTTCATCGTGCCCGAGACGCGGCGCAACGAGGTGCTGGGCTTCCTCGCGCAGCCGCTGAACGACCTGTGCATCTCGCGGCCGCGCGCCCGGGTCGCGTGGGGCGTGCCGCTCCCCTTCGACGAAGACTACGTCGCCTACGTGTGGGTCGACGCGTTGATCAACTACGTCACGGGCGCGGGATTCCTCACTGATCCGCCGGGCTTCGAGAGGCGCTGGCCAGCCGACCTGCACCTGATCGGCAAGGACATCCTCACCACCCACTCCGTCTACTGGCCCACGCTCCTGCGCTCGGCTGGCCTGCCGCCGCCGCGACGCATCGCGGCGCACGGCTGGTGGCTGCGCGACGGCCAGAAGATGAGCAAGTCGCTCGGCAACGTGGTGAGCCCCGAAGCACTCGTCGCGACGGTGGGGCTCGACGCCGCGCGCTGGTACCTGGTGCGAGAGATGAGCCTGGGGCAGGACGGAAACTTCACGTTCGAGGGGCTCGTCACGCGTCTGAACGCGGAGCTCGCCAACGACCTGGGCAACCTCCTCTCGCGAGTCGTGAACATGGTGGGCCGCTACGCCGGGGGGCTCGTCCCGCCCCCTGAGCCGGAGCGCCTCGCCGGCTCGGCGGATCTGCGCGAGCTGGCGCAGGCGACGCCCGGCCGCGCCGCCGCGGCTGTCCAGCGCCTGGCGGTGCCGCAGGCGCTCGAGGAGGTGCTGGCGCTCGTGCGGGCGACGAACCGCTACCTCGAAGCCGTCGCACCGTGGCAGCTCGCCAAGCGGGAGCCGGCGGCGTCGGGAGGCGTGCGCGAGTCGCTCGGCCACGCCGCGGAAGCGCTGCGTGTCGCCTTCGTGCTGCTCCAGCCGGTCGTTCCCAGCCTCGCCCGGCGCGGGCTCGAAGCTCTGGGAGCGCGGGGGGAGGAGCTTGGAGGGCCGGCTGCCGACGCCTCGCTCGCCGCGGCAGCCTGGGGGGCGGTACCCTGCGGGCGCGCCCGGCTTTCCGCTCCGCTCTTTCCCCGTCTGGAGGAGGAGTCGCTCCACGCGGCCGCTCCGGCGCCCGCCCCGTCAGGGGGGCCTCGTGGCTGAGGCTCCGCGCACCTGGCGGGACATCCGGCTGGGCGTGGCCGTGGTGGCGCTCCTGGTGCTCGCCCTCTTCGTGCGTTGGGTGACGCGGGGGCACAACCCGTTCGTCGAGGGCTACACGCTCACGATGTACGTGCAGGACGCGCAGGGGCTGCAGGAGGGCTCGCCCGTCCTGCTCTCGGGGATCTGGATCGGAGAGGTCGAGCGGATCGACATCCTCGACCTCGAGGCGCGACGGCGCGCGCAGGAGATCGAAGGCCTGGAGACCCCGAACATCCGCATCGTGCTGGGGGTCGACGACCTCTTCCGCACGCAGATCACCAACCGCTCCGCGGCGCGCATCGCTCCGCGCGGAGCCTCCGGGGCCAAGTACGTCCGCATCGTCAAGGGCAGAGTGGGGGGGCGGCCTCTGCGAACCGGCGAGCGCGTGGCCACGCTCCCCGCGCTGGACTTCGACTTCATGCTCGCCCGTGGCCGAAGGCTCGTAGCCGGAGTCGAGTCGCTGAACCGCCACACGGCTCAGGTCGGCCTCAAGCTGCGGGCGGGCGGGGGCAGCCTGGGACGCTTCCTCCAGGATCCCTCCGACAACGAGGTGGCGGAGAACTGGGAGGACATGAACGCCTCGGCCGCCCGCGTCCTGCGGGTCATGGACGAGGGTCGGGGGATCTTGGCTCTCGAGCGCCGGAGCGGCCGGATCCGCGCCAACCTGGCCGCGCTCCGAGCTGCGGCCGATTCCATCGCGGCGAGGCTCGATCGCCGGGAGGGAACCCTGGGAGCCTTCGCTGCGGACACCGCTCTCCCGAGCGCCATCGCTCGGCTGCAGGCCACTTCCGCTCGCGTGGAGGCCAAGCTGGACCGGGGCGAGGGATCGCTGGGAAGGTTCATGAACGATCCCGAGCTATTCCGGCAGATCGACGTGCTCCGGTCCCAGCTCGACAGCCTGGCCGCCCAGGTGATCGAGGACCCCCTCGGGTCCGTCGACGTGGACCTGTACTGACCGTGACTTCGGCGAATCTTCGGGGCGATCACCGATCCATGCTTGACCCTCCAGAAGGCCCTCCTTACCTTCTCCGACCTCGCCGGCCGGGGGGCTCCTCCGGCCGCACGAGCATACGGCCGGGCGGATGCGCGCCGGCCCGCACGACTTCGCGCCGGCGCGAGAGCGATCCCGGCACCGCAACCGAACGGCCGTGTTCTTCGGGACCCCGGGGTGGGGATGCGGGCGTGCTCGCCGGCGACGGCGGGCGGGTCATGCCCGGAGATGGAGCGCAGCCGCAAGCAAAGGGGAAGGGGCATGCCTGAAGAGAAGCTGGGGACCGTTCCGATCGTCCCGCGCGGGCCGGACGAGATCCGGACGGTCGCCGTCACCCGCACCGGCTTGATGGCCCTCGCCGGTGTCGCCTCCGTGATGCTGGCCTTCGCCGGGCTCCTCGTCGCTACGCTCGTGCAGAACGGGCGAGCGGAGGGAGAGGATCCCCTCCTGCGGCGCGAGAATCGCGCGCTGGTCGAGGAGCTGGACACCCTCGAGCGGAAGCTCGGGATGCTGGACGGCCAGATGAGCATCCTCTTGCGGCGCAACGAGGAGCTGCGGATCCTCGCCAATCTTCCGCGCATCCCCGTCGAGGTGGCGGCGGTGGGCGTGGGCGGCCCCGGCCGTGAGGAGACCGCCGGTCTGCCGGAGCTCGCTCCGGGCGACCCGCTGGCCCGGCGGCTCGAGGTGGCCGAGGGCGACCTGGACGTCCTCCTGCGCCGTTCCAAGCTCGTCTCGCGCAGCATGGAAGAGGCGGAGGAGATCATCCGCGGCAAGACCGAGCGCTGGAGCGCAACGCCCAGCATCTGGCCGATCGCGGGCTTCCTGTCGAGCCCCTTCAGCTACGCCCGTAAGCACCCCTTGCTCGGGACCTTCCGGCCGCACTACGGGGTGGACATCTCCGCCCGCGCGGGCAACAAGGTCGTCGCCACCGCCGACGGCCTCGTGACGTTCGCCGGCTGGCGCAGCGGAAGCGGGAACCACGTCGCGGTGGAGCACGGCTACGGGGTCGAGACCACCTACTCCCACAACGCCCAGTTGCTCGTGAGGGTGGGGGATCGCGTGCGGCGCGGGACGCCGGTCGGGCTCGTGGGGAGCACGGGTCTCTCCCTGGCTCCGCACGTGCATTACGAGGTTCACAAGAACGGGCAGCCGGTCGACCCGTCGAAGTACATCTTTCCGAACGTCCCGAGCGACTGAGCGCCCGCAGCCCCGCCCGGTGTTTGCCGCGCCGGGTGCAGCCGGGCGGTCGCGAAGCGTCCCCCCTCCGGGCGTGGCGAGCTCCCTCCCGCAGCGACGTCTACCATGCGCAGACCGTCGAGGTCGTGCGGCGGCACCTGCGTACGGACTCCGCGTGCGTGGTCGTCGGGGCTCACATCGGCTCCCTGCTCCGGCGCACCCCTGACCCGCTCGCTTGGGCGCGGGTGACCTGCTCATGAGCGATCTGCGGGAGATCCGCGTGCCCGGCGACCGGCACCCTGCGCCCTTCCTGCGCACGCGGCTGGAGAACGGCCTCACGCTCCTCGTGAAGCCGATCCGGACGCTGCCTCTGGTGGCGGTGGACGCCTGGGTCGGCGTGGGTGCGGCGCACGAGCCCGAGGGCCTCGAGGGGGTTGCCCACTTCCTCGAGCACATGTTCTTCAAGGGGACCCCGCGCCATCCCGTCGGCGAAATGGACGCGCTGGTGAAGGAGATGGGCGGCTACAACAACGCGGCCACCTCGCTCGAGAACACGCACTACTTCATCGTGGCGCCGAGCCCGCATTTCGAGCTGGCGCTGGGCCTGCTGGCAGACCACCTGCAGGACCTCGCCTTGCCCGCCGCCGAGCTGGCGCGCGAGCGCGAGGTCGTGAAGGAGGAGATCAATCGCAAGGAGGACTCTCCCGGAGGACGGCTCTACTCCCTGTTGTCGGAGACCGCTCTCGAGGGAACGCCCTATGGCCACTCGGTCCTGGGGACGCGCGAGTCGCTGGACCGGATCGGCCGCGAAGAGATGGCGGCCTTCTGGGGCGGGCACTACAACGCCGGCAATACGGTGCTGGCGGTCGTCGGCGACGTCGAGCCCGAGGTCGTGTTGGCCCACGTGCGCGACGCCCTCGAGGGTTACCCGGCGGGGCGGCGCAGCGCGCTCGCCCCCTTCCCCGCGCCACCGCGCAGGCCGCAGGTGCTGCGCGAGGGGAAGGACGTGCAGCAGACCTACGTCGCGGTGACCGCGCCCACGCCGGGCCGGGAGGACGAGCGCTCGTACTACGCCCTCGAGCTGGCGTCGCTGGCCCTCGGCGAGGGCCCGACCTCGCTCCTGGCACGGCGGCTGGAGCGCGAGCTGAACCTCGTCACGGGCGTCTCGGCCTGGTCCTACGACCTGCAGGGGGCCGGTCTCTTCGGGGTGGACGCCGTGTGCGACCCCGAGCACGCCCCGCGCGTGCTCGACGAGATCGACGCCGTCGTCGCGCGCGCGACCCACAGCGACCTGACGCCGCAGGCCGTGGACCGGGCCAAGCGGATCCTCACGTCCGACTTCGCCTTCGAGAACGAGACCAGCTCCGCGGTGGGCGGAACGCTCGCCGAGTTCGAGCTGCTCTTCGGCGGGGCCGAGCGGTTCGCGGACTACCTGGCGGGCGTGGAGCGCGTGACGGCCGAACAGTGTCGGCAGGCGCTCCACGACTTCTTCGCCCCCGGGACCCGCCTCACCGTGGTCGTGGAGCCCAACGGCGGTGAGGTCGACGGCCCCGATACGGGCGACGACGAAGGCGAGCCGTGACGGGCACCCGGCGAAGCGCGGTCGGCGAGCTGGCTGCGGCGCCGGTGCGGCCTCCGACGGAGGTCCACGTGCTCTCCAGCGGGCTGCGCGCGGCGCTGCGCCCTTCCAGGGCCAACGACATCGTGGCCTTGAAGGTGTACCTGCCGATGGGGCCGCTCCACGAGACGCCCGACGAGTCGGGACTCTCCAACCTGCTGCAGGAGATGCTGCTGCACGGCACGCTGGATCGCACGGAAGACGCCATCCAGGACGCGCTCGCGGATCTGGGCGCGAAGCTCGGCACGTCGGCAGGCGGAAACTACGGTTCGGTGTCGCTGCGCGTTGCGCGTGGGCAGCTCTCCGGCGCGCTGGATCTGCTCGACGAGGTGCTCACGCGCCCGGCACTCGCCGAGGAGGAGGCCGAGAAGGAGCGGGTGCGGGTCCTCAACCGCATCAAGGCGCAGGACGACAGCCTGCTGACCGCCGCCTTCGAGCAGTTTCGCGAGACGTTCTACGAGGGTCATCCCTACCACAAGCCGATCCTGGGCTACCCCGATACGGTGCCCCGGCTCGGGACCGTGCAGCTGCGCGAGGCGCGCGCGCGGTTCTTTCGCCACGGCGCTCTGGTGGTAGCGGCCGTCGGGCACTTCGATCCCGACGACCTGCTGGGGCGGCTGGAGCGGCTCGACCTGCCGGGCGGCGAGGGCGTATCGGCCGACGAGCCGCCGGGGCGCGTCGCGCTGGAGCGGTCGCGCGAGGTGGAGCGCCGGCGGGACAGCCAGGCGGCGTGGTTCGTCCTGGGCTTTCCCGCGCCCTCCTACGTGGACCCGGACTACCCGGCGGCCCGGCTCCTCGACGCGGTGCTCGGCGGCTCGATGAACTCCCGCCTGTTCACGGAGCTCCGGGAGAAGCGGAGCCTGGCCTACCAGGTCTCTTCGTTCTACAACGACCAGCCGAGCCACAGCTACCTGGCGGGCTACATCGGCACCTCGCCCGACAAGTTCGACGAGGCGCGCGAGGCGATGCTGCGCGAGTTTCGCCGCCTCGCCGACGAGCTGGTTTCCGAGGACGAGCTGCGGCGCGCCCAGAGATACCTGCACGGCACGTATATTATCAGCGCCGAGACGAACGCCGCGCAGGCGTCGCGCCTCGGCCGCTACGAGCTCCACGGGCTGGGTCAGGACTTCGGCGACCGGATGCTGGAGCGGATCGCGACCGTCACCCCCTCCGAGGTGCGCGCGCTCGCCGAGCGCTGGTTCGGCGCGTACGTGCTGGCGGCGGTGCGGCCGGGACGCGGCGGCCACCGGCGGCGCGGGCGGTCGCGGCTTCCGCCGCCGCCCGCGGACGAGGCGCTGGCAGCCGCCGGCGGCCCCCAAACCGAACGCACGCGAACCGAGGAGGTCGGATGAACCCGAGGAGTCGGCTTTGGATCCCCGCCGTCTGCGCCGCCGCCCTTGCCTGCGGGCCCGACGTGCAGCCGGTCACCGTCACCGTGCAGGCGCCGAACGCGCGCGGCGAGGTGGTGCCGATCGAGGGCGCGGAGCTGACGATCCTGCCCTTCGACATCGATTCGCTCTACGCCGCTCTCGAGGAGCGGAACCAGCCCGGGCCGGAGCCGGTCACGGACTCGCTCGAGGTGCTCTACCAGGGATTCTCCGCCGCCGACGCCGCCCTGATCGCCGCCGACAGCGCGCTCACGCAGAGCCAGATGGAGCTGGAGGCGCTCGAGGACCGGGCGAGTGAGGAGTACCGCGCCGCGTTCCGGTCCTTCGAGCAGGCGCAGGCTCGCCGCGAGTCCGCGGCCGTGGCCCGAGACTCGGCCGAGGCGATCTACGCCCCCGCCCGGGAGGCCTACAACCGCGCCCGCGGCACGTGGGAGTCGTCGGCGTGGGACGGCTTCGCGGAGGAGAACGAGGACCTCTACGCCGCCGTGGAGGCGCCGCGGGACACGGCCGGTGGTGAGCTGCCGTTCGTGCAGCGCACCGGGCCCGGCGGGAGCTTCAAGGTCTGGCTCACGCCGGGAAGCTGGTGGGTGGCCGGGCGAACGGCCGTGCCCGGCGCGGTCCGCCAGGTCTACCGCTGGAACCACGGGTTCACCGTCGGGGACGAGCCCGTCGCGGTCGCGCTCTCCGGCGAGGGAGCCGAGATCATCGACACGTATTAGGGCCCCCATGACGCAGCCCGGGGAGAGCCGCGGCGGCCGCGACGTGGTGGTCGTCGAGGGGATCCGGACACCCTACGTCAAGGCCGGCACCGCGCTGAAGGACGTGCCGGCGGTGGACCTCGGCCGGATCGTGCTGCGCGAGCTCGCCGACCGCACCGATCTCGACCTGGAGCAGGTGGACGAGGTGGTCGTCGGCAACACCGGGATGCCCGCCGACGCGGCGAACCTGGCGCGCGTCGTGGCGCTCGAGGCGGGGGTACCCGAAGGCGTGCCGGCATTCACGGTGCAGCGCAACTGCGCCTCCGGCATGGAGGCGATCACGAGCGCCGCGCTGCGGATCCGCTTCGGCGAGGCGGACGTCGTGCTCGCCGGCGGCGTCGAGTCGATGTCGAACATGCCGCTGCTCTTCCCCGACGAGTTCTCGGGCGTCCTGCAGGGCCTGACCCGCGCCCCCTCGGTGCCCGGCAAGCTCAAGGCTGCCAGCCAGCTCCGCCCCCGCCAGCTCAAGCCCGTCGTGGCCCTGCTCGAGGGCCTCACCGATCCGGTCTGCGGCCTGAACATGGGCGAGACCGCCGAGCTCCTCGCCAGGGAGTACGGGCTCTCGCGCGAAGAGCAGGACCGCTACGCGCTCGAGTCGCACCGGCGCGCCGTGGTCGCGCAGGAGACGGGACGCCTGGCCGAGGAGATCACCCCCGTCTACGTGGCGCCGCGGTACGAGTCGGTGGTCGAGCGTGACGTGGGCCCGCGCCGGGAGCAGTCGCTCGAGGCTCTGGCGAAGCTGCCGCCGGTCTTCGACCGGGCATTCGGCACCGTGACGGCCGGCAACGCCTGCATGGTGACCGATGGCGCGGCCGCGCTCCTGCTCACGAGCGCCGAGCGGGCGCGCGGGATGGACGTCGCACCCCTCGGTCGCATCCTCTCCTTCGCCTACGCCGGATGCGAGCCGTCGCGCATGGGGCTCGGGCCGGCCTACGCCGCGCCGCGCGCCCTGGAGCGGGCCGGACTCACGCTCGAGGACGTGGACCTGATCGAGCTCAACGAGGCCTTCGCGGCCCAGGTGCTCGCCAACCGCGCCGCCTTCGCCTCCGGCGACTTCGCCCGCGAGGTGCTGCGGCGAGACGAGCCGATCGGCGAGCTCGACCCCGCGCGCACGAACGTGAACGGCGGCGCGATCGCGCTCGGCCACCCGGTGGGCTCGACCGGCACGCGTCTGATTCTCACGCTGCTCAAGGAGCTGCGCCGCCGCGGCGGCGGGATCGGCCTGGCGACGCTGTGCGTCGGCGGTGGGCAGGGGGGTGCCGTGGTGGTCGAGGCCTTCGGCGAGGACGGTCCCGCCCGCCGAGAAGCGTCACGTGCCGCCTGACCGTCCGCCGGCGACGCCGGCCCAGGCGGCGGCGCCCCGCGACGCGACGGGCAGTGACGGGCCCGCCCCAGTGCGACGCGCGTTTCGACACACCGTGGACGACGCGGGCCTCGCGGAGGTGGTCTTCGACGTTCTCGGCCGCAGCGTGAACACCTTCGACGCCGCGGTGCTCCAGGAGCTCGAGTCGCTGGTGGAGGAGCTCGAGATCGACGCGCGCGTGACCGTCGCCGTCTTCTCGTCGGGCAAGCCGGCGGGCTTCATCGCCGGCGCCGACATCGCCGAGATCGCCGCGGTCGTGGATCCCGACGATGCGCGGCGCAAGGTCGTGCGGGGCCAGCGGGTGTTCCAGTCGCTCGCCGAGCTCCCCTTCCCGACCCTCGCCGCCATCCATGGCGCCTGCCTCGGCGGTGGCCTGGAGCTGGCGCTCGCCTGCAGCCATCGCATCGCGGCGGTGGACGCCGAGCTCGGCCTGCCGGAGGTCAATCTCGGAATCTTTCCGGCCTGGGGCGGCACGCAGCGGCTGGCACGGCTGGTGGGGCCGCTGGCAGCCGTGGACCTGATCTGCTCCGCCCGGCGCGTGGACGGCAAGAAGGCGCTGCGCCTCGGCCTCGTGGATCGCACCTCGCCGCCGGGCGAGGTCCGCGCGCGCGCGCTGGCCTTCGCCCGCGAGCTGGTGGAGCGGCGGCCGGGACGCCGGGCGGGCGGCGGGGGCTCGGCAGGCAACGGTACCTCGGGGGGTGAGGTGCCTTCGCGGCGCGGTGGCCGGGGAGGCACGGCGTCGGGCGGCCGTCTGCGGCGCCGGGCGCTGGAGGGGACGCCCCTGGGTCGCCGCATCCTCTTCCACCAGGCCAGGAAGCGCATCGTCGAACGCACGGGCGGCCACTACCCGGCGCCGCTGCGCGCGCTGCAGGCCATCGAAGAGGGGATCGAAGGCTCGCTCGAGGCCGGGCTCGCGCTGGAGGCGAGGCTCGTCTCGGATCTGATCGTCTCTGCGGTCAGCAAGAACCTCATCCACGTCTACGAGCTCTTCGAGTCGGTGAAGAAGTCGCCCTGGGCAGCGGCTCCCGCCGGCGAGCGGCCACTGGCGCGGGCCGCCGTCGTGGGTGCGGGCGTCATGGGTGGGGGCATCGCGCAGCTCCTGGCGCAGGCCGGGATCGCCGTGCGCCTGAAGGACCTGGAGCCCGCGCGCGTGGCCGAGGGGCTGCGTGCCGCGCGCGCGGTGCTCGAGGGGCGCCGGCGCAGAGGGCGGATCGACCGCCACGCGCTGCGCCGGCAGATGAACCGCATCGCGCCGAGCACGACGTACGCGGGCTTCGGACGGGCCGAGCTCGTGGTGGAGGCGATCGTCGAGGACCTGGCCGCCAAGTCGAAGGTCTTCGGCGAGCTCGAGACCGTGGCCCCACGCGAGGCGCTGCTCTGCACGAACACGTCGTCGCTCGCGGTGGAGCGGATCGCGGCGGGGCTGCACGACCCCGCCCGCGCGGCTGGACTGCACTTCTTCAACCCCGTCGACCGCATGCCGCTCGTCGAGGTCGTGCGCGCGCGCGAGACCTCGGACGAGGCCGTGGGCCGCCTGTACCGGCTCGCGCTGCGCCTGAAGAAGAAGCCGGTGGTGGTGAAGGACTCGCCGGGCTACCTCGTGAACCGGCTCCTCATGCCCTACCTGAACGAGGCCGTACACCTGCTCGAGGAGGGCGCCTCCATCGAGGCCGTGGACCGCGCGATGACGGCCTTCGGGATGCCGGTCGGACCGCTGGCGTTGCTCGACGACGTGGGACTCGACGTCGCGTCCAGGGCTGGTGCCGTGCTCGCGGCGGCCTTCCCGGAGCGGATGCAGCCTGCCGCGCTGATGGAGCGACTGCAGGCGCTGGGGCGCTCGGGCCGCAAGGGCGGCCGCGGCTTCTATCTCTACGAAGGCGAATCGAGGAAGGGAGTGGACCCTGAGCTGCGCCGCGAGCTGAGGCACGCCCGGGGGCCCGCAGCCGACGCCGTCGACCTCGAGCGGCGGCTCGTGTTCCCGATGGTGAACGAGGCGGCGCTCTGCCTGTCCGAGGGCGTGGTCGAGAGTCCGGCGGAGCTGGACCTGGCCATGCTCGCGGGCACGGGGTTCCCGCCGTTTCGCGGTGGGCTGCTGCGCCACGCGGACGCCGTGGGCGTCCAGGCGATCGTCGCCGGCCTGGAGCGGCTGTCGGAGGGACGGGCCAGGCTCGCTCCCTCTCCCGCGCTGCGCGCCGTCGGCGCACGCGGAGGCTTCTATGCCGCCGCCGGGCGCCGGCGTGGTTCCACGCTCGCGGCCCGCACTCCGGCAGAGGCTCCACGTGACTGAGCGCGACTCAGGCCTGGGCGCGCCCCCGGCGGCGGCCGTTCCAGCGGCGGCTCCCGAACCCCGGAAGCGCCGCGACGGGCGAGCTCCGGAGCGCGGCGCGTCGGGCCTCTGCCGGAGCTTCTTCTCCGCCGAGGTGCGCGAGGACCTGCTGCTGCCCTACCCGAGGCTCTCGGACGAGGAAGCCGAGAGCTTCGCGATCCTGCGCGAATCGATCGAGTCCTTCGCCCGCGAACGCATCGACTCCCGCCGGATCGACGAGGAGGGCCGGATCCCGCCGGAGGTGCTGTCCGGGCTCGCCAAGCTGGGGGTGTTCGGCCTGCAGGTGCCGGAGGAGCACGCCGGCTTCGGCGCTTCCACGACCTTCTACGCGCGTGTCTTCGAGACCCTCGCGCAGTTCGACATGTCGGTCGTGACCACCTTCGGCGCGCACTCCTCGATCGGCACGAAGGGCCTGTTGCTCTTCGGCACGCCGGAGCAGCGGAGCCGGTTCCTCCCGGAGCTCGCCCGCGGCGAGCGGCTCGCGGCGTTCGCGCTGACGGAGCCCGGAGCGGGATCGGACGACGCGGGCATCCGCACGCGCGCCGTCTACGACGGCGAGCGCGACGAGTACGTGCTGGACGGCACGAAGATCTGGATCACGAACGGAGGGATCGCGGGCCTCTTCACCGTCTTCGCCCGCACCGAAGTGGCGGAGTTCGGCGAGCGCCGCGACCGCATCTCGGCGTTCCTCGTGCCGCGGGAGACGGCGGGCGTCTCGACGGGCGCGGAGGAGCACAAGCTCGGCATCAAGGGCTCCTCCACGACCGAGGTGCACTTCGAGGGCGCAAGGGTGCCCGCCTCGAACCTCCTCGGGCCCAAGGGCAAGGGCTTCAAGGTCGCTATGGAGGTGCTGAACTCGGGGCGCCTGGGACTGGCGGCGGGATGCGTGGGCGGCGGGCGGGCGATCCTGGCCGAGGCGCTGCGCCACGCGACCGAGCGGCGCCAGTTCGGCAAGCCGCTGGTCGACTTCGAGCTGATCCGGGAGAAGCTCGCCCGCATGGACCTGGGCATCTTCGGCATGGAGAGCATGGTCTATCTCACGACCGGGCTGGTGGACCGCGGGGTGCGGGACACGTCGATCGAGTCGGCGGTGTGCAAGGTCCACTGCTCCGAGACGATCTGGGGCATCGTCAACGAGGCGCTGCAGGTGGCGGGCGGGATGGGGTACATGAAGGAGTACCCCTACGAGCGCATGCTGCGCGACTCGCGGATCAACCTGATCTTCGAGGGCACGAACGAGATCCTGCGGCTCTACACCGCGCTCACGGGCCTGCAGGAGCCCGGCGAGCTGCTGCGCGAGGTGGGGCACGCCTTGAAGCACCCCGTGAGCGAGCTGGGGGTCCTGCGCGAGTACGCCGCCCGCCGCGTGCGCCGAACACTCGCGCGACCAGAGGTGCGTGGGCTGCACCCCGGGCTGGCACCGGAGCGGCAGCGGCTCGAGGAGTACGTCGCCGCGCTCGCGGGGGCGGCCGAGGCCGCCCTGCGGCGCCACAAGAAGGAGATCCCCGAGCGGCAGATCGTGCTGCGGCGCGTCGCCGATTCGATCGTGGACCTCTACCTGATGGCGGCCGTCCTCTCGCGGGCGGACGCCGCGCTGAGACGGATGTCGGAGGCCACGGAGGTCACGGAGGGCGCGGCGGAGGCCGCCGCCGAGCCGGAAGTGCTCCGCTGTCGCATCATCGTGAACGAAGCCTGGCGGCGCGTGCGCCGCAACCTTGCCACGCTCGAGAGGAACTCCGACGCCGACGTGCTCGCGGTGGCGGAGCAGGTCCAGGCCGCGGGAGGCTACGGCATCCGATGAGCGGACGCTCCGAGGCGCCGCCGCCACTCGAGCGCTACGGATGGGACTCCGGCTTCGCGGCCGCCTTCGAGCCGCACGCCGTGCAGGGGCTGGTTCCAGGGCGGGTGGCCGTGGAGCACAAGAACGGCTACGGCCTCTACACGGCGGCCGGGGAGGTCACCGCCTCCCTGGCCGGCGGGCTGCGCCATCGGGCCGCCTCGAGCGCCGAGCTGCCCGCGGTGGGTGACTGGGTCGCGCTGCGCCTGCCACCACCCGGGCAGGGCAGCGCCGCCGTGGTCGCCGTGCTGCCACGGCGCAGCCGGTTCTCACGCCAGCAGGCGGGGCGCGCCGCGGGCGAGCAGGTCCTGGCGGCGAACGTGGATGCGGTCTTCGTCGTCAGCTCGCTCACGGGCGAGCTCAACACCCGCCGACTCGAGCGCTATCTGGCGCTCGCGTGGGAGAGCGGGGCCTCGCCCGCCATCGTGCTCAGCAAGGCGGACCTGGCCGGCTCGCTGGACGAGAGCCTCGCTCGAGTGGGCGAGGTGGCGCGCGGTGCGCCGGTGCACGTGATCAGCAGCGTCGAGGGACGCGGGCTGGACGAGCTGCGCCCGTACTTCGCCGGCGACCGCACGGTGGCCCTGCTGGGCTCCTCCGGCGTGGGCAAGTCCACGCTGATCAACGTGCTCGTCGGGGAGGCTCTGCAGGAGGTCGCCGAAGTGCGGGAGACCGACGGCAGGGGGCGGCACACCACCAGCCGGCGGCAGCTCGTCACGGTTCCCGGGGGCGGCTTGATCATCGACACGCCTGGGCTGCGAGAGCTGCAGCTCTGGGAGGGTGGCGAGGGCCTGCGCGAGGCCTTCGAGGACGTGGAGGAGCTCGCCGCCGCCTGCCGCTTCAGCACCTGCGCGCACGAGAGCGAGCCTGGTTGTACGGTCCGCGCCGCCGTCGAGGCGGGCACGCTGCCGCTCGAGAGGCTGCGGAGCTGGCACAAGCTCCAGAGCGAGTTGCGCAGCTTCGAACAGCGGCGCGACGAGCGCGGCTGGGCCGAGCAGAAGCGGCGCGCGAAGGTCGCGACGAAGGGGCTGCGGGAGCGGGTGCGGGACAAGTCGGAGGGACCCCGCTGACCTGCGCGATTCGTCGCCGGCGTGGCTCGCGCTGTTGCTCCTGGCACTGCTGCCGGCCAACGTGGAGGTGCTCTCGCGGCGTGCCCTCGCTCCGCCCACACGTGGAGCGGTCCCACCTGCGAGCCGGAGAAACCCGAGTGCTCGAGGAGACACCATGCCGAAGTACCTGATCGAGCGGAACCTGCCCGGAGCGGGGAAGCTGTCCGCGGACGAGCTGCAGGGCGTCGCGCAGAAGTCCTGCGGCGTCCTCAGGGGAATGGGCGGCGACGTGCAGTGGGTGCAGAGCTACGTCACCGACGACAAGATCACGTGCGTCTACATCGCGCCGGACGAGGCGCGCCTCCGCGAGCACGCCCGCCAGGGCGGGTTCCCGGCCGACAGCGTGATGGAGATCCGGGAGGTGATCGACCCGACGACCGCCGAGGCGCGGGCCTAGGCCCCTCCGGGGCATGGACCCACAGCTGGTCGGCTTGGGACTGCGGCTGGCCTGGGAGAGGCGCTGACCGATGGACTTCACGTTCACCGACGAGCAGACCGAGCTCCGCCACACCGTCAAGCGCTTCGTGGACGCGGAGCTGCGCCCGATCGCCGACGCCATCGACAAGAACCACGCGATCCCGCGCGAGCTGATCGACAAGATGGCCGAGCTGGGGTTCCTCGGCGTCGCGTTCCCCGAGGAGTACGACGGCGCCGGCATGGGCGAGATGGGCTACTGCATCATGCAGGAGGAGATCTCCAGGGCCTGCGCCTCGACGGCCACCTTCATCGGCGCGCACCAGTCGATCGGGGCAATGGCGATCCACCTGTTCGGCACGCCCGAGCAGAAGGCGCGCTATCTCAAGCCGATGGCGCGGGGAGAGAAGATCGGCGCGTACGCGCTGACCGAGCCGGAATCGGGATCGGACGCGCAGAACATGCGGACCACCGCCCGCCGCGACGGCGACCGCTGGATCGTGAACGGCACGAAGATCTGGATCACGAACGGGCCGCTCGCCGACGTGGTCTCGATGTTCGCGAACGTAGAGGGCGAGGGAACCACCGCCTTCATCGTCGAGAAGACGTTCCCGGGCTTCAAGGTGGGCAAGATCGAGGAGAAGATGGGGATCTCCGGCAGCCTCACCTCGGAGCTCGTCTTCGACGACATGGAGGTGCCGGCGGAGAACGTCCTGGGCCAGATCGGGAAGGGATTCCGGATCGCGATGGCCGTCCTCGACGTCGGCCGCCTCGGCCTCTCCGCCGCGGCGCTGGGCGCGGCCAAGGATGCCATCGATCGTTCGATCGCCTACGCGAAGGAACGCAAGGCCTTCGGCCAGCCCATCGCCGAGTTCCAGGCCGTGCAGTGGATGCTCGCCGAGATGGCCGCCGACGCCTACGCGATCGAGAACCTCCTCTATCGGACCGCCTGGATGTGCGACCAGGGCCTGCGCTTCAGCCGCGAGGCCGCCATCTGCAAGATGTTCTGCTCCGAGGCGCTCGACCGCGTGGTGGACAAGGCCGTCCAGCTCCACGGCGGCATGGGCTACTCCAAGGAGATGTGGCCCGAGCGTTTCTACAGGGACTCGCGCATCAACCGGATCTTCGAGGGAACGAACGAGATCCAGCGGCTGGTGATCGCGCGAGACCTGCTGAAGAAGGGCGAGTACTGATGGGGAAGACCTCTTCGACCCGGACGGGCTCGTGATCCGGTCGTCCAGACGTCTCGAAGACCTCGAGAGCAGGTACGAGCGGGAGGCATTCGCCCGCCTGACCTACGAGCAAGCCCTGGCCCTGTACACGGCCTTGTGGGCCGAGGCACGCGCCGTGAACCCGGACCTCGGTGCCGACTGGCGCGAGGATCTGGAGGCCGACCTGGCGGTCGCGCGCGCCGTGAATGGCCTCCCCCCCGCTCTCTGACGTCTCCGGCTTCATCGCCTCGCTCGCGCGCCGGCTCTCGGAGCGCGAGCTCCCCTTCATGTTGATCGGCGGCCAGGCCGTCCTGCTCCACGGCCGCCCGCGGCTCACCGAGGACATCGACATCACGCTGGGCGCCGATCCCAGCCGTTTGCCCGACGTCCGTGAGGTCTGCCGAGAGCTGGATCTGAGCCCTCTTCCACGCGACGTCGAGACGTTCGTTCGCGAGACCTTCGTGCTCCCGGCGCGCCACGCCGAGAGCGGCCTGCGCGTGGATTTCGTGTTCTCCACGACGCCGTACGAGGCACAGGCTATCGCGCGCGCCGTCCGGGTGGAGATGGCGGGCTTCGCCGTTCCTTTCGCCACGGCCGAGGACTTGCTGCTCCACAAGCTGTTCGCGGGACGCGCCCGCGATTGGGAGGACTCGGTCGGCGTCGTTCGCCGGAAGGGAGGCGAGATCGACTGGGCTTACGTGGAGCGTCGGGCGCGCGAGTTCGCGTCCGTCCCCGGGCGGGAACGCATGCCGGAGGATGTCCAGCGACTGCGCCGCGAGGTGCGCTGATCCGTTCGAGGGAGCCTCCCGGCAACCTCGCTGTCCCACCGTCCTCAGCCGCTTTCGGGATTCAACAGCCAGACCCCCCATGCCGCGAGGACTCCGCCGGCCACTCGGCCGAGCCAGAGACCACGCGGGGCGAGCTTCTCGGCGAGGACCAGGACCGCGATCGCGGCCACCCACAGCACGTTCATGACCCCCCCGACGAACAGCAGCGCCATGAGGACCCAGCAGCAGCCGACGCAGTAGCTGCCGTGCTTCAGCCCCATCCGTAAGGCGCCGAGCGCGCCCTCCCGCCACTCCGTCGAGAGGAAGGCCAGCGGCGAGCGGCAGTGGGAGAGGCACGTCCGCTTGAGCGGCGTCCACTGGTAGAGCCCGGCGGCGATCAGGAGCGTGCCTCCCAGCACTCGTGACGTGCCGACCATCATCGGTGAGAGGAGTGCCGCATTGTGGAGCGCGACCTGCGCCGAGGCGGCGAGCGCCGAGTAGACGCTCCAGGCCAGCAGGTATCCGGCCACGAACAGCGTCGTGGGAGCCGCGGGGTGCTGATGCCGCCGGCGGGTCCGGTTGGTCGCCGCGAAGAGCAGGATCATCGGCGCCGCGGAGGGCAGCATCATGGCCGCCATCATCACCGCCCACATGGCGAAGAGCGCTGCGAAGTCCGCTGCTCCCCACGCCAGCGCCATGGGCATCGCCATGTGCTCCGGGGCGTGCATCCGATCCGCGAGGCGGAGGACGTGGGCCCAGGCCAGCACGGCGAGGAGCGCCACCCCCAGCAGGACGACCAGCAGGTCGCGCCGGAGCAGGCGCTCGAGCCCGCCTCCGCCGGCCGCCGCGGAGGTCGCGGTGGTCACGCGACCGCCGGGAGGGGGGACCGCCCCTATGCCTGGTTCGTCCAGTTCGCGATCGCGTACGCGGCGTAGCGGCCCGGATGCTCGAAGCGCACTGCCTCGTGCTCGATGCGCATCGTGTCGGTGGTGCAGATGTCCCCGTCGTCCCAGAAGAAGCCGCCCTTCGGGTAGACGATGTGCACTTCCTTGTCGCCGCCGGACACGGCGTCCTTGATGGCCGAGAGCTTCACGTCCACCGCGCCGGGCACGCGGAAGGACGAGCGGCGGCCGTCCACTTTCATCTCGATCTTCGAGCGGATCGGGCCGCTCAGGGACGTCACGGTGCCGGCGAGCGCCTCCCACGGCATGCCGCCCGCCTGTCCCGTCAGGATCGTCGCCAGCGCGTCCACCTGCTCGGGGCGCGCCGACTCGTCCACGAACAGCACCACCGTGCCGTTGCCCTCGTGGATGGCGCCGGGATACTTGCAGCCCACGACGAACCGCACCCCGGCCATGTCCACGTCGCCGAAGGACCCCTCGATGCCCTCGAACCCCACCAGGAACTCGCACTTGCCCTCGTTCGGCGTCCCCTCGAACTGGCAGTTGCAGCCGTGATTGCAGTTGCAGCACTCGATGTGATGGAGCTTGACCCGGTAGGGCGTGCGGGCTGCCGTGGCGGCCGTTGCAGACGTCATCGGACCTCCTCTTCTACGGATCCTCTTGCCGAGCTGGGCCGCGAGCGGCGGCCCCGAGACAGCAGGTACGGTCGTGCGGGGCTCGGGTCAATGCTTTCGTCACGTGCAGTGCCGCCGCTGCACACGCCCATACGTTCTGCGGACTTGACTGCTCGAGGGGCTGCGAGCCAAATCCTCTGATCTCTCCTCGCGCGGATCACCGCTGCCTCCGCGCCCTTCGCGGATCGCGGCCGGCTCTTTCGGAGGCGCTGTCCTCAGTTGGCTCCCCGCCACCTCCGCGTCCGAGACTCTCTTCCGCCACTGATCGCGGGCGCCGGGATCCGGCTGCTCGTCTGGTCCCGGATGGACACCTCCTGGAACGACGCGTACGACTACGCGCTGAACGCCCGGTTCATCCGCGAGGGGGAGTGGTGGGGGGTGAGCCGCTTCATGTACAGCTTCTACAGCGTCGTCGTGGCGGCGGTGGACGCGCTCGTGGACGACCCCGTGCTCGCGGGCGAGATCGTGTCGCTCGTGGCGGGGATCGTCACCGTGGGGCTGGTCTACGCGCTGGCCGAGAGGCTCGCGGGCTCGCGCGCCGCGGTGCTGGCGGCGTGGATCGCCGCACTCCACCCGCGGCTCGTCGAGTACTCCACCGTAGGCTACACCGAGTCGCTCCTGACGGCGTGCGTCGCCGGCGCGCTGCTCGCCGCGGCGTCGTACCTGGTTGCGCCAGCCACCGAGGCGAGCGCCGGCGCCCGATCCTCCCGGACGGATCTGTGGGCCGCCGGCCTCTTCGCACTCGCTTTCCTCGTCCGCAACGACACGCTGTTCTACCTGGTGGTCGGCCTCGTGGTCCTGGCGATCGCCGACCTGGCCCGGGACGGGGTCCAACGGGCCCTGCAAAGGAGCGCGCAGCGCGGCATCGTCGCCGGGGTGCTGATCGTGGCGGCGACCGCCTTCGCGTGGCAGAGACTCGGGGACTCGCCGCTCTTCGCGAAGGCCGCGGCCAACGTCGCGATCGGATCGGCCTACGACGTGGAGGAGCTCGGGGCCTGGCAGGAGGAGCTCTACGGCGTCGACGAGCAGGGGCGTCTGCTGGGACCGCCGGAGACGCCCGCGGGCCTCTCGTGGAGCAGCCGCGTGCGGACGTACGTCGAGAACCTGATGAACCTCTCGCGCTTCTACCTCCTGCGGCTCGTGTTCTCCCCGCTCGTGCTCGCCTTCGCGGCACTCGGCCTGCTGGGGACCGTCTTCCGCCGGGGCACGGCGGCCGCCGAGGTCCTGCTCGTGCTCGCCTGGCTCGCGCCGCACGTGCTCTATCCCCTGTTCATCATCCAGCCGCAGTATCTCGTGCAGACGCTCCCGGTGCTCGCCGTGTGGGCCGGACGCGGGCTCGTCCGCTTCACGGAGGTCGTGGCGCTGAACGCCGGCGGCTCGACGAGAGCCGCCGCGGTGGCGCTCCGCCTCGCGGCAATCGCGACGCTGGGTCCGCTGATCGGAGGGACCGCCTTGATGGCGCACGAGCGGACGGCCGACCGTGGACCGGGCGCACGCGTCGTGGGCGTCTGGCTGGCGCGCCATGCACCCGAGGAGGGCTACCTCGGCAGCGACCCCGGCTTCACCTACTACTCCGACAACTTCGACCAGCAGGCCCTGCCGACCGGTGTTCCCCCCGAGGAGCTGGGCCGGGTCGCGCGCGCGAACCGGGCCGGGGTCGTCGTCGTCACGTCGGGCGACGTGGACACCCGGCCGGAGCTGGCGCCCTTGCTCGAGGCGGAGGTGACGCTGCCGCGGGATCTCCGGCTGGAGCTCAGGCAGGTGGACCCGCACGGGCAGGTGATCGCGATCTTCCGCGTGGCGGGAAGCCCCGCCGGCTCTCCTCCGGCGAGCTGAGGCGTTCCGTTGCTCCAGGACCAGAGATCGCAGCCCGCCGCTGCGGGGTGTCGCGTCGTGGTGGTGATGCCCGCCTACGACGCCGAGGCGACGCTCGAGGCCACCTACCGCGACATACCCGGCGGCTCGGTCGCCGAGGTGATCCTGGTGGACGACTGCTCCAAGGACGGCACGGCCGCGCTCGCGCGCCGGCTGGGCCTGACGACCGTCCAGCACGAGCGGAATCGCGGCTACGGGGGGAACCAGAAGACCTGCTACACGCTGGCCCTTGAGCGCGGCGCCGACGTGGTGGTCATGATCCACCCGGACTACCAGTACGACTCGCGCCTCGTGCCGCTCTTCGTCGGGTTCGTCGAGCGTGGCGTCTGCGACGTGGTCCTGGGGAACCGCGTCCGCAGCCGGGCCGAGACGCTCGCCGGCGGGATGCCGGTCTACAAGTACCTGTTCAACCGTGCACTCACGTTCCTCGAGAACGTGGTGCTCGGGCAGAACCTGGGCGATTTCCACTCGGGCTTCCGCGTCTACAGCCGCCGCGCGCTCGAGACGATTCCCTGGCGCGAGAACTCGGACGACTTCGTTTTCGACACGCAGTTCCTGGCGCAGGCGGCGTACTTCGGCTTCCGCATCGGCGACGCGCCCATACCTTGCCGCTACTTCCCGGAGGCGTCCTCGATCGGCGTGCGGCGCAGCGTGGTCTACGGGATCTCGACCCTCTGGACGCTGCTGGAGTACGTGCTCGCAATGGCTGGCGTACGACGAACAGGACGGTTTCCACCGCAGTCTCCGGCCGGAGGCCCTTCGCCGGCAACCGGGGCGGGAGGCGAATGAGAGTGGCTGCGTCCTCTGCTGCGTGGAGAGGCCTTCGCGGAGCTCGACTCCGCGCTTCGCGGATCGTCTGGACGGGTGTCGACACGGGTGGAACGGAGCGGAAGGGCGTCCCCATTTGCGCTTCCCCGGGTCGTGCCCTACCGTTCACGCCCCCGCTCGGACTGGGCCCTTCCCCGGACGCCAGCTCCCTCGTACGAGGAAGTGCCGCATGAAGCTCGTCCTGCGCTGGCTCCTGAACGCGCTGGCGCTGTGGATCACGGACCTGCTCCTGGCGGGGATCGAGGTCGCCACCCTGGCGGCGCTGCTCGTGGCGGCGCTGGTGATCGGCCTCGTCAACGCGGTGATCCGGCCCGTGCTGCTCGTGCTCACGATCCCGATCACGGTCCTGACGCTGGGGCTCTTCCTGCTGGTGCTGAACGGGTTGCTGTTCTGGCTCGCGGCCGCGCTGGTCCCCGGCTTCGCCGTGGCGGGTTTCCTGTGGGCGTTCCTCGGTGCGCTGATCATGGC
>JBHENL010000054.1:0-5078 GCA_046262075.1 Gemmatimonadota bacterium
CGCGCGCGAGCGCCCGCCACCGCTCGCGGGCGTCGGCGTGGTCGCCCCGCACCGCGTGGAGCTGCGCCAGACGGGCCACCGACTCGTCGGCCAGCGGCGTGGCGGGATAACGCTGAGCCACGGCGAGGAAGTAGCCCTCCGCCAGCCGCGCGTCGGCCGTCATGAGCCCCAGGTAGTGATAGGCCTCTCCGAGGTGCTCCGCCTGCGGGCCGCGCCGCTCGCCGAACGCCTCCACGTACTCGCGCAGCCGCCGCTGCGCCTCGCCGTACTCCCCGGCGCGGTAGCGCTCCACGCCTTCCACGAACAGGGCGGGAGACTCCTGCGCCGCCAGCGGCGCGCTCAGAGCGGCGAGGAGCACCAGCGCCCCCAGCCGGCTGCGCGGCGTCGCGCCGGTCCGGGAGCGGCGAGCGACGAGCGCTGAAGCGGATCGACGTATTGGGCTCGACATGCGTTGTCCTCCTGCGGGCGGAGCGCCGCGGGGCGCTCCAGCGCGGTTCTGTCAAGCGGCCGACGGCGCGACGGCCATCCTGCGTAGCACCCACTCCTCCATCATCGTCCCCGGCGCCAGACGCGAGGATTTGAGGGCCAGGTCGAGCTGCAAGAGGCTGGCCAGCCAGGCGTCGATCGCCTCGCGATCGTAGCGGCGGGCCTGGACGCGGGGCGATTCGTAGCCGCGGACGCGGAAGTTCCGGCGGTCGAGGATCCAGGCCGACTTGCCCAGCGCGCCCGCGATCGCCTCGGAACTGCGCTCGCCCCGCGCCTCGCAGGCGCGGATTCCGCCCAGCAGAAGGGCGTGCTGCGCAAGCAGGGTCACCAGGAAGATCGGACTCTCGCCCTGCTCGAGGAGCGCGTGCAGCTCGGCCACCGCCTCGGCGGCGCGCCCCATGCCGACGAGGTCCACGAAAGTATACCGGTTGCCCAGGGGTGCCGACACGGTCACGGCCTCCACGTCGGCAGGGGTGACCCGGGCGCGCTCACCGGCGTGCGCCACGACCTTGGCCACGTCCTGGAGCAGCCCTACGGAGCCGTCGGGATGCAGTTCCGCCAGCATCCCCGCGGCGCGCTCCTCGATCTCCTTGCCTGCGCGCCGTACCTCGTCCCGGACGCGCGCCTTCAAGGCGGCCGCGCCCTTCGGCGGATCGAAGCTCTCCTCGCGACCGAGCCGGCGGAACGATGTCCACGGCTCTCCCGCGGCCTTGCCGACCGTGAGCGCCACGAGGCACGTCGTGGAGGGGGCACGTCGCAGGAAATCGCCGACCGCGCCGAGCACGACGGGCGAGGCGCTCTCGGCATCCCGCAGGACGACCACGCGGGCTTGACCCAGGAGCGGCGGCGTCTCGAGGAGCGTGGCAAGCGCCGAGGGGTCGGCGTCGCGGGCCGAGAGGCGGTCCAGGTTGAAGTCGCGCGCGGCGGCGTCCAGCCGCTCGGCGATCAGCGCCTCGAGCCGTTCGGACTTCGCGATCTCGTCGTCACCCGACAGGAGATAGGCGCAGGCGGGCCCGCTGGGCGGCATTCGCGACGGCCTCGGAGCTGGAAGGGAGCGCGGGGGAGACCCGCGGCTCAATCTACTCGGCGGCGCTCGGTTGGGAAGCGGAGGCGGTCGATACGAAGCGCAGCGATACGGGGGCGGCGACGAACGTCCAGGAAGGGCCGGCGACCAGGACCGGCGGCGGCGCGTCGTAGGGCGGCGGCGGGAGCCAGCCGCTCCAGGCCCGCCGTGACTCGGATTCCGGCTGCTGCGCGTCGGCCGACAGCGCGAACGTCGAGCTCCACGGCACGGCGGTGGCCGGATCGATCCGCGGGGCCGTCTCTTCCGGCGTCCCGAACGGCCCTTGCTCGGCGGGATCCACGCTCGGCAGCGGCCGCACCACCCGCACCAGCATCGTGCCGGAGCTCGCGCTCGCTCCGCGGAGCCACGCGGCCGCGCCCTCGCCCCAGGGCCTGGCGTTCGCCGATAGCAGGAGTCCGAGGAGCACGGCGCAGGCGGTGCCGGAGCCGACGCCCACGAGCACGCGTCCCGCCCGGCGGCGGCGGCGGCGGGCACGCTCGAGCCGCTCGATGCGATCCTGGAGGCGTCGGACGAAGTCGGGGGGAGCGGGCGCGGGGGGGAGGCTGCGGAGGATGGGGCGGCTGCGGAGGAAGATCTGTCGCAGCCGCCGGCAGCCCGGACAGGTCAGGAGATGGTCGGCGAGCTCGCCGGCGGGCGGGCGGCCGTCCTCGTCGTGCAGCAGGTCTAGAGCGCGATCGCAATCCATGGAAATCCGGTGGCGGCCCCTCCGCGCGAGGCGCCGCTTCCCGGCTATTCCAGGTGCGGCGCGATGATCTCTGCGAAGTTGTGGCGTGCCCTGTTCAGCCTGGACTTCACGGTCCCCAGGTTGGTGGCCGTGATGTCCGAGATCTCCTCGTAGCTCTTTCCCTCGATCTCGCGGAGCACGAAGACGATGCGGTGGTGCTCCGGCAGCTGCTCCACCGACCGCTCGACCAGCTCCCGCAGGTGCCGCTTGCGGTAGAGGTCGTCGGGCCGGTAGTTCGTGTCCTCGAACTGCAGCGGCCGGTGGTCGTCGGACCACTGGCTCGTGAGCGCCTGGAACAGCACCAGCGGGTTGCGGCTGCGGTTGCGCAGCTCGTTCTTCGCCAGGTTCGACGCGATGGTGTAGATCCACGTCGAGAACTTCTTCTCCTGATCGAAGCGCTCCAGGTGCTTGTAGACGCGGATGAACACTTCCTGGGCCAGGTCCTCGGCCCGCTCCCGATCGCCGATCGACCGGTACAGGAAGTTCACGATCCGCGTGTGGTAGCGCTCCACGAGCGTGCGGAAGCACGCCGGATTACCGGCGAGGTACTCGCGGACGAGATCGTTGTCCCGGAGCTCCACGAGCTCGCGCGACGCCTCCGCCCGCGAGCCGGCGCGCTCCCCCGCGCCCTCCCGATCCATCTCGTGAAGCGTCAGGTGCTTCCTGCGCACCCCCGCTTCGGCGCCCAACCTCGCTACCGGCATCAGGATACCCCCACTGCTCAGGAGTGTTCCCGTTCCGTGACGGTGCCGCACACGGACCAGGTCGGGATATCCAGAAGCAACCCGCGTGCCCGGCCCTCGTCGTTCAGCGAAGTCGTTGTCCCGCAACGTCGCCGAGGAGCCGGGGCCGGGTACCGAGATCGGGAGCTGTCACCTTTCACGGAAAAAGTTCCATCCCGGCGTCCCTGGACGGGGACAGCCGCCTCAAACCTCCAGTCTCTCTCCGTACATGCCATCGATCCGGTCGACGTAGCGGGACTCGATGAGGTTCCGCTTCACCTTCAGAGTCGGCGTCAGCTCGCCGGACTCGATCGTGAAGTCGTTTGGCAGGAGCGTGAAGCGCTTCAGCGACTCGAAGTGCGAGAGGTCGCGGTTCACCTCCTCGAGAACGTCCTCGAACAGGGAGCTCACCTGCGGATGGACGAGCAGCCCGGCGTCGTCGGTGAACGGGATTCCGGAGCGCTGGGCGTGCTTGCGCAGGTTCTCGAGGTTCGGGACGATCAGCACCGAGGCGAACTTCCGCCGGTTTCCGACCACCACGGCCTGGCTCACGAACTTGCTCATCTTCAAGCGGTTCTCGATCGGCTGCGGCGCGATGTACTTGCCGCCCGACGTCTTGATCAGGTCCTTCTTGCGATCGGTGATCAGCAGGAAGCCGTCGGCGTCCAGGTGGCCGATGTCGCCGGTGTGGAACCAGCCGTCCGCCAGCGCCACCGCCGTCTCCTCCGGCATCCGGTAGTAGCCGAGCATCACGTTCGGGCCGCGGCAGAGCACCTCGCCGTCGGCGGCGATTCGGACCTCCACGCCGGGCAAGGGCGGCCCCACCGTCCCCAGCCGGATCGCCTGCAGCGTGTTCACGGCGATGATCGGCGAGGTCTCGGTGAGCCCGTACCCCTCCAGGATCGGGAGGTCGGCGGCCCAGAAGAACTTCGCGATCTTCGCCGCCAGAGGCGCCCCGCCCGAGCAGAAGAAGCGCAGCCGCCCCCCCGTGCGCGCGCGCAGCTTGCTGAACACCAGCCGGCCGGCGAGCCGGTGCTTCAGCGCGAGCGCGCGCGGCACGGGAGTCCCCGCCATCCGGTGCTCCACCACGCGCTCGCCCACGTCCTTGGCCCAGAGGAAGAGGCGCCGCTTCACGGCCGATCCCTCGTGCGCGGCGTCCATCACCCGCGCGTAGATCTTCTCGTACAGACGCGGCACGCTGTTCATGATCGTGGGGCGCACCTCGACCATGTCCTGCGCCACGGTCTCGGTGGACTGCGCGTAGGCGATCGTGGCTCCGGCCATCATCATCGCGTAGTAGCCAGCCATGCGCTCGAAGATGTGGCTCAGCGGCAGGAACGAGAGGCAGACGTCCGTGGGCTGGATCGACAGCACGGAGAGCGCGGCGCGGACGTTCGAAAGGATGTTGTCGTGCGAGAGCATGACGCCCTTGGGCCGACCGGTCGTCCCGGAGGTGTACAGGATCGTGGCGACGGCGTGGGGGTCGAGCGCGTCGAGGCGCTGCGTGAGCAGGCCCAGCGACTCGTCCCGCTTCTTCTCGCCCAGCGCCGAGACCTGCTTCAGCGATAGCACCGAAGGGTCCTGGTGCGCCACGGGCTCCATCGTCACCAGGTGCGCGAGCGCGGTCCTCGCGCGCACGGAGAGCACCTTCTCGAGCTGCTCACGGCTCGAGACGAAGGCGATTCGCGCTCCGGCGTCGGCGAGGATGTACTCCACGGACTCGGCGGCGAGGGTGGCGTAGACGGGAACCGTGAGCCCGCCGGCCGAGAGGATCGCGAGGTCGGCGATCGCCCAGGCGGGCCGGTTCTCGGAGAGGAGCGCGACGCGGTCCCCCGGCTCCAGCCCGAGGCCCAGCAGCCCGTACGCCACGCTCTCCACCTCGCGGCGCAGCTCGCTGTGCGATATCGGAACGTACTCGCCGCCGCGCTTGTGGAGCAGCGCGTCCGGCTTGTCGTACCTCTCGGCGGCGTGCTGGAGGACCTGCGGAAGCGTGCGGACGTTCACCGGCGGCCTCGCCTGGGGAGCCCCTGCCCTTCCCTGGCCGCCGCGGGGGCGGCGGCGC
>JBHENL010000055.1:0-4183 GCA_046262075.1 Gemmatimonadota bacterium
GAACGGCTCGAACGCGAGCGTGCGCCCGTCCTGCTGCGGCAGCCGGACCCCGCACAGGACAACGGCCCCCAGCAGAAGGAGGGCCGTCTCCGCGGGGCGTCCGGCTCCGGCGAGGCCGCGGCGAACGTCCCGCTCCGGTGAGCTCCAGGCGGCGAGGTCTCCTCCGTAACCGCGTGCCGTCATCGCCAGAAGGAGAGCTCGCCATCCAGCTCTTCCTCGACGTCCTGCAGGCCGGCGCGGAGCTCCGGCGAGACGCCGGTCAGACCCAGCCCCTCGCGCGCGTAGGCCAACCCCCAGCGGAAGAGGTCCTCGTCGTCCGTTCCCCACCGCCCACTTCCCTTTCCCTGCCGCAACCCCCAGCGCGCGAGCTCGAGGTCCGCCCCGGCCCAACCCTCTCGCGCTCGCGTGGCTTCCTCGGCCGAGCCGGCGCGCGCCGCGGCGCGCTCGAAGCGGGCCCGCGCCTCCAGGAGCCAGCGCCGGGCGGAGCCGGCCTCGGAGTCGGTCGGCTCCTCGATGGCGAAGAATCCGCGCCCGCGCTCCATGAGCTCCGAGGCGGCGTACATCTCGGCCGAGTAGGGGTCCGGAGAGAGGCCGAGTGCGAGGCGGCTGCCGAGCTCGCTCGGGCTCTGCGGGTTCGCGAGGAAGAGCCACAGCGTGGCGGGCGTGGCGAGGAGCAACGCGCCCAACGTGACCGCGCCCCGGGCCTGCGCGTTCACTCTCGGCCCGCCCCGCGCCGGACGCGGGCAGTGATCCACTCCGCGACATCCGACGTGCCGCGCGTGCCGCCTACGTCCGGGGTACAGACGCCCTCGACGAGTGCTGCGCGTACGGCTTCCTCGAGCAGCCGGCCGCCGGCGGCGTCCCCCAGGTGCTCCACCATAAGCGCGCAGGTGAGGATCGCCCCCATCGGGTTGGCCACGTCCCTGCCCGCCAGCGGCGGGGCCGACCCGTGGACCGGCTCGAACATCGCGGCACCTCCGGGGTGAACGTTCGCCGACGCCGCCATTCCGAGCCCGCCCTGCAGGGCCGCGCCGAGGTCGGTGAGGATGTCGCCGAAGAGGTTGCTGGTCACGATCACCTCGAACTCCTCGGGCGAGCGGACCATCTGCATGGCGATCGCGTCCACGTAGTAATGCCGCCGCTCCACGTCCGGGTACTCGGCCCCGACTTCCTCGAAAGCGCGCAGCCACAGACCGTGCGCGTGGCGCAGGGCGTTCGACTTGTCGGCCATCGCGACCTTCCCGCGGCCGCTCGAGCGCGCCAGCTCGAAGGCGTGGCGCAGGATGCGCTCGACGCCCTTGCGGGTGTTCACGTCCTCGTTGACGGCCACTTCGTCCGGCGTGCCGCGCTTGAAGACGCCGCCCACGTCCACGTAGGCGCCTTCGGTGTTCTCGCGCAGGACGACGAAGTCCACGTCCTCGGGTGTCTTCCCCTTGAGCGGGCAGAGGCGCTCGTGCAGCAGCCTGATCGGCCGATGGTTGACGTAGAGATCCAGGCCGAAGCGGATGCCGAAGAGGATGTCACGGGCGTGGGCGTTGTCGGGCACGCGAGGGTCGCCCAGGGCTCCGAGCAGGATCGCGTCGTAGGCCCCGAAGGCCTCGAGCTGCCCCTCGGGAAGCGTCACGCCGCTGGCGAGATACCGGTCGGCCCCGTAGTCGAAGAGCTCCGTCTGGTAGCGGATCCCGGAGCTCTCCTCGAGCGCCGCCAGCGCCTTCAGCGCGGCGGGCACGACCTCCTTGCCGATCCCATCGCCCGGGAGGACGGCGATCCGCCGCACGTCAGGCGGCGTCGGAGGCGGCGTCGAGGCGCTCCGGGCGCGCCTGGGCGCCCTCGCCCGAAGGTGCGTTCGCCGCCGCGGCCCCCAGCTCCCGCAGGTAGTCCGACACGAAGGGGTCGTAGACGCGGCGCAGCTTCTCGGTGAGCCCGCGATAGCCCGTGATCAATCCGCGGCAGGCCGGGGTGCCGCAGCAGCACACCATCTCCAGCTCCCACTCCGTCATCGCGTAATCGTAGACGACCTCCTCTCCCGCCTCGAGCGGCCGCAGCGCGACGAGAGTACGGGAGCCACGCACGCCTGCCGAGGGGGCGCAGCTGTGGTTCAGGTGCCGGCCGATCGTTCCCGCGGGATCCAGGAAGGTGTGCGGCCCGACCTGTACCCAGCGCATGCCGACCTCGCGCGGGAGCTCGCCCGTGACCCGGGCGCCCTTGAGCTCGAGCACGGGCTCGCCGGCCGCGAACCGGCGCGTGGCGAATACTCCGGATCCGCGGAGCGGCGCGCGCTTCACGACCACGCCGTCCCCCACCGTGATCACCTCTCCCTCCCGCGAGTCGCAGAGCTCGAGCGCCTCACGCGTCGGGTGCGCGAGGAAGCGCTCGTACTTCGTCCGCGTCTGCTCCCGCCACGCCACGCCCTTGCGGGCGAGCAGCTCCTCGACGAACGGGCGCAGGCTCTCGGGACGATCCGTCTCGACCTCCAGCTCGCAGTCCTGGCTGCCGTCCTCGAAGAGCGCGAGGTCGAGCTCGAGCGCCGCATCCGGCGCGAGACGGTAGAGCTTCCGCAGGACGCGCAGCGTACCGGCGTACGGCACCACGGCGGCGCCCGCCAGCGCCAGTCCGTCGCGGACGATCGGGTGGTCCAGCACGGCCACGTCCCCGCCGGCGCGGACGACCCGCCGCCAGGCGGCCTCGTCCAGAGGCTCTTCGCGCTCCGCGGCCGTGAACGCGCCGCCGCGCACTTCGATGCCCTGCTTGAGCCCCAGGATCCGCGTCTCGGCGGTCTCGCGGATGCGCAGCATGGCGCCGCAGCGACGCAGCGTGCGACTCGAGGTGTCGAAGTAGTGGTTTGCGAGCCAGCGCTCCCCCGCGTAGCCGGGGAGCGACGAAGCGAGGCGGAGGTAGTCGGCGGGGTCGAGGACGAGCTTCAGCTCGCGTTCCACGGCCGGGCCCGTCAGGTCAGCCGGAGAGGCCGGCCCGGATCGCGCTCTCGAGGTCGTCGAGCATGTCCTCCCACGCCACGGCGGGGTCGCGGCTGACGGTGACCGAGCTGGGCAGGAAGAACACGGAGCGCACGCCCGCCACCTTGAACAGCTCGCGCGCGAGCGGCGAGGCGGCGGCCGTATCCTCGTTGGAGAAGGTCTCGCCCGTCTTCTTTTCCGTGAGCGCGCGGTTCACGTGAAAGAGCATGCTGTTCGGATTGGGCGTGCGCTGCACGCGGACCTCGAGATCGTCGGGCATCGCTCCCCCTGGAGGTTCTCTTCGTGCGCGGCGGCGGACCGGCTCAACGCCGCCGGGCGCGGCCTCGCGACGATCCGTTGCCGTGATCCGCCTCGCCCGTCCCACCCTTCCCGCTGGAGCCCGGGTTCCGGGTGCCCTTGCCGCCGGCGTGTCCCGCGGGGGATCGCCGCTCCGCGCTTCCCGCCGCGTCCGCCTCGACGCCGCGGCGCAGGAGCTTCCGCGCCTGACGGACGACGTTCTCGGGGTTGAAGCTCAGCTTCTCGAGCACGACGTCGCCGGGCGCGGAGGCACCGAAGCGATCGATGCCGACGATCACGCCGTCACGCCCGACGTAGCGCTCCCATCCCAGCGGGCTCCCCGCCTCGACCGAGACGCGCGCGGTCACGTCGCGGGGCAGCACCTCTGCGCGGTAGTCCTCCGGCTGCGCCTCGAAGAGTTCCCAGCAGGGGAGGCTCACCACCCGCACGCGCAGGTCCTCGCCGGCGAGGCGGCGTCCGGCCTCGAGCGCCACGTGCACCTCCGAGCCGGTGGCGATCAGGATCAGGTCCGGCCGGGCGGTGGCGCCCGCGTCCTCGGGCAGGTCGGCCAGCACGTAGCCGCCGCGCAGCACGCCCTCCTCCGCGGAGAGGCCGGAGCGCTCGAGCTGAGGGACCTTCTGGCGCGTGAGCGCCAGGGCGGTCGGGCCGCCGTCTCGCTCGAGCGCCACCCTCCAGGCGCCCGCGGTCTCGGCGCCGTCCGCGGGACGGATCAGGAACAGGTTGGGCACGGCGCGGAGCGACGCGAGGTGCTCGATCGGCTGGTGCGTCGGCCCGTCCTCGCCCACTCCCACCGAGTCGTGCGTGAACACGTAGATCACCGGCTGCTTCATAAGCGCGGCCAGCCGGATCGTCGGGCGCATGTAGTCCGAGAAGATGAGGAACGTCCCGCCGTAGGGGCGCAGTCCCTCGTG